>NZ_JBSFBQ010000167.1:0-1029 GCF_053593015.1 Streptomyces sp. NPDC002403 | reverse complement strand
ATAGCCCGGCTGACCACCACTCACATCGAAGAGTCGGAAGGAACGGTCCACATCCGCCTCGGCGACGTCGCGGTCGCCCTGCCCGGGCCCGTCGCCGAGCTGGCCCTGAAGCAAGCCTCCGCCCGTCGCAGCCCCGCGGTCCTCGCCCAGACCGACTCGCCCTGGCTCTTCCCCGGCGGCCAGCCCGGCCGACCGATCAGCGCCTGGGCCATGGGCGAACGGCTCCGCAAGCTCGGCATCCGACTCGCCGAGACCCGCTCGACCGCGCTCTTCCAGCTCGCCACCGAACTGCCCCCCGCAGTCCTCGCCCACACCCTCGGCATCCACATCAGCGTCGCTGTCAAGTGGCAGCGAGCCGCCGCCGGTGACTGGGCCACTTACGCCGCCAACATCAGCAACCGCACTCGAAAGGCTCCAGCCCCGTGACCTTCCAGAACCACCTCCGAACCTTTGCCACCCGAGCCCCCAGCCCGACCCCGACTGCCGAAGCAAAGGACATCTACGTCATCTCCTTCTTCATCGACAATGAGAGGGACGACCCACAACAGCCCACTCTGACCAGCGGATACACCGAAGCCCAGTTCCACCGCACCATCGCGGACGCCTCCGACGAGGCGGAAGCCCACTGGAACTATGCCTTCTGGCTCCAGAACAAGCTCACAGCCATCGGCGACCTGACCCAAGACCCCGACGGAACCACAGCACGCCACCGGTGGATCAGCGAACTCGGACTTTGGCACGACAACCAGCACACCCACCCCGAAGACTGCATGACAACCATGGGACCGATCGCCGCGCTGATCGAGGCCAACTTCAACCAGGCATGCGTCCAGCACGCCCGCGACCTCCACGACGATGGCGTCATCGAGAATATGACCGGCAGGCCAGTGCCTCCACGAGCTGGAGTACTACGAAGGGATCGCTCGCCGAACCGAAGCGACAACCCGCCCGGACTCGCCGACGACTTCACGGCATGGGTCCGCACTGGCCGAGGTATTCAGGCAGTTCCAATACCCGACTCCACCATTA
>NZ_JBSFBQ010000166.1:0-1071 GCF_053593015.1 Streptomyces sp. NPDC002403 | reverse complement strand
CCGGACCTGCCAGCGATGCGGGAGGAGGACCTGGGCCGGCACGGCACCACCCACCTCCCGCCCATCGAAGACCTCGCCCGCACCATCCGCCAACTCGCCAGGGGGCGGGTCGGTGTGAACCTCGCCGACCTGACCACCCACCTCCGCCGGACACAAGACGAGATCAGGAACGTCCTCGAGGCCAACGGCATTACCGTCAAGAAAGTCGAGCTGTCGTTCGGCGACGAGCGCTCACGTCGGTTGGGGGTGCGGGTGGATGCTCTGGGCGGGCACGGCCTCGCTCACCTTCCGGCCGTCGAGGACCTTGCCCGTACCATCCGCCAGCTGGCCGCGCAGCACGGGCGGGGGGTCGGTGTGCACCTCGCCGACCTGACCACTCACCTCGGCGGCCTGCAAGAATCCGAACACCTCCGCCTGCAGGAATTCGAGATCAGAAACGTCCTCGAGATCGCCGGGGTCACCGTCGAGTCACTCCAATTGAAGTTCGGCGATGAACGGCGTGCCCGGCCGGGAGTGCGGGTGGATGCTCTGGGCGGGCACGGCCTCGCTCACCTCCCGCCCATCGAGGACATCGCCCGCACCATCCGCCAGCTGGCCGCGCAGCGGAAACGGGGGACCGGTGTGCACCTCGCCGACCTGACCACCCACCTCGGCGGCCTGCAGGAATTCGAGATCAGGAACGTCCTTGCGACCAACGGGATCAACGTCCAGCCACTCAAGCTGCAGTTCGGCGACAAGCAGCTCACCCGGCTGGGGGTGCGGGTGGACGACCTGGGCCGGCACGGTGCTGCCCACCTCCCCACCATTGAGGACATCGCCCGCACCGTCCGCCAGCTGGTAGCAGCGAACAACCATCTCGGTGTGCACCTCGCCATCCTGGCCGCCCGCCTCGGTCTGGAGGAAGGCATGATCAGGCGCGTCCTTGCGGCCCACGGTGTCACCGTCGAGTCACTCAAGCTGCGGTCCGGCGGCGAGTGGCTCAAGCGGCTGGGGGTGCGGGTGGATGCCCTGGGCCGGCACGGCCTCGCCGAAAACGGGCCAGGTGAACTGCCCCGGGATACCTCCGACCAA
>NZ_JBSFBQ010000165.1:0-1075 GCF_053593015.1 Streptomyces sp. NPDC002403 | reverse complement strand
GTGACGTCGTGGCGGTTCCCGCTGGTCAGAGCGACGGCGAGCGGGGTTCCGTGCCGGTCGACGATGATGTGGTGTTTACTGCCGGGGCGTGCCCGGTCGACCGGCGAAGGTCCGGTGTGAGCCCCCCTTTGAGGGCCCTGACGTGCGAGCCGTCGATCGCAGCGTCGTCCATCTCCAGCAAGCCCTCTTTACGTAGTTCCGCCGGCAGGGCTTCGTGCAGGCGGGGCCAGACTCCGGCTTCGGTCCAGTCCCGCAGACGTCGCCAGGCCGTCACCCCGCTGCAGCCGACCAGCTCTGCGGGGACGTCGCGCCAGCTCACACTTTTGCGCAGCACGTAAACGATGCCCCGCAGAGCAGCACGGTCATCGGCCGGCAGCCGCCCGGGATACCGGTGCCGCCGAGGCGGACGAGGAGGCAGCAGCGGGGCTATGCGTTCCCACAGGTCATCGGGCACGAGATCAGCAGACACCCGGAAGATCCTGCCGACACAACACCCAACTGCCAAGCCAACACACCGATCTCATTCTGAAATGATCAGCAAGCCACTTCCCCCGGCGAATCATCGCTCAGGCGACCACGCTTGACCGCTCAGAACCGCAGCCAAACACCTGATATGCGAACCAAACGCTCACTTAGAGGGCGTTTAGTGATGGATTGCGGTATTAAGTCGTTCAGGTGGCCAACTATCTTCGGGATAATTCGCACCTTACGTTAGCCTTCGCGGCTTTCCGGGTGACGACCCGTGAGCCCGTTTAATCCGCTTCTCAGCACTGGATTCCGTTTGGTTTAAAAATGAGGCGGAAGAGTCCTGTCAATGCGGAGCTTCCAGGCATTTCAGGCCGTGCACGTTGGTGATGAATACGGCGAAGCGTGTCGAAACGCCCGTCGCAAATCGACATTAAATGCCCACTTAGAGGTCGTTTAAATCTGAACTGCCCGCTTATTAGCGGATTCTCGGAGTGTTGGGGTGCGGCGCGGGCGAGGTTGTGGAGGCGGTCGATGCCTGCGGGGCGGGTGGAGTTGCGGATGGGGCGGAAGGCTACGTGCTCCTGTGTCATCCCAGGATGTCCGGTCT
>NZ_JBSFBQ010000164.1:0-1172 GCF_053593015.1 Streptomyces sp. NPDC002403 | reverse complement strand
GCCGGGGAACGCACCGGGGTGCACCTCTCCACCCTGACCACCCACTTCCGCCTACAGGAATACGAGATCAGACACGTTCTCGAGCCTGCCAGCATCACCGTCCAGCAACTCAAACTGCCGGTCGGCGACAAGCAGCGCCATCGGCTGGGGGTGCGGGTGGATGCCCTGGGCCGGCACGGCCTCGGGGACGGGGACGGGTCGGGTGAACTGCTCCCGGATGCCTCCGACGGGCCGGGCGGGACAGGACGGGAGGAGACGATGGACCAGGCCGGCCCCAGCCAGACCCACCACCCCGCCTCCCCCCCACTGACCGTCGAGGACCTCGCCCGCACCATCCGTGAGCTGGCCGGGGAACGGGCCGGTGTGCACCTTGAGATCGTGGCCGCCCACCTCCGCCGGACGCAAGACGAGATCAGGGATGTCCTCAAGGCCGCCAGCATCAGCGTCAAGACAGCCGAACTGCGGTTCGACGGCAAGCGGCGCAAACAGCTGGGGGTGCGGGTGGACTACCTGGGCGGGCACGGCCTCGCCCACCTCCCGACCGTCGAGGACATCGCCCGCACCATCCACGAGCTGGCAGCAGCGAACAACCACCTTGGTGTGCACCTCGCCGACCTGGCCGCCCACCTCCGCCTGAAGGAATTCGAGATCAGGGGTGCCCTAGAGGCCGCCGGCATCATTGTCCAGAGAATCACACTGCTGGTCGGTGGCGAGCGGCGCAACTGGCTGGGGGTGCGGGTGGATGATTTGGGCGGGCATAGCACCGCCCACTTCCCGCCCGTCGAGGACCTTGCCCGCACCGTCCGTGAGCTGGCAGCAGCGGACAACCAACCCGGTGTGCACCTCGCCGACCTGGCCGCCCGCTTCCGCCTGCGGGAAGACGAGGTCAGGAGTGTCCTCGAGGCCGCCGGCATCAGTATCCAGAGACTCAGCCTCCGGTTCGGCGACGAGCGGCGCTCACGTCGGTTGGGGGTGCGGGTGGATGCTTTGGGCGGGCGTGGCCTGGTTGGGGGTGGGTCGGGTGGGCTGTCCCGGGATGCTTCCGGTGGGTCGGGTGGGGCGGGTGGGGGGGAGAGTGTGGGTCCGGTCGGTTCTGGCGGGGCCCGTCATCGTGTTTCTCTTCGGCCGGTTGTCGGGGGTGTTGCCGGTTCTTCTCGTGATCGGGTGGCGGT
>NZ_JBSFBQ010000163.1:0-1176 GCF_053593015.1 Streptomyces sp. NPDC002403 | reverse complement strand
AACTGTTGTTCGGCGATGAGCGGCGCGAACGGCTGGGGGTGCGGGTGGATGCCCTGGGCCGGCACGGCATCACCCACCTCCCGGCCATCGAGGACATCGCCCGCACCATCCGCCAGCTGGCCGCGCAGCAGAAACGGGTCGGTGCGCACCTCGACACCCTGGCCGCCCGCCTCGGCCTGGAGGAAGGCGTGATCAGGGGTGTCCTTGCGGCCAACGGCATCAGCGTCAAGAAACTCGGCCTGCGGTTCGATGGCAAGCGGCTCAACCGGCTCGGGGTGCGGGTGGAGGACCTGGGCCAGCACGGCCTTGCCGGGGACGGGGCCCAGGAACTGTCCCCGGACGCCTCCGCCGAGCCGGGCAGGACAGCACCGCAGGAGACCACGGACCCGGACAGCCCCAACCGGACCCACCACCCCGCCTCTCTTCCGCCGGCCGCCGGGGACCTCGCCCGCACTCCCCGCAAACAGGCAGTGAACCACCAAGGCGGTGTGCACCCCACCGACAGCGCCCCGTACCCGGACGGGCCCGCAGAAAACACCCCCGGGGCCACCGCCCCGACACCCTCCGCACCTCTCCCCGCCCCCGGGGCCAACGCCGCCGGCACGACCAGCGAGCGGGTCTTCGCTGTGCTGAACCCCACGGGGCCGGCAGCAGCCCAGGACAGCAACGCGGACCTGCCCCCCGCCCCCACGGCAGGGAACGACCAGCCCGGCACCCCCACGGGGAAGCGCAAACGCGACACTCGCAAGCGCGACACTCGTGAGAGCCGGGCCACGGACCAGAACCCCTCCAAACGCCGGAGACGGGGAATCCCACTCCCGGACCCGAGAGACACTCCCGGCCTCGGCCCATCCCTGGACACTGGCCTCCCGGTCCTGGTCACTGGATCCGCCGGTTCCCAGCAGACGGCAGTCCAGGGCGCCGACCGGCAGGGTCCTGGGAGGCAGGACCCGCAGACCCTGCTTTCGGCACCCGTGCAGCAGAACGGGAGTGCACCGGTCCAGCCTGCCGAGCACCAGGCCGGCGCACCCACCCACGGCACCCACGTCCCCGGTGTCCCTGCCCCCGGCACCCACGTTACGGGCGGGGAGTCCTTCGTTCGTGCTGTGCCCGTGGTCCTGAGTACGGATCCGGTGCTTCCCGGACTGCCGGGTCCCGGTGGGGGCGCCGGGGTCG
>NZ_JBSFBQ010000162.1:0-1183 GCF_053593015.1 Streptomyces sp. NPDC002403 | reverse complement strand
GGACAGCCAGAACCCGGACACCGGCGTTCTGGGGGCCGGTCTCCCGCAACAGGGAACGAACCACCCGGACCACAACCACAACCCCGACCACGACCACGACCCCGGCGACGGCGACGGCTGGATGGCCGGTAACGGTCCCGGTTTCGACGCGTTCGCCCTTCCCGGCGCGGACGGACAGGCCGACTGGACAGCCATGACCAGGACCCTTCTCGGCCTCGATCCCCAGGAGGAAGTGACCGCGGAACACCACGAACAGGCACAACGGCTCCTCGCCGACATCTCCCTCCAAACCCCACCCCCGGCACCACCGGCGGACCCCACCCTCACCACCGAGGCGACGGACTGGGGCGCGCTGATGGACTGGGACCTTTCCGGGGAGCAGGGCCTGGACACCGGCGTTTTGGGGGCCGGTCTCCCGCAACAGGGGGAGGAACCCCGTGGGCAGGTCGTCGGTGTTCCGGGGATGCCGGGACCGGCACACCTCCCGTCCATCGAGAAGATCGCCCGGACCATCCGCGAGCTGGCCGGGCAGCGGAATCGCGTCGGTGTGCACCTTGCCGACCTGACCACCCACCTCCGCGGCCAGCAGGAATTCAAGCACCTCGACCTGCAGGAATACGGCATCAGGAACGTCCTCGAGGCCAACGGCATCATCCTCAAGACGAAACTCCAATTGCAGTTCGGCGACAAGCAGCGCGGACGGCTGGGGGTGCGGGTGGAGGATCTGGGCGGGCACGGCCTCGCCCACCTCCCGACCATCGAGGACCTCGCCCGCACCATCCGCCAGCTGGCAGCAGCGAACAGCCACCTCGGTGTGCATCTCGCCGACCTGGCCGCCCGCCTCGGCCTGGAGGAAGGCGTGATCAGGGGCGTCCTTGCGGCCCACGGCCTCACCACCCAGAAACTCAAACTGCGGTTCGATGGCAAGCGGCTCAACCGGCTGGGGGTGCGGGTGGATGCCCTGGGCCGGCACGGCATCGCCGAAAACGGGCCAGGTGAACTGCCCCGGGGGACCTCCGACCAACCCAGCAGGACAGCACCGCAGGAGACCACGGACCCGGCTGGCCCCGGCCACACCCACCACCCCGCCCCCCGGATCACCGCCCCCGGCACAACCAGCGACCGGGTCTTCGCCGCACTGAACCTCACAGAGCCGACGGCAGCCCAGGGCAGCACGGACCTA
>NZ_JBSFBQ010000161.1:0-1188 GCF_053593015.1 Streptomyces sp. NPDC002403 | reverse complement strand
TGCGTGGGCGGGGTTGAGGGTGTAGTTCCAGTCGCCGTGGAAGCGGTGGCGGTGCATCGGCAGGGCGTCGATCTCGGCGTCGGAGACCTTGATTCCGGTTTCGTAGGCGCCGGTGTCCAGATGGGCCTCGACCCGTAGCCCGGTGCGGGTGGTGGTCGCGGCGATGCTGTTCACGATGACGTCGTGGCTGGTCAACGGTCTGCCGCGCCAGTTCATGCTGATATGGGAGAAGAGCCGGTGCTCGATCTTGTTCCACTTCGACGTGCCCGGAGGCATGTGGCAGACCGTGATCTCCAGTCCCGTCTCGGCGGCGAGCGCGGCGAGTTCGGTCTTCCAGGCGCGGGTGCGGTGGCCGTTGGAGCCGCCTGCGTCGGCGGTGATCAGAAGCCGGGTGGCGGCCGGGTAGTCGTGCCGACCGCGGGCCTGCCACCAACGCTGGATGGAGGCGACCGCGAACGTTGCGGTGTCGTGGTCCGTGCCGACATTCACCCAGCCGGTGTTCGCGGCGATGTCGTAGATCCCGTACGGGATCGCCTTGCCCGGTCCCTGCCGGTCGAGGAAGTCGTGCGTCCTGACCTTCACCGGCTCGCCGGTCGGCCGCCACTCGCGTCCGGCGTTCTTGTACTCGCCGACCATCTCCTTCTTCTTGGTGTCCACGCTGATCACCGGCTGTTCGGTGTCCATATGGGCCTTGGCCTGCTCGTTGATGTAGTGGAACTGGGTGTCGCGGTCCGGGTGTTGGGAGCCCTCGATGGTCTTGGCGTTGGCCTGCAGGCTGAAGCCTTCCTCCCGCAGCAGGTCACCCACCGTGTCGGCGCCGACCTTGTGCCCCAGGCGGGTGAGTTCCTCGGCCAGTTTCCTGGTCGACTTCGTCGTCCAGCGCAGCGGTGACATCGGATCCCCGCGCGAGTCCGGCTCAACCAGGGCGAGCAGGGCTGGCCGGAGTCTCGGGTCTATGTCGGCTGCTTTCTTGCGCCCGCCCCCGGGTCGGCGAACCCGTCCCAACGGTTCCGCCTCGGATTCCAGCTCGTCCACGCCCCTGCGGACCGTGGTCTCGCTGGCCTGGGCCGCCCGCGCGACGGCCCGGATCCCGCCATGGCCCAGCAAACGGGCCTCGGTTGCCATCAGCAGACGCCGCTGCCGCTCGTCGAGGTGCGGGAACAACACTGCAAACTTCAGGGCGAGTTG
>NZ_JBSFBQ010000160.1:0-1192 GCF_053593015.1 Streptomyces sp. NPDC002403 | reverse complement strand
GCCTCGTTGGACTTCAGCGATGTCAGCGACGTCACTGATCCGGGTGATGCCTCGTCGCTCTACAGCGACGTCAGCGGCTTCAACGACACAAGTGATACCCCGCCGGTCTTCGGCCACCTCGGCCACCTCGGCCACGTCGGCGAGGTCGGCGAGGTGGGCGGGGTGTCCTGGTTCTCGGGCATTGGTGACGTTCCCACGAGTTTCGTGGATACCGGTCTGCAGAGCGGCCCGGTTCCGGTGGATGGTGGCACGGAGGTGCCGGCGAGCGGCACGGACCTGCCGACCGGCACGACCAGTGGGCCCACCGGTGGGTTCGCGGGTTCGGGCCTGCCTGCGGGGACGAACACCATGGGCGGGAGCCACGACCGGCACAACCAGACTCCGGACCAGGCCCCGGAGCATGCCCCCGACCAGACTCCGGACCAGGCCCCGGACCATGCCCCCGACCAGATTCCGGAGCAAGTCCGGGATCAGGCCTCGGGCCGGGTCGGGGATCGGGTTTTGCTCGGGCGGGTTGAGGTGCCGGGCGATGAGACCGGGGCCGGGCCGCGGACGGTGGATGTCGTCGACGAGCCGGCCGCCGTTGGGGAGACCCGGTCCGGAACCGATGTCCCCGGCCTCGGCGGTGATGCTGTCCGGCAGGTTCCTCTGGCTGCTCATGGCCCTGTGCCGTCCGGGACCGCCCCCACGGACACACCCGCCCCCACCACCCGGCAGGGTCCTGGGAGGCAGGACCCGCAGACCCTGCTTTCGGCACCCGTGCAGCAGAACGGGAGTGCACCGGTCCAGCCTGCCAAGCACCAGGCCGGCGCACCCACCCACGTCCCCGGTGTGCCCGTCCCCGGCACCGACACCTCCGGCACTCGCGCGCCCGGCGTGGACGGTCCTGATTCGCACAGTCCTGACGGGCGTGCCTCGGGTCTTTCCGCGCCGGAGGGTGCTGTGTCTGTCCCGCTGGGGGTTTCGGACACACACCAGAGCCGTCATCCGCAGGCGGACATTGCGGCGGTCACGGTGCCGGCCATGAGTACCGGTACCTCCCAGCAGGACACCGGTTCCTCCCAGCAGGGTGAGGAGGCCGCGGGCGGTGGTGTCAAGGGCGGGGAGTCCTTCGTTCGTGCTGTGCCCGTGGTCCTGAGTACGGATCCGGTGCTTCCCGGACTGCCGGGTCCCGGTGGGGGCGCCGGGGTCG
>NZ_JBSFBQ010000159.1:0-1197 GCF_053593015.1 Streptomyces sp. NPDC002403 | reverse complement strand
AACCGGCAAGCCCCGGATCAGTGACCACAACCGCATACAACTGACACAGCCCATTGCCCACCGTACGCACCGGCACCACACCACCAGGATCCACACCACCAGACCCCGCGCCCGGGACACCACCCCCACCAGCAGCAGCACCGCTGGCAGGACCACCAGCGGCGGCGGTGGCAGGGCCACCGACCCCCCACCACGCACCATCAGTGTCATCACGCTGTTCGTCGAGCGGCCCGCCGTCCCCGCCCTCACCGGCAGCCGGCCCCATCCCCAAAGCACCGACCATCTGCCCACCAAAGTCCTCCCCCTGCTCCGGGAAACCGGCCCCCCAAACACCGGTGTCCAGGCCCTGCTCGTCGGCGGAGGGGTGCCAGTCCATCGCCCCGGTGGAGCGATCCCCGTCCATCACCCCGGCGGTGAGAGTGGGGTCCGCCGGTGGTGCCAGGGGCGGGGCCTGGAGGGAAAGGTCCGCGAGCAGCCGCTGCGCCTGTTCATGGTGCTCCACGGTCACCTCCTCCTCGGAACCAAGACCGAGAAGGGTCCTGGTCATGGCTGCCCAGTCGGCCTGTCCGTCCGCACCGGGAAGGGCAAACGCGTCGAAACCAGGACCGTTACCAACCATCCAGCCGTCACCGTCGCCGAGGCCGGGGTCGGGGTCGGGGTTGTGATTGTGGTCCGGGTGGTTCGTTCCCTGTTGCGGGAGACCGGCCCCCCAAACGCCGTTGTCCAGGCCCTGCTCCCCGGAAAGGTCCCAGTCCATCACCTCGGTGGAGGGATCCCAGTCCATCAGCGCGCCCCAGTCCGTCGCCTCGGTGGTGAGGGTGGGGTCCGCCGGTGGTGCCGGGGGCGGGGCCTGGAGGGAAAGGTCCGCGAGCAGCCGCTGCGCCTGTTCATGGTGCTCCGCGATCACCTCCTCCTCGGAACCAAGACCGAGAAGGTCCCTCGTGATGGCTGCCCAGTCGGCCTGTCCGTCCGCACCGGGAAGGGCAAACGCGTCGAGACCAGGACCGTTACCGACCATCCAGCCGTCGCCGTGGCCGTCGCCGTGGCCGTGGCCGTGGTCGGGGTTGTGGTCCGGCTGGTTCATTCCCCATTCCGGGAGACCGGCCCCCCAAACGCCGGTGTCCAGGCCCTGCTCCCCGGAAAGGTCCCAGTCCATCGCCTCGGTGGAGGGATCCCAGTCCGTCGCCTCGGTGGTGA
>NZ_JBSFBQ010000158.1:0-1272 GCF_053593015.1 Streptomyces sp. NPDC002403 | reverse complement strand
GGGCCTTGACCCCGGATGTTGAACACGTCTATGCGGCTTGGGTCAGGGTAGTTGCTGCTGCTTGGACGGCGTTCTCGTAGGCAATCGGAGACCGCTGACCGAGGCGGGAATGCCGGCGCCGGGTGTTGTAGCGGGTCAGCCAGCGGAAGGCGTCGAGCCTGGCCTCACGCTCGCTCGACCAGGCTTTGCGGCCTTTGAGCGTCTCCCTCTTGAAGGCGGCGTTGAAGCTTTCCGCGGCAGCGTTGTCGGCGCTGGACCCGATCGCGCCCATGCTCTGCCGGACCCCAGCTGACCTGCAGAGTTCCGCGAAGGCCCTGCTCGAATATTGAGATCCGTGGTCGGTGTGCATGATCGCTCCGGTCAAGTTTCCGCGGGTCCGCTCGGCGGCCGTGAGGGCGTCGATGACGAGTTCTGTCCGCATGTGGTCAGCGATCGCCCACCCGGCGAGCCGGCGTGAGGCGAGGTCGATGACGGTCGCGAGGTAGAGCGGCTTCGCGCCGCTGACCGGCAGGTATGTGATGTCGCCGACGTACTTTCTGTTGACTGCGGCCGCGGTGAAGTCACGGCCGATCAGGTCTGGCGCCTTCGCTGCGGTCTGGTCCGCGACGGTGGTGCGGTGCCGGCGGCGCAGACGGACTCCCTCGAGCCCGATGGACCGCATGATCCTCGCGACGCGCTTGTGGTTGACCACCGGGCCGCCCTCGTCGCGGAGTTCTGCGGTGATCCTGGGGGCTCCGTAGGTGCCGTCGGAGTCTTGGTGGACCTTGCGTATCCGGGCCGCGATCCCGGCTTCGACGGTCTGGCGGGCCGCTCTCGCGGATGCGGTGCGGCGCCAATAGTAGAAGCTCGAGCGGGCCAGGCCGAGGATGTCGCAGAGCCGCTTCACGCCGTGTCGGCGCTGGTGATCGTCAACGAACTGGTAGCGGTTCACCAGCGCGTCTCCGTCGCGAAATACCGGGCCGCCTTGCGGAGAATGTCCCGTTCTTCCTCGAGCTCACGGATCCTCTTGCGAGCGGCGGCCAGCTCCGCCTGAACAGCGTCGCCGCCGGGCCGGCGCCCGTCGGCGGCCCGGATCCAGTTCCGCAGCGTCTCGGTGTTCACCCCGAGATCACCGGCGACGGACTTGATCGTCGCTCCCGGCCTCGACCGGTACAACGCGACCGCATCCGCTTTGAACTCGGCGGGGTAATGCTTCATCCCCACGGGGACTCCGTTCTCCTGGACCATCAAGATCCAAGTGTCTCCGGTGTCCAAAACCCAGGGTCAAGGCCC
>NZ_JBSFBQ010000157.1:0-1329 GCF_053593015.1 Streptomyces sp. NPDC002403 | reverse complement strand
GTTCGTTACGATCGGGGTATGACTGCGAGAAGAGAACCGATCAGCCGCCGCGAGCGTCCCGCGAAGCCCGCCCTTTCGCGGCGGTGGATCGTGGACACCGCCGTACGGGTCATGCGCGCCGAGGGACTGGAGAAGGTCACCATGCGCCGCCTGGCCAAAGAGCTGGACACCGGTCCGGCGTCGCTGTACGTCTACGTGGCCAACACCGCCGAACTGCACGCGGCCGTGCTGGACGCCCTGCTGGGCGAGGTCGACCTGACCGGCGGGAGTGCCGAGGACGGCTGGCGCGAGCGGCTCCGCGCCGTACTGGCCTCCTACACCGCCGTACTGTTCGCACACCCTCAACTCGCCCGATCGGCTCTCGTGGCGCGCCCCAGCGGCGAGAATTACCTGCGGCTCGTGGAGCGCGTCCTGGACCTGCTGTCCCGCAGCGGAGCCTCCCGCGAGCAGGTCGCCTGGGGCGTGGACAAGCTGCTCCAGGACGCCACGGCCACGGCCGCCGAGCACTCGACGCAGGAACACGACCCCATGGCCGAGGACGACTGGAACGCCACCACCCGCGCCCTGCAGTCCGTGGACGAGACCACCCATCCGTCCATCAAGGCGTACATGCCCGCCCTGGTCAGCGGCTCGGCCGACGACCGCATGGGCTGGAGCTTCGACGTTCTGGTCAACGGCATCACGCATACACCCGTCCCCGGCACGAAGGGCTGAAATCACCTCACCCGCAGCCCGGGCAGCTCCGCCGTGGGCGCACGTCCCGTGGCCTCGCGAGCAGAGACCGCGACGAACTTGTTCGGAACGAACACGTTCGTTACTGTGAAGGCGTCCGGTCAGCTCGCCTCGCGACCCACCCGTCCCACCGCAGGTCGGCGGGACGGGTGGCGCCGACTTCGAACCCCTTCCCGGGCTGCGCTTCGTGCGCACTCGGTCAGTCATCCGGAGGCCCCCATGAGCACCCATCACCCCATCGCCATCATCGGCGGAGGTCTCGGCGGCCTCACCGCCGCCCGTGTCCTGCATGTCAACGGCATCCAGGCCGCCATCTTCGAACTGGAAGCGTCCGCCGCGGCCCGCACCCAGGGCGGCATGCTCGACATCCACGAGGCGAACGGTCAGAAGGCGCTGCACGCCGCCGGCCTCTACGAGGACTTTCTGAAGATCGTCCACGAGGGCGGTCAGGAGATGCGCCTGGTCGGTCCGGACGCCGCCGTCCACGTCTCCGAGAAGGACGACGGCACCGGCGGCCGCCCGGAGGTGGACCGCGGTGACCTGCGTGACCTGCTGCTGAACTCGCTGCCCGACGGCACGATCCACTGGGGCAGAAAG
>NZ_JBSFBQ010000156.1:0-1390 GCF_053593015.1 Streptomyces sp. NPDC002403 | reverse complement strand
CTCAGTGGGCGGTTCGTGAGTTGATGTCCGTTCCGGACTTGGTTACTGCTTCTTGCTGAAGGTGCCGGGCTCGGCCTCAGTGAGGATGCCTATTGTGACCAGGCGTTTCATCTTGGCACGGGTGCGTTAGACGTGTTTCGGCAGGAGCTCGAAGTCGAGGGCCTGACAGATGTCTCGTGCCCTCAGCGGACCGGTGGTGTCGTTGAAGACGGCGAGGATGCGCGGGTAGTCCGGGTGCTCAGGCAGCTCCGGACTTCCTGCTGGGTCGACCGTCTGGGCCGGGATTCGGTCGGCAAGGCCGGTGATGATCGTGCGGGTGATGGCGAGGTGTTCCAGACGTAGTTCGGCCTTACGGAGTTGGGTCTGCAGGGAGTCGATCTGGGTGCGGAGATCGTCGGCCAGGGCCCGGGCGGCGTCTTCCTGAAGGTCGAGTGCCTGCAGGAGAGGGTTCAGGTTCACGCGTCGGCCACCCGCGGATCGCGCCAGGTGAGCGTGTTCGTGTCGGTGAGCCGACGGGCCATGACGTGGGTCATGGCCCAGTAGACACGTGAGGCGGAGGAGGCCGGACGGTGTTCGTAGTCGCGGACCAGCCGCCGGTGCAGTATCAAGATCCCGAACGTTTGCTCCACCCGCCACCGTTTCGGCTGCGGAACGAATCCCTGCTCCTCAGGGTTCCGCTGGACGATCTCGACGTCGATACCAAGGGCGGCCCCATGCGTGACGACCTGGTTCTTGAAGCCCTGGTCGACCAGGGCTTTGCTGACCGAGCCGCCGGCCGCGACGGCGACCTGGTCGAGCAGAGTGATGCCGGCGGCGTTGTCGTGGACGCTCGCGGCCAGCACAGTGACGGCGATGACCAGGCCGAGGACGTCCACGGCCAGTCCCCGCTTGCGGCCCGGTACCCGTTTCGCGGCGTCTTTGCCCGTTGTGACCACGGGGACCCCGGTGGCCGCCCGGACACTCTGGGTGTCCAGGATCACCAGGGTCGGGTCCTCTAATCGCCGGTTCCTCTCCCGCACCTGGCAGCGCAGGAGTTCATGGATCTGCTGGTCGGTGCCGTCGTCCCGCCAGGCGGCGAAGTAGTAGTAGTACGTCGCGCTCTTCGGCGGCAGGTCGTTCGGCAGGAGAGCCCACTGACAGCCGGTCCGGGACTGGTAGAGGATCGAGTTCACGATCTCCCGCATCGAGTAGCGGCCCTGGTGGCCACTGACGGAACGGTGCCGGTTCTTCCAGGCCGTGAGCACCGGCTCGATCAACGCCCATTGCTCGTCCGTCAAGTCGCTCTGGTACGGCTTGCGTTCACTCACCCCACCGATCCCAGCAGGCCACGGGCATCGGACCGGCACGTTCTGCCTCCGTCCACACCATCAGGCGACACCAGAACGACTCA
>NZ_JBSFBQ010000155.1:0-1418 GCF_053593015.1 Streptomyces sp. NPDC002403 | reverse complement strand
CCCGGGACAGCCCACCCGACCCACCCCCAACCAGGCCACGCCCGCCCAAAGCATCCACCCGCACCCCCAACCAGAAGCGCCGCTCACCGCCGAACGATAGTTCGAGTGATCTGACGGTGATGCCAGCGGCCTCGAGGACACCCCTGACCTCGAATTCGTCCCGGCTGAGGTGGGTAGCCAGGTCGCGGAGGTACACGCCAACCCGTTCCCCGGCCAGCTCGCGGATGGTGCGGGCAAGGTCCTCGACGGGCGGGAGGTGGGCGAGGCCGCGCCCTCCCAGGGCATTCACCCGCACCCCCAGCCGGTCGCGCGGCTTGCCGTCGAACCGCAGGTCGAGTTTCTTGACGCTGATGCCGTTGGCCTCGAGGACACCCCTGATCTCGGCTTCCGTCCGGCCGAGGTGGGCGGCCAGGTCGCCGAGGTACACACCGACCCCGACCCTCCGTCCGTGCTGCGCAGCCATCCGGCGGATGGTGCGGGCGAGGTCCTCGATGGCCAGTGAGGGGGAAGTGGGGTGGTGGCCCCGGCCGGGGCCGGCCGGGGCCATCGCCTCCTGCGGTCCTGTCCTGCCCGGTTCGTCAGAGGCGTCCGGGGGCAGTTCACCTGGCTCGCCCCTGGCCCCGTCCCCGTCTGAGCGGCTGTGCTGGCCCAGGGCATCCACCCGCACCCCCAGCCGGTCGCGCCGCTCGTCACCGACCCACAGCTCGATTCTCTGGATGTCGATGCCAGCAGCCTCAAGGGCGCCCCTGATCTCGTTTTTCTGCAGGTCGAGGTGCTCGAGTTCCTGCAGGCTGCGGAGGTGGGTGGTCAGGTCGTCAAGGTGCACACCAGGCTGGTCGTTCGCTGATGCCAACTCCCGGATAGTGCGGGCAAGGTCCTCGACGGTTGGGAAGTGGGCTAGGCCGTGCCGGCCCAGGGCATCCACCCGCACCCCCAGCCGGACGACCCGCTCGCCGTCGAACCACAACTGGAGTGTCTTGACGTTGATGCCGTTGGCCTTGAGGACGTTCCTGATCTCGGCTTCCGTCCGGCCGAGGTGGGCGGCCAGGGTGGCGAGATGCACCCCGACCCCCCACCCGTGCTGCGCGGCCAGCTTGCGGATGGTGCGGGCGAGGTCCTCGATGGGCGGGAGGTGGGCGAGGCCGCGCCGGCCTAGAGCATCCACTCGCACCCCCAGCCGGATGACCCGCTCGTCGCCGAACCGCAGGGGGAGTTTCTTGACGGTGGTGATGCCGTTGGCCTTGAGGGTGTTCCTGATTTCGGCTTCGTCCCGGCCGAGGTGGGTAGCCAGGTCGCGGAGGTGTACACCAGTCCGTTTTCCGGCCAGTTGGCGGATGGTGCGGGCAAGGTCCTCGATGGTTTGTGGTGGGGGGGTGTCGGGGTGGGGGGTCTGGTTGGGGTCGGCCTGGTCCTCCGGG
>NZ_JBSFBQ010000154.1:0-1488 GCF_053593015.1 Streptomyces sp. NPDC002403 | reverse complement strand
CTGGTGATGAACTCCTTGCGCGGCGCCACCTCGTTGCCCATCAGCAGATCGAAGACCTGCTCGGACGCCTCCAGATCGCCGATGTTGATCCGGCGCAGGGTGCGGTGGCGCGGATCCATCGTGGTCTCCGCCAGCTGGTCGGCGTCCATCTCGCCCAGGCCCTTGTAGCGCTGGATCGAGTCCTTGTACCGGATGTTCTTCCGCTGGAGCTCCAGCAGCCGCTGACGCAGCTCGTTGTCCGAGTACGTGTAGATGTACTTGTCCTGGCCCTTCTTCGGCTGGACCAGCTCGATCCGGTGGAGCGGGGGCACGGCTGCGAAGACCCGGCCCGCCTCGACCATGGGCCGCATGTACCGCTGGAAGAGCGTCAGCAGCAGGACGCGGATGTGCGCGCCGTCGACATCGGCGTCCACCAGCAGGACGATCTTCCCGTAGCGGGCGGCGTCGATGTCGAAGGTCCGCCCCGACCCGGCTCCTATGACCTGGATGATCGCGCCGCACTCGGCGTTCTTCAGCATGTCCGAGACGGATGCCTTCTGAACGTTGAGGATCTTGCCCCGGATCGGCAGCAGTGCCTGGAACTCGCTGTTGCGCGCGAGTTTGGCCGTACCGAGCGCGGAGTCGCCCTCGACGATGAAGAGCTCGCTGCGGTCCACGTCGTCGCTGCGGCAGTCGGCCAGCTTCGCCGGCAGCGAGGAGGACTCCAGCGCCGTCTTGCGGCGCTGCGCGTCCTTGTGCTGACGGGCCGCGATGCGGGTCCGCGCGGCCGCGACAGCCTTGTCCAGAACCGCCCTGGCCTGAGCCTTCGCGTCACGCTTCGTCGAGGTCAGGAACGCCTTGAGCTCCTTGGCCACGACGTTGGCGACGATCCGGTTGGCCGCCGAGGTACCGAGGACCTCCTTGGTCTGGCCCTCGAACTGCGGCTCGGCCAGTCGCACGGTGACCACCGCGGTCAGGCCCTCCAGCGCGTCGTCCTTGACGATGTCGTCCTCGGCGACGCGGAGCAGCTTGGCGGAACGCAGCGCCTCGTTGACCGTCTTGGTCACGGAGCGCTCGAATCCGGTCACGTGCGTGCCGCCCTTGGGGGTGGCGATGATATTGACGAAGGACTTGAGGTTGGTGTCGTATCCGGTGCCCCAGCGCAGGGCGATGTCGACCGCGAGCTCACGTGTGACCTCGGTCGCCGTCATGTGACCGCGCTCGTCCAGGACCGGCACGGTCTCCTTGAAAGTGCCCTGGCCGGTCAGGCGCAGGATGTCGCAGACCGCCTTGTCCTGGGCCAGGTACTCGCAGAACTCGCTGATCCCACCGTCGAAGCGGAAGGTCTCCTCGGTCCTGCCCTCTCCGTCGAGCCCCCGTTCGTCACGGACGACGATCGTGAGACCGGGAACGAGGAAGGCCGTCTGGCGCGCCCGCTGGTGAAGCGTCTCCAGGTTGAGCCTGGCGTCCTTGAGGAAGATCTGCCGGTCAGCCCAGTAACGCACCCGG
>NZ_JBSFBQ010000153.1:0-1531 GCF_053593015.1 Streptomyces sp. NPDC002403 | reverse complement strand
GAGGTTGTGGAGGCGGTCGATGCCTGCGGGGCGGGTGGAGTTGCGGATGGGGCGGAAGGCTACGTGCTCCTGTGTCATCCCAGGATGTCCGGTCTCCGCGGTCGTGTGCTTCCGTCGCCATCGCTGTGCGCCTGGGCGCACTCGGTCCGGCGCGGTACGCCGGATGCATGCCGAAGCGACGTCCGTATCCGAGTGATCTGTCCGATGCCCGCTGGGAGTTGATCGAGCCGGTCCTGACCGCGTGGCGCTTCGAGCGCCGCGGCAGGGCCCTGGCTTTTGGCCGGCCGCCCGAGCACGACCTGCGCGACATCATGGACGCGATCTTGTACGTGGACCGCACCGGGGTCCAGTGGCGGTACCTCCCGCACGACTTCCCGCACTGGAACACCGTCTACGGCTACTTCTCCAAATGGGCCGACGAGGGCGTGTTCGCCCGGCTCAACGGCCTGCTCCGGCAGCTTCTACGAGAGAAGGAAGGCCGGGACACCGAGCCAACGGCCTGCGTGATCGACGCCCGGAGCATCAAGACCTCCACCAGCGTTCCCGCCACCGGCCAGGGCATCGACGCCGGCAAGAAGATCGTCGGCAGGAAGCGAAGCATCGTCACCGACACGCTCGGCCTTCTCCTCGCCGTGCTGGTGACCGCGGCCGGCGTGCAGGACTCCGTTGCCGGCACCGCGCTGCTCGACCACGTCGCCGCCGAACATCCGCGCATCCGCAAGGTGGGGGTCGACGGCGGTTACCGCCAGCACCTCGTCGAGCATGCCGCCACACTCGGCATCGACATGGAGATCACCGCCCGCAAGCCTGGGAGCAGGGGCTTCACCCCGATCCCGAAGCGGTGAGCGGTCGAGCGAACCTACGGCTGGCTCATGCTCCACCGCCGCCTGGCCCGCGACTACGAAACCCTGCCCACCCGCTCCGAAGCCGTGATCCACATTGCCATGACCGACCTCATGGCCCGCCGCCTCACCAATGAGAACACCATCTCCTGGCGCGACCCGAAGAAGGCCACAGAACATCCCATCCCGGGATGAAACATCGGACGAAAACGACCTCTGAGACAGGAGCTCACCGGCCACGTCAACCAGGCCATCATGCAGGGCCGCTTCTGGTCCGGCTCCTATTTCGCGGGGTCATGCGGCGGCGCACCCCTCCACATGGTCAAGGACTACAACGAGAACCAGAAGCGGCCCGACTGAGCGCGGCTCTGCGGGCGAGGCACTCCGGAGCGAAACCGCGGCGCTCCGCGCCGCAGGGTTCAGGATTGGATTCCCTCCCCGTCTGAAGACGAGGATTCCCTCCGAAGAAGAGGGATGGGCCGTGCGAACGCCCCGGTGCCGACAGGACCCGGCGGACGATGGCTTCGCTGTCCACGCGGGTGCGGTGGAGGTACCAGCGGCAGATCAGCGTGTCGCGGTCCGGGCCCGGGTGGTGAGCGAAGCAGCAGGTCAGACGGCGCCCTCGGCTCCTGTACATCCGCACTTCCCAGCACCGCCGTCTGGAGCTGCCGCCTGTCACCCATCTACTA
>NZ_JBSFBQ010000152.1:0-1547 GCF_053593015.1 Streptomyces sp. NPDC002403 | reverse complement strand
TGACCGGCTGGGATCTGAAGCCGCAGGGTATTCAGGGTGTGCTGAAGACGACGGGTGAGATCGCGTCGAAGATTCAGACGCATGCGACGTCGTACGGGGATCATCTGTCGTCGGCGGCGTCGAGTGCGGGGACGATCACTGCCGAGGGCGGCGGTGACGGTGGTGGTGGTAAGGACGGGGAGCAGGCTGTCGGTGGTCTGGTCGCGCTGGCGTTGTCGCAGTTCGCCGAGCACACGACCCCTGACCTGAAGTTCATCGCGGCTCGTGCGGGCAAGTCCCTGACGGGTGCGGTGGATGCCACGACCGCGTATCTGAATGGTGACCTGGACATGGCGGCCGAGGCGCAGCGCAAGGCGCTGGGTGCGGTGGATCTGGATCCGAAGAAGCCGGGGGTGCAGTCGCGGTGATCAAGCCCGAAGCGATTCCGCAGTACACCGGTGATCTGGGCCAGCTGGAGAAGGACCACGCGGGCCTGACGAAGGACGCGGGTCATATCCGGGAGACCGGTTCGTCCGTCCATACCCATTTCCAGGCCCTGTCCGCCTATTACAAGGCTCCCGAGGCGGAGCAGTTGTTCGCGTCGACGAAGCCGGTCCAGGACCGGGCGGACGGTTTCGCGGACGATCTGGAGAAGGTCGCCTCGTCGTTGTCGGACTACGCGAGCGAGATCCGTCCGCTGGTCACCAAGCTCGCGCAGCTCAAGACGGACGCCACGACGTTCGTGAACGACAACAAGGACGACGACGACTGGGAGTACGACGGCGACAAGGTCGAGGAGCACAACAAGCTCCGCGACGACATCACCGCGACCGTCGCCGCGTTCTGGGCCGCCGAACGCACCTGCCACAACAAGATCACCGCGTTGTTCGGCGGGACGCAGATGGTCGCCGGGGACGGGTCCGAACGCAAGGACCAGTACGGGTTCAACGCCGACGACCTCAAGAACGCCAAACTCCCCTGGGGCGACCCCGTCGAGGAGAAGCACCACTGGTACGAGGTCGGACACTGGGTCAAGTCGTTCGTCTGGGACGGACTGATCGTCGACGGGATCTGGGGCACCATCAAGGGCCTGGGCACCCTCGTCGGCTTCGGCGGCTGGGACGCCATGGGCCAGGCCTGGAAAGGACTGGCCCAGCTCGCCACCGGCCTGGTCATCTCCTCGATCCCCGGCGCGGGCGCACTGTTCTGGACACTGCCCGACGACAAACTCCCCTCCTGGCTGCGTGACTCACGCACCGCGATGAAGGAGACCGGCAAGGCCCTGGTCGCGTGGGACGAATGGGGCAAGAACCCCGGCCGGGCCGCCGGAGCCGTCACCTTCAACGTCCTGACGACCGTGTTCACCGGCGGCGCCGGCGGCGCCGCCGCAGGAGCCGGCAAAGCCGGAGCCGTCGCGAAGGTACTGTCCGTCGCGGGCAAGGCCGGCAAGGTCATCGACCCCATGACCTACATCGCCAAGGGCGCCGGCGCCGGCCTCTCCAAGATCGGCGACATCACCAAGGGCCTCAAGGGCATCGGCAACATCGAGATCCCCAAACTCCCCGACG
>NZ_JBSFBQ010000151.1:0-1559 GCF_053593015.1 Streptomyces sp. NPDC002403 | reverse complement strand
CGTTCCAGGGCTCCGACACCGGCCACGAGGAGCGGGTCGAGTTCGGCGGTGGGGCCGAAGACCTGCCGCAAAGCCCGCACCAGACGGGCAGCCTGATCGGCGGTGTGTTGCGGGAGCGGGCCAGAGCCGGTGGTAAGACCCATGGCACGTGCCAGCTGCTCCAGCGCCTCACCCTCCGGCTCCGGCCGGAACTCCTTCCACCGACCCAGCCCACCCCGACTGTCGACTTCGATGACCAGCGCGTGGCTTGTCCCGGCGCCACTTGCGTCTCCGACGCCGTGGGTGGGGGCGTAGAGGGGTTCGCCGGCTTCGATGGACAGGATCTGGGCGGATTCGCCGGTGGCCAGCGGGTCCACAACCCCTTGCGGCACGGCGGCCGCATAGCACCGTGAGACGAGGATGGGCACGGGGCGGCCTTGGGCCTCTTCGCGCAGTCTGTTCAGGCTGGGGCGCCGTTTGAGGTAGCCGCCTGCGGACCGCGGCGTCCCCCACAGCTTCTTGACCTCTCCGTTGATCCGCGCCAGCCACGTGAAGCGGCCGTGCTTGTCGGAGTGACCGTCGAAGAGGTACATCTTCAGGGCCGGGTCCACGTCCGCCCACGCCGTGGGCGCTGTCCCCACCGGAACAAAACCGTCATGGGCCGGATCCTGGTGGTACACGGAACTCGCAGATCGCAGCCGAGAATGGTAGCCGCGGGCCTCGGCCCGTGCCTGTTCGGAGTTGTCGAGGGTGGAGCGGCCGATGGACTCGCCTGTTACGGGGTCGATGAGGGCGTGAGTGATCAGTTCCTGGTCGAGCACCCAAAAGCGATTGCCCTCCCAGTCGTAGAGCCACTGGCCGTCGCTGCCCGGTTCCGTCCCTGGCGGGGGCAGCAGTCTGGGCGGGCTGACCACCCACTGCCCCACCGGCTGCTTACCCGGGTCATCGTCGAACCGGGCCGGGTAAGTCATGCCGGTCTCCTCGTCGAACAACAATCCGGCGCGGCCGGTGGACGTCCACACGGGTTCGCCGATGGCATTGGCCACGGTCCGTGCCAGCTCCAGCGCCAGATCCATTCGGTGAGGGGTGAGCAGGAGAATCGGGGCGCCGGACGGTCGGACCGGGTCGTGCGCGATCAGCTCGGCGAGCACCTCCGCGGAAACCGGCCGAATGCCCTGAGAGATCTGGATCCGGAACCGGCGCCCTTGCGGCCTCGTCTCATCCTCATCCTCATCCTCATCCTCATCGAGGATGGTTTTGTAGAGGAACGTGTTGGCAGGCCAGGGGGCGTCGGCAAGACTGCCCTCGCCGAGTTCGAGGTCGTCGTCATCATCATCAGTGTTCTTCAGCAGGTCGACGGCACTGAGATTCAGGTTCTCTGGCGACATGTCGTTCCAGTCACGGCCCAGGTTCTGGCCCTCGGGGGTCGTGAGCAGCCATGCGTTGTCGTAGGCCCCCTCGGACTGGAGATAGTGGGCTTCCAGAGCTGCCAGGCTGCGGGCCCGCCCCTCGCGCCGTGCCGCGTCCACCGCCAGCACGGCCCGGCGGCGCCGGTCGGCCAGGTCCGTCACATAACCAAG
>NZ_JBSFBQ010000150.1:0-1740 GCF_053593015.1 Streptomyces sp. NPDC002403 | reverse complement strand
TCGGCGGGGTAATGCTTCATCCCCACGGGGACTCCGTTCTCCTGGACCATCAAGATCCAAGTGTCTCCGGTGTCCAAAACCCAGGGTCAAGGCCCATGTCTTGGCCGCAGCAGCCGTGGGTGCTGTACTCGTTGCCGGGCCGGTGGCCGACGCGTCGGCGGCGCAGCGGCACTGGAACAAGAAGACGAGGTGCGAGCAGACTGATCCCGAGGGTCGGGTGATCCCCACTCGATACGGCAACGGCGACCTTGGCTGGAACCATTTCTCCGGGAAACACAACATCCGCAAGTGCCGGATCGTCGACGCGGCTCTGGCCGGGAAGGTCAACAAGAAGGGCGGGGGACGCCTGGAGGGCAAGAAGATCGGCGTCATCACGGCCTACTGCAAGGGCGTCAACAAATGCCCGGCCTGGATCAACGAGTGAGCTGGCCGTGCGGGGAGACGGTCGAGCAGCAGGCCTACCTCACGCGTTTCCTCCTCGACCACACGGCGGTACCTCTCGTCGGCGGGACTTTTCTGCGCGGGGTGCTGCCGACGCGGGACGCGGTCCGGGTCGTGACCGGTGCCGGCGACGCCGTGGCACCGGACGCGCTGGTCGCCTACGAAGTGCCGCTGACGGACGACGATGACGAACCGGTTACCGCCCCGCTGGTGCTGGGCTGGACACGCACGCTCGCAACCGGCGGCCCCCCGCATCCGGACGCGTCCGTGATGGGCATGGCCCTGGTCCGGGTGGACACCTCCGCCGTCGAGCCCGCTCCGCCGACAAACACGGACCGGATGCTGCGCGTGCTGCGGACACTGGCGTGGCCGTTCGCCGAGACACCGCCGAGCCCCCCGCTGTGCGGGTTCCTCCTCACCGGACAGGACAGCATGCGGCTCTACCTCGCGGTCGAGGAAGCCGACGGGCCGGTCGCGGTCGATGTGCGCCTCACCGGCGCACTGACCGCCCTGCTCGCCGCACTCCCCGCGCTCGTGCGCGAGAAAGAACGCTGGACACCCGACACCGACCCGCACTGCGCCCACTCGGTCGACCTCACCACCTGGTGACAACCGGCCGGCCAACAAAAGGCATGCCTGAGGACGCCTCGCCTGAAGGTCAGCGCCGCTGTCTGCGGGCACAGCCCGTGAGCGAAGGAGCGGCGCCGGATGCTGGAGGCGCTCGGCGAGGCCGGCGGTCGGTGCGCCGCGCAGAGCGTGGAGTTGTCCAGCGGGGACGTCATAGGTCGTTCGGGCAGTAGCGCCCCGCCTCGCGGGTGCAGAGCTGGGCTCGAACGCGGGATGGAACGCCCGGGCGTAACTGTTGCGCGTCGGCGGGCGGCGGCGTCGGCTGGTCGTGGACCGGGGCTTGAGAAGCCCGTCCCTGAATCTCAGTTTCCGTGGGCCTGGGGGTGTCGGCGTACAAGTTATCGTGCGCCACCTCGTACGGATGAGAATGCACCATTGTTGATGCGGTTCAGGGTGGGGGCCGCGAGTCTTCTGTCGTCTGTTCAGGGTTGGCGGAGGGCGGTTCACGGTGGTCTTGGATCCGCATCGATGGCTGGAGTTGCGGCGGTTTCGGGGGCTGTTTCGAGGTGGTCCCCGGGGCTCAGGCCCAAGTCGACCTTGTTGTCGACGAGGTGGGCTACCAGCCACTGGAACGGGACGAGGCGAACCTGGTCTTCCAGGTGATCTCCAAAGGTTACGAAAAGGGCTCGATCATCCTGACCTCGAACAAGACCTTCAGTAAAGCGCACATGT
>NZ_JBSFBQ010000149.1:0-1837 GCF_053593015.1 Streptomyces sp. NPDC002403 | reverse complement strand
TGCCCGCGATGCGGGAGGAGGACCTGGGCCGGCACAGCACCACCCACCTCCCGCCCATCGAAGACCTCGCCCGCACCATCCGCCAACTGGCCGGGGAACAGACCGGTGCGCAGGGCCTGGGCACCAACTCTCCGCGGGCTGGTCTCCCGGAACAGGGAACGAACCAGCCGGACCCCGACCCCGACGGCTGGATGGTCGGTACTGGTCCCAGTCTCGGTGCGTTGGCCTTTCCCGGCGCGGACGAACACGGCGACTGGACAGCCGTGACCAGGACCCTTCTCGGTCTTGGCTCCGAGGAGGAGGTGACCGCGGAGCATCACGAACAGGCGCAGCGGTTCCTCGCGGACCTTTCCCTCCAGGCCCCGCCCCCGATACCGGCGGCGGACGCCTCCCCGCCCACCGAGGCGATGGACTGGCATCCCTCCGCCGAGGAGCAGGGCCTGGACACAGGCATTCTGGGGGCCCGTCTCCCGGAGCAGGGGGAAGACCCCGGTGGGCAGGTCGTCGGTGTTCCGGGGACGGGACCGGCAGCTGGTGAGAGCGAGGACAGCGGGCCACTCGACGGACAGCAGGAGAACTACTCACTGGGTCGATTTAGTGACGCTACATGGTGGGAGGTCGGCGGTCCTTCCACCGTTGTCGGCACCAGTGGGGGGGGTGTGGGACCGAGTGGTGTGGTGTCAGTGCGTACGGGCAGCCACACCCCGGCGGACCAGGACCCCGCCCCCCCGACCACCCCACCCGCCACGGCGGACCAGGCCGGATCCGACCAGACCCATTACCCCGCCTCACCTGCACCGCTGAACATCGAGGATCTCG
This sequence comes from Streptomyces sp. NPDC002403, assembly GCF_053593015.1. Taxonomy (NCBI): domain Bacteria; kingdom Bacillati; phylum Actinomycetota; class Actinomycetes; order Kitasatosporales; family Streptomycetaceae; genus Streptomyces; species Streptomyces sp. NPDC002403. Next base: position 1,018 of record NZ_JBSFBQ010000149.1, on the reverse strand, counting down.
CCCGCACCATCCGCCAACTGGCTGGGGAACGGACTGGTGTGCACCTCGACGCCCTGACCACCCACCTCCGCGGCCAGCAGAAATTCGAGCACCTTGACCTGAAGACATACGAGATCAGGAGCGTCCTCCAGGCCGCTGGCATCAGCGTCCAGAAATTCACAGGGCTGGACGACGACAAACAGCGCGAACGGCTGGGGGTGCGGGTGGATGCCCTGGGCGGGCACGGCCTCGCCCACCTCCCGACCATCGAGGACCTCGCCCGCACCATCCGCGAGCTGGCAGCAGCGGACAACCACCGCGGTGTGCACCTTGACGCCCTGGCTGCCCACCTCCGTCAGAAGGAAGGCGTGATCAGAGACGTCCTTGAGGTCAACGGCATCAACGTCCACAGGCTCGGGCAGTGGTTCGGCGGCGAGCGGCGCTTCCGGCTGGGGGTGCGGGTGGATGCTCTGGGCGGGCATGGCCTCGCCCACCTCCCGGCCGTCGAGGACCTCGCCCGCACCATCCGCCAACTGGCGGCAACGAACAACCACCGCGGTGTGCACCTCGCCATCCTGGCCGCCCGCCTCGGTCTGGAGGAAGGCATGATCAGGGACGTCCTTGCGGCCCACGGTGTCACCGTCGAGTCACTCAAGCTGCTGGTCGGCGGCAAGCGGCTCAAGCGGCTGGGGGTGCGGGTGGATGCCCTGGGCCGGCACGGCCTCGCCGAAAACGGGCCAGGTGAACTGCCCCGGGATACCTCCGACCAACCCGGCAGGACAGCACCGCAGGAGACCACGGACCCGGCCGGCCCCGGTCACATCCACCACCCCGCCCTCCTCCCGCCGGTCACCGGGGACCTCACCCGCGCCCCCCACGCACAGGCAGCAGCGAACCACCAAGACGGTGTGCACCCCACCAACCATGCCCCACACCCGGACAGGCTGGCAGAAACCATCCCCCAGACCATCGTCCCCGGCACGACCAGCGACCGGGTCTTTGCCGCACTGAACCCCACAGAGCCGACAACAACCCAGGA
>NZ_JBSFBQ010000148.1:0-1929 GCF_053593015.1 Streptomyces sp. NPDC002403 | reverse complement strand
AAGCGACAACCCGCCCGGACTCGCCGACGACTTCACGGCATGGGTCCGCACTGGCCGAGGTATTCAGGCAGTTCCAATACCCGACTCCACCATTAAAGATCACCCTGAACACGCTGGCGAGGGCCTACAACGACGCCGGGTACTTCGAGCGCAACGTCCGCACCATCGAGGTTCTGGTCGACCGGGTGTCGGCGTGCACGTGAACGTCCAGCCTCGTACGGATGAAAAGGGACAGTTGCTGATGCGGTGAGACCTGTTGCTCGGCACTCTGCTGCTTGGTCGATACGGGCGGCGGAGGGGGCTGGCAGTGGTCTTGAATCCGCAGCGCTGGCTGGAGCTTCGGCGCTTTCGCGGCCTGCTGGAGTCCGGGGCGATGAGCCTGTCGGAGATCGCCAGGGAGACCGGGCTGGACCGCAAGTACCTCTCGGCGCCGGGGCCGGCATCCCCTCCGCGTCGGTCGCCGAGCGGGCGGTCGCGGGCGAGGGTGATTGATGAGTTCGGGCCGCTGATCGACTCGATGCTCCGGGCCGAGGTTCTGATGAAGGCCGCGGTCATTCACGAGCGGCTGGTCCAGGAGTACGGCTTCACCGGGAACTATCAGCGGGTCAAGCTCTATGTTCAGACGGCCCGGCCGAGGATCGCCGAGGAACTCGGGATCACGCCCAAGGAACTGGCGGGGATGCACCGCAGGTTCGAGGTGATTCCAGGGGCCCAAGCCCAGGTCGACTGGGGAGATGAGGGCAAGATCCTCGCCCACATGGGCATCGCGAAGGTCTACTCCTTCCACATGACGCTGTCGTACTCGCGGGACCCGTTCTGCTGCTTTACCACCAGCCAGGACCTGCAGACGTTCTTCGACTGCCACCGCCGGGCGTTCGCGCACTTCGGCGGGGCGCCGATGACTATCGTCTACGACCGGACCAAAACAGTCGTCCGCCGGCACGTCGCCCCTGGTGAGGCGGTCCCGCTGCATCCGGAAGCGGTCGGCTTCGCCGGCCACTACGACTTCGATATCGACGTGCTGGCCGCCTACCGCCCGCAGGGCAAGGGCCGGGTTGAACGGCAGGTCCTGATCGTCCGCGACCACGTCCTGTCGGGCCGGTCGTTCTCCTCTGTCGAGGAGATGGACGCCGCGTTCACGACCTGGGTGCCTGTGCGGCGGGCCCAGATCCACAAGACCCATCGGGAAGTCATCGCGGAGCGGGCGGCGCGGGATCACGCGGCTCTCAAGCCGCTGCCTCCCACTGCGTATCTGGTGGCCGAGCGGCAGCTGCGGCACGTCGGCAAGGACTGTCTGGTCGCCTTCGACGGCAACCTCTACTCGGTGCCGGCCCGCCGAGTCCGTGCTCGCCAGCTGGTCGAGATCCGGGCAACGAAGTCCCAGGTCATGCTGCATGCCACTCTCGCCGACCTCCACGGCAGCACGCTGCTGGCCACCCACCCCCGGGCCATCGGCCGCGGTGCCCGTGTCGTTGACGAGTCCCATTGGGACGGCCTGCCCACCGGCAAGGGCCGCCGGACCACCACGGGCGACGTCCCGGTCCAGCCTCACCGCGAACAGCCGCGGGGCGAGGAATCTGGCCCGTTGCAGGCCCTGCTGAACCGAGCCGCAGCCACCCGCATCGAGGTCGGGCGCCGACCGTTGTCGGTCTATGACGAGCTGACCGGCACCCGGCCGTTCACCACCCATCGAGCGACGAAGGAATCCTCTTGAGTGAGCTGACCGGCAACCGCATCCGCACCACGGCCGGGAAGCTCGGCCTGCCCCACCTCGCGGAAACCATCAACGAGTTCACCCGGCGGGCAGACGAGGCGAAGATGGGCTACCTCGACTTCGGGCCTTGACCCCTGATGTTGGACACACGAGACACTGGATCCTGAGGATCTGAGAACGGACATCTCGTGGTCATGAAGAACTACCCGCCGGAA
>NZ_JBSFBQ010000147.1:0-1967 GCF_053593015.1 Streptomyces sp. NPDC002403 | reverse complement strand
CCATGGCCCAGCAAACGGGCCTCGGTTGCCATCAGCAGACGCCGCTGCCGCTCGTCGAGGTGCGGGAACAACACTGCAAACTTCAGGGCGAGTTGATCACGGATCGACTCGGAAATGCGCATACCACATCAACGAGCCGCAGAGCGGGAAGCAACACGTTGATTCTCTGCACGCCCTAAGTTACCGGCACTGAGATTAGTGGTGGGTGGCGGCGGTCGGGTCCGTCATTTCTTCCGGCTGTTCCTCGCTGGGCTCGTCGGAGGTATCTCGGGGCGGTGTGTCCTACCCGGCACCTTCCCCTTCGCGGCCGTGCCGGCCCAGGTCGTCCACCCGCACCCCCAGCCAATTGCGTTTCTTGCCGCCGAATTGCAGGTTGAGTTTCTTGACGGTGATGCCGTTGGCCGCAAGGACGTTCCTGATGTCGAATTCCTGCAGGCCGAGGTGCTCGAGTTCCGGCAAGCCGCGGAGGTGGGTGGTCAGGTCGGCGAGGTGCACACCGGCCCGTTCCCCGGCCAGTTGGCGGATGGTGCGGGCGATGTTCTCGATGGTCGGGAGGTGGGCGAGGCCATGCCCGCCCAGAGCATCCACCCGCACCCCCAACCGTTGGCTCGGCCTGCCGTCGACCTGCAGCTCGAGTATCTGGATGATGGTGCCGTTGGCCTCAAGGATGAGCCTGATCCTGTCCTTCATCTGGGGGAGGTGGACGGCCGATTTGTCCTGCTGGCTGAGGTGGGTGGCCAGGTCAGTGAGGTGCACACCGGCCCGTTTCCCGGCCAGCTGGCGGATAGTACGGGCTATGTCCTCGATGGTCAGTGAGGGGGAGGCGGGGTAGCGAGTCTGGTCGTCCCCTGCCGGGGCCGGGGCCGGGGCCCGGGAGGTGGCGGGTAGATCCGTGCTGCTGTCCCGGGCTGCTGCCGGCCTTGTAGGGTTCAGTGCGGCGAAGACCTGCTCGCTGGTCGTGCCGGCGGCGGTGGCCCCGGGGGCGGGGAGAGGTGCGGAGGGTGTCGGGGCGGTGGTCCCGGGGGTGGTTTCTGCGGGGTTGTCCTGGTGTGGAGTGTGGTTGGTGGGGTGCACACCGTCTTGGTGGTTCGCTGCTGCCCGGTCGCGGGGAGTGCGGGCGAGGTCCCCGGCGGCCGGCGGAAGAGAGGCGCGGTGGTGGGTCCGGTTGGGGCTGTCCGGGTCCGTGGTCTCCTGCGGTGCTGTCCTGCCCGGCTCGGCGGAGGCGTCCGGGGGCAGTTCCTGGGCCCCGTCTCCGGCAAGGCCGTGCTGGCCCAGGGCATCCACCCGCACCCCCAGCCGTTCGCGCCGCTTGCCATCGAACCGCAGGCCGAGTTTCTTGACGCTGATGCCGTTGGCCGCAAGGACGCCCCTGATCACGCCTTCCTCCAGGCCGAGGCGGGCGGCCAGGGTGTCGAGGTGCGCACCGACCTGTTTCTGCTGCGCGGCCAGCTGGCGGATGGTGCGGGCGAGGTCCTCGATGGCCGGGAGGTGGGTGATGCCGTGCCGGCCCAGGGCATCCACCCGCACCCCCAGCCGTTCGCGCCGCTCATCGCCGAACAACAGTTTGAGTGGCTTGACGCTGATGCCGTTGGCCTCGAGGACGCCCCTGATCTCATCTTGTGTCCGGCTGAGGTGAGTGGTCAGGGCGTCGAGGTGCACACCGACCCGTTTCTGCTGCCCGGCCAGTTGGCGGATGGTGCGGGCGAGGTCTTCGATGGGCGGGAGGTGGGTGGTGCTGTGCCGGCCCAGGTCCTCCTCCCGCATCGCGGGCAGGTCCGGCGCTGCCGGGGGCTTTGCTCCTTGCGCCGGGGCGGGTGGGCCGGTCGGGGCGGGTGGGCCGGTCGGGGTGGGGGGGTTCTGGGTTGGGGTGGTGGGGTTCTGGGTTGGGGTGTGGCTGCCGTTGTAGTGGTCGCCTGTGTAGTTGTGGAAGAGGGTGAGGGATTCCTGTGCGTCGTGGGGTCCCCAGG
>NZ_JBSFBQ010000146.1:0-2006 GCF_053593015.1 Streptomyces sp. NPDC002403 | reverse complement strand
TCGGCGTCGGTCACGGTCAGACCGTCGGGGCTGTTGTAGTGGACCACACGTCGGCCGGTTCGGTCCGCGATCGCGTGGGCCAGTGCCACCCGCCCAGCGGGATCACCCGAGACCAGGAGCACGATGGTCACCCACGGTACGTAGAACGCGGGGTCCGCGGTCAGAAGCTCGGCGACTTCGTCGAAGGACACCCGGTGCCGGACCCCGTTCGGCTCGGCCAGGTCGGCATAGTCGCGGCCGACCGCAGCGACCAGAAAAGAGTGTTCTCCCAGCGCGGTAGCGTCCAGGTGCAGTTTGTTGATCGGCCTGCTGGTGAAGTTGCGGCCCCAGGTTTTGGGGTGGGTGCTTCGGGTGAGGGTGGCGGCGGAGAGGAGTTGGGTGGTGGTCTCGAGATGGTGGGCGGCCCAGGCGGCGGGTCCGGTTCCGGTACGGCCGGCGGCGATCGCGTGGGCCACCAGAACCCGGACGGTGTTTCGCCGTTGCGGGGTGACTGGTTGGGTTTCGTCCAGGTGGAGCACGTGCCGCACGAGGTCATCCGTGAGCCCGCCCCAGGCGCCGAGGGCGTCTTCTGCGCGCACCAGTGACCAGAAGGCCAGGGTGCGCCGGTCGTCCTCGGTGACCGGCCCGATCACAGGACCATTGACCAGTCTGGCGGAATTCACGTTGCGCAGAACGGCATCCGTCGCGGATGCGCTGGCGCGGGCCCATACCTGATGGAGTGCTTGGACCGCGGGCAGGGGCAGGTGCGCGGTGAGCGGGAAGAACTGACCGCCGTCGGCGGAGGCCTGGGCCCACCCCTGGGCGTATGCGAGCAATACGCGGTGCGCATCGGCATCAGCCTCGGCGTCGACCGCAAGTGCCGGCTGGCCGGTGGCTCGGCGGAGCTGTTGTGCGGCGTGCTGGAAGAAGGCGAGGGTGAAGGGGCCGGTTCCGTCAAAGACAGGGTCTGCTTGACGAAGCCGTTCCAGGGCTCCGACACCGGCCACGAGGAGCGGGTCGAGTTCGGCGGTGGGGCCGAAGACCTGCCGCAGAGCCCGCACCAGACGGGCAGCCTGATCGGCGGCGAGGCCCATGGCGCGTGCCAGCTCTTCCAGCGCCTCGCCCTCCGGCTCCGGCCGGAACTCCTTCCACCGACCCAGCCCACCCCGGCTGTCGGCGGCGATGTACAGCTTGCGCTTTGCCGGGCCCGATACGCCCATGCCCAAGTTGTAGGTGGGGGCGTAGAGAGGTGCGCCGGCTTCGGTGGCCAGGATCTGGCCAGATTCGCCGGTGGCCAGCGGGTCCACGGCCCCTTGCGGCACGGATCCCACACGGCAACGTGCGGCAAGGATGGGCACGGGGCGGCCTTGGGCCTCTTCGCGCAGTCTGTTCAGGCTGGGACGCCGTTTGAGGTAGCCGCCCGCGGACCGCGGCGTCCCCCACAGCTCCTTGACCTCTCCATTGATCCGCGCCAGCCACAAGAAGCGGCCGTACTCGTCGGTGTGCCCGGCGAAGACGTACATCCGCGTGCCCGGATCCGCGTCCGCCCACAGCGTGGGCATTGTCCCCACCGGGGCGAAACCCGCATAGGCTGGATCCGAGTGGTACATAAAGCGCGCGGATAGCAGCTGGGAAATGTAGTCGACCGCCTCGGCGGCTACCTGTTCAATTTCGCTGACGATGGAGCGGCCGATAGACTCGCCTGTTACGGGGTGGATGACGGAGTAAGTGATCAGTTCCTGGTCGAGCACCCAGAGGCGTTTGCCGTCCTCCATGGTGTAGAGCCACTGGCCACTGCTCGACGGTTCCGTCCCTGGCGGGGGCAGCAGTCCGGGCGGGCTGACCATCCACTGCCCCACCGGCTGCTTACCCGGGTCATCGTCGAACCGGGCCGGGTAAGTCATGCCGGTCTCCTCGTCGAACGACACTCCCGCGCGGCCGGTGGACGTCCACACGGGTTCGCCGATGGCATTGGCCACGGTCCGTGCCAGCTCCAGCGCCAGATCCATTCGGTGAGGGGTGAGCAG
>NZ_JBSFBQ010000145.1:0-2025 GCF_053593015.1 Streptomyces sp. NPDC002403 | reverse complement strand
TTGCTGTAGGTGAACAGCGTGAAGCCCCACATCTCGGGGTGGCCGGTGTCTTTCAGGCGGCACAACTGCAGGTCGCCGTCCGCTTCATCGTCGCCGTCGACGGCGGCGGCGTCGATGTAGGCGTATCCGGCCCGCCAGCGTACTTTGAGCTCGGTGACCTGCGGCCAGCGCCGGGCGTGGGCGGTCAGGCGCTGCTGCAGGGCCGCGGCTTTGGCGGCGTTCGGGCTGGCCATGACGCCCGTCTTGCCTGATCGTCGGCTGGCCGCGGCACCTGGTGTCCCGTGCCCGTCCGCGCCGCGGGATGATCACCGGATCAGTAATCTGATCTCAGGGTGGGACGATGGCACTGACCAGTCCGTTCATCATCGACTTGACCGAGGCCGAGCGCGGGGAGCTGGAACGGCTGACCGTCTCCCGCAGCGCGCCGTTCGGCCGGGTACAGCGGGCGTCGGTGATCCTGGCGCTGGCCGACGGCGCGTCCAACGCCGCCGTGGCCCGCGACGCGAGCCGGCACCTGGACACCGTGCGCGCCTGGCGCCGGCGCTTCGCCGCCGAACGCCTGGCCGCGCTGTGCGCCCGGCCCCGGCCGCTGGGCCGGCCCCGGCTGTCCCCGACCGACAAGCTGCGGATCATCGCCACCGCGACCGCGGCCCCGCCTGGCTCGGACACCGTGTGGACCCATCGGCTGCTGGCCGACCGGCTGAACCTTTCCGGCGTGGCGGTGTCCGCCTCGCAGGTCGGCCGGATCCTGAACGCCGTCGATCTCAAACCGCACCTGGTGCGCGGCTGGCTGACCCGCCCGGCCGACCCGGAGTTCTTCACCCGCGCCGCCGACGTGTGCGACCTGTACCGCACCTGCCCGCCGAACGCCGTGGTGATCAGCGTGGACGAGAAAACCGGCATCACCGCCCGCTCCCGAAAGTACCCCGACCAGCCCGCAGGCCCCGGCCGACGGGCCCGCAGGGAGTTCGAGTACATCCGCCACGGCACCGTGTGTCCGCGTACTCATAAGAGTGCTCAGTGAGGTACGGATGAACGTGCCCAGTTGGACGGCGGTATGAGTGTCAGCCTCAAGCTCGTGCCATGCCGAGGTGCGGTGTGGCCTGGGTGGGCCTACTTGACGAGGCGGAAGTCTGGGTGCTGCAGCCAGGAACTGAGGAACTGCAGATCGCCGACATGCCGGATCCAGCGGTCGCCGCTGCCCGTGTCATAGGAGACTTCCCTGACGGTGCCAGGGAGCGCGGCCACCAGCGCCCGCGCTCGGGCCAAGTCCGCGGCTTCTTCCGCCCGATCGCCAGGGGTGTATCCAAGGACGCCGTCGAAGTCGATCAGCGCGTGGAGCCGTTGAGCGAAGGCAAGGGCGAGGTGACCGAGCAGAGCGTGGTTCACCTGCCCCGAACAGCTGGCGGCCAGGACGAGGCCCTGAACTGGCGGCAGCAAAAATTCGGAGTAGTCCTCGTCGTCTGCCGGTATGCAGTCGTCCTCCGAGAGGAAGAAAATGCCCGCCTCAGCCGTATTGAGGGCGTGCAGACCAAGGACTGCAGGCTCTCGGACTCGGAAGGCCAAGTCTCCGTCAGCCTCGGTTTCGGCCAGTCCGCAGAACGTCTCCAGCCACGGGATCACATGGGCTCGTATCCCGTCGAAGCTTCGGTACTCGAAGAGCCACAGCCCCACTGCCGGTCCCGCCATGATGCCCCCTGAATGCGCGGCCCAGTGCCGCGTGGACCTGGTTCTACCAGGTCCGCGGAGAGACATCCGATCGATTTCGGGACACGGACCTGCTGGTCAGGCTGCGTTGTCGCGTTCGATAGCAGCGAGTCGGTTCTTGAGGCGGTAGCTGGGGCCGTTGATGGAGACAACATCGCAGTGGTGGAGGAGGCGGTCGAGGATGGCGGTGGCGAGGACCTCGTCGCCGAACACCTGTCCCCATTCATCTGGGGCTGGCATATGTTCCTTTTCATGGATCGCCGCTGCCACCGGCCCGTATCCATCTTCTGCTGTCCTCGTTGGTCTTCATGGTGGTGC
>NZ_JBSFBQ010000144.1:0-2099 GCF_053593015.1 Streptomyces sp. NPDC002403 | reverse complement strand
AGATCAGGGACGTCCTCACGGCCAACGGCATCACCGTCAAGCCAGTCCAATTGCAGTTCGGCAACGAGCGGCGCCAACGGGTGGGGGTGCGGGTGAGGGACCTGGGCGGGCACGGCCTCGCCCACCTCCCGACCATCGAGGGCCTCGCCCGCACCATCCGCCAGCTGGCCGCGCAGCGGGAACGCGGGGTCGGTGTGCACCTTGAGGTCCTGACCACCCACCTCCGCGGCCTACAGGAACTCGAGCACCTCGACCTGCAGGAATTCGAGGTCAGGGGCGTCCTTGAGGCCGCTGGCATTAGCGTCCAGCGATTCACATGGCTGGACGGCGACGAGCGGCGCAAACGGCTGGGGGTGCGGGTGGAGGACCTGGGCGGGCACGGCCTCGCCCACCTCCCGACCATCGAGGACCTCGCCCGCACCGTCTACGAGTTGGCATCAGCGAACGACCAGCCCGGTGTGCACCTTGACGACCTGGCCACCCACCTCCGCAGCCTGCAGGAACTCGAGCACCTCGACCTGCAGAAATACGAGATCAGGGGCGCCCTTGAGGCTGCTGGCATCGACATCCAGAGAATCGAGCTGTGGGTCGGTGACGAGCGGCGCGACCTGTTGGGGGTGCGGGTGGATGCCCTGGGCCGGCACGGTCTCGCCCACCTCCCGACCATCGAGGACCTTGCCCGCACCATCCGCGAGCTGGCAGAAGCGGACAACCAACCCGGTGTGCACCTCGCCGCCCTGGCCACCCGCCTCCGCCTGAAGGAGGACGAGATCAGACGCGTCCTCGAGGCCCATGGCATCCCCGTCCAGCAACTCAAGCTTCCCGTCGGTGACAGGCAGCGCAACTGGGTGGGGGTGCGGGTGGATGCCCTGGGCCAGCACGGCCGCTCAGACGGGGACGGGGCCGGGGGCGAGCTGGGTGAACTGCCCCCGGACGCCTCTGACGAACCGGGCAGGACAGGAGCGGAGGAGACCACGGACCAGGATGGCCCCAGCCGGACCCACCACCCCGACACCCCCCCACTGGCCATCGAGGACCTCGCCCGCACCATCCGCGAGCTGGCAGAAGCGGACAACCACCTCGGTGTGCACCTCGACGCCCTGACCACTCACCTGAGCCTGCGGGAAGACGTCATCGGGGGCGTCCTCGAGGCCGCCGGCGTCAGCGTCAAGAAGCTAGAGCTGCGGTTCGACGGCAAGCGGCGCTTCCGGCTGGGGGTGCGGGTGGACGCTCTGGGTCGGCATGGCCTCGCCCACCTCCCGACCATCGAGGACCTTGCCCGCGCCATCCGCGAGCTGGCAGCAGCGGATAACCGCCTCGGTGTGCACCTCGACGCCCTGGCCGCCCACCTCCGCCGGAAGGAACGTGTGATCAGGGGCGTCCTCGAGGCCAACGGCATCAGCATCAAGAATCTCGACCTGCCGTTCGGCGACGAGCGGCGCCAGCGGGTGGGGGTGCGGGTGGATGCTCTGGGCGGGTATGGCCTCGCCCACCTCCCGGCTGTCGAGGACCTTGCCCGCACCGTCCGTGAGCTGGCAGCAGCGGACAACCAACCCGGTGTGCACCTCGCCGACCTGGCCGCCCGCCTCCGCCTGCGGGAAGACGAGGTCAGGGGTGTCCTCGAGGCCGCCGGCGTCAGCGTCAGGAAGCTCAACCTGCGGTTCGGCGGCAAGCAGAGCCATCGGTTGGGGGTGCGGGTGGATGCTTTGGGCGGGCGTGGCCTGGTCGGGGGTGGGTCGGGTGGGCTGTTCCGGGATGCTTCCGGTGGGGCGGGTGGGGCGGGTGTGGGGGAGAGCGTGGGTCCGGTCGGTTCTGGCGGGGCCCGTCATCGTGTTTCTCTTCGGCCGGTTGTCGGGGGTGTTGCGGGTTCTTCTCGTGATCGGGTGGCGGTGAACGGCCGGGGTGGTGTGCATCCCGCGGACCCGGATGGCCCGGCTTCCCTCCGCCGGGGGGAAGACGAGGCTGTGCCGGGTGTGCCGGGTGTGCCGGGTGTGTCGGCTGTGTCGTGGGCTGGTGCTGTGGAGCATGGTCGGTGGGGGGAGGGGGTGTCGGGGGCCGGTGAGTATGGGGTCGGCCCGGGGGCGCGGCGCGGTGATGTT
>NZ_JBSFBQ010000143.1:0-2104 GCF_053593015.1 Streptomyces sp. NPDC002403 | reverse complement strand
CCCGGGACAGCCCACCCGACCCACCCCCAACCAGGCCACGCCCGCCCAAAGCATCCACCCGCACCCCCAACCAGAAGCGCCGCTCACCGCCGAACCACAGGTCGAGCTTCTTGACGCTGACGCTGGCGGCCTCGAGGACGCCCCTGACCTCGTCTTCCCGCAGATGGAGGTGGGCGGCCAGGTCGGCGAGGTGCACACCGGTCCGTTTCCGCTGCGCTGCCAGCTCACGGATGGTGCGGGCAAGGTCCTCGACGGTCGGGAGCTGGGCGAGGCCGCGCCCGCCCAGGTCATCCACCCGCACCCCCAGCAATTGGCGCCGTTCGTCGCCGAACCGTAGCGCGAGTCCCTGGACGGTGATGCCTGCGGCCTCTAGGGCAGCTCTGATCTGGAATTCCTTCAGGTGGAGGTGGGCGGCCAGGGCGTCGAGGTGCACACCGGTCCGTTTCCCGGCCAGCTCACGGATGGTGCGGGCGAGGTCCTCGATGGTCGGGAGGTGGGCGAGGCCGTGCCCGCCCAGGTCATCCACCCGCACCCCCAGCCGCTTGCTCTGCTTGCCGTCGAACCGCAGGCGGAGTGTCTTGACGGTGATGCCGTTGGCCTTGAGGGTGCTCCTGATCTCGGCTTCCGTCCGGCGGAGGTGGGTGGTCAGGGTGGCGAGGTACACACCGGCCCGTTCCCCGGCCAGCTCACGGATGGTGCGGGCGAGGTCCTCGATGGCCAGTGGGGGGGAGGCAGGGTGGTGGGCCCGGCCGGGGCCGGCCGGGCCCGTCGTCTCCTCCCGTCCTGTCCCGCCCGGCCCCTCGGAGGCATCCGGGAGCAGTTCACTCGACTCGTCCCTGGCGAGGCCGTGCCCGCCCAGGTCATCCACCCGCACCCCCAGCCGATGGCGCTGCTTGTCGCCGACCGGCAGTTTGAGTTGCTGGACGTTAATGCTGGCAGGCTCGAGAACGTGTCTGATCTCGTATTCCTGTAGGCGGAAGTGGGTGGTCAGGGTGGAGAGGTGCACCCCGGTGCGTTCCCCGGCCAGTTGACGGATGGTGCGGGCGAGGTCCTCGATGGTCGGGAGGTGGGCGAGACCGTGCCGGTCCAGGTCGTCCACCTGCACTCCCAGCCGGTCGCGCCGCTCGCCGCCGAACCGCAGTGTGAACTGCCGGACGCTTATGCCAGCGGCCTCAAGGACGCCCCTGATCTCATCTCCCTGCAGGTCGAGGTGCTCGAATTCCGGCAGGCCACGGAGGTGGGTGGTCAGGTCGGCGAGGTGCACACCGCTGTTATTGTCCGCTGATGCCAGCTCGCGGATGGTGCGGGCGAGGTCTTCGATGCGCGGGAGGTGGGCGAGGCCGTGCCCGCCCAGGTCATCCACCCGCACCCCCAGCAGGTTGCGTCGCTCACCGTCAAACTGCAGGTCGAGCTTCTTGACGTTGATGCCGTTGGCCGTGAGGGTGCTCCTGATCTCGTCTTGTGTCCGGCCGAGGTGGGCGGCCAGGTCGGCGAGGTGCACACCGACCCCGGCCCGCCGTCCGTGCTGCGCGGCCAGCTGGCGGATGGTGCGGGTAAGGTCCTCGACGATCAGTGGAGGGGAAGCGGGGTGGTGGGTCTGGTTGGGGTCGGCCGGGTTCATGGTCTCCTCCGGTCCTGTCCCGCCCGGCCCCTCGGAGGCGTCCGGGGGCAGTTCACCCAACTCGTCCCCGGCGAGGCCGTGCCCGCCCAGGTCCTCCACCCGCACCCCGAGCCGTTCGCGCCGCTCGCCACCGACCAGCAATGTGAATTCCCGAAAAGTGATACCGGCGGCCTCAAGGACACCCCTGATCTCGAATTCCTGCAGGTCGAGGTGCTCGAATTCCGGCAGGCTGCCAAGGTGGATGGCCAGGTCGTCAAGGTGCACACCGGTGCGTTCCCCGGCCAGCTCGCGGATGATACGGGCAAGGTCCTCGATGGTCGGAAGGTGGGCGAGGCCGTGCCCGCCCAGGTTCCTCACCCGCACCCCCAACCGCTTGCGCCGCTCGCCACCGAACCGCAGTGTGAATTCCCGGACGGTGATACCGGCGACCTCAAGGACAACCCTGATCTCATGTCCCTGCAGGTCGAGGTGCTCGAATTCCGG
>NZ_JBSFBQ010000142.1:0-2180 GCF_053593015.1 Streptomyces sp. NPDC002403 | reverse complement strand
GCGCCCCCGGGCCGACCCCATACTCACCGGCCCCCGACACCCCCTCCCCCCACCGACCATGCTCCACAGCACCAGCCCACGGCACAGCCGACACAGCCGGGTCCGCGGGGTCCGCGGGGCGCACACCGCCCCGGCCGTTCACCGCCACCCGATCACGAGAAGAACCGGCAACACCCCCGACAACCGGCCGAAGAGAAACACGATGACGGGCCCCGCCAGAACCGACCGGACCCACGATCTCCCCCACACCCGCCCCGCCGGAAGCATCCCGGGACAGCCCACCCGACCCACCCCCGACCAGGCCACGCCCGCCCAAAGCATCCACCCGCACCCCCAACCGCTGGCGCCGCTCGCCACCGAACCACAGTTCGAGCGTGTTGACGCTGACGCTGGCGGCCTCGAGGACACCCCTGACCTCGTCTTCCCGCAGATGGAGGTGGGCGGCCAGGGTGTCGAGGTGCACACCAACCCGTTCCTCAGCCAGTTGACAGATGGTGCGGGCGAGGTCTTCGATCGGCGGGAGGTGGGCGAGGCCGTGCCCGCCCAGGTCGTCCACCCGCACCCCCAGCCGTGAGCGCCGCTCGTCTCCGACCAGCCCTGTGAATTGCCGGACGGTGACGCCGACGGCTTGGAGGGCGCTCTTGATCTCGTATCTCTGCAGGTCGAGGTGCTTGAATTCCTGCTGGCCGCGGAGGTGGGTGGCCAGGGCCTCGAGGTGTACACCGTTCCCTCGTCCGTGTTGCGCGGCCAGTTGGCGGACGGTGCGGGCGAGGTCTTCGATGGGCGGGAGGTGGGCGAGGCCGTGCCCGCCCAGGTCATCCACCCGCACCCCCAGCCGCTTGCGCCGCTCGCCGCCGAACCGTATTTCGAGTGGCCTGGCGTTGATGCCGGCGTCCTTGAGGACGTCCCCGATCTCGTCTTGTGCCCTGCCGAGGTGGGTGGCCACGGTCTCGAGGTGTACACCGGCCCGTTCCCCGGCCAGCTCACGGATGGTGCGGGCGAGGTCCTCGATGGTCAGTGGTGGGGGTGGGGTGGGGTGGGGGGTCTGGGTGGGGTCGGCCTGATCCGCCGGGGCGGGTGTGTGGGGGTCTGCCGGAGGGTCCATTGTCCCGGCGGGCGGGGTGGGGTGGGGGGTGGGGTCCGCGGGCGGCTGTTGTTGGGGGTGTGTGGGGTGGTCTGCGGTTTCTTCTTCCTGGGGGTCGGGGCCGAAGAGGTCCGTCATCACGTCTGTCCAGTGGCTCTGTCCGTCCGTGCCGGGAAGAACGAGCGGGGCGAGGCCGGGACCGGTATCGACCACCCGGCCACGGCCACGATCTCGGCCGCGGCCGTGGTCTTGGTTGTGGCCGCTGTGGTTGTGGTCGGGTGGGTTGTTGCCTGTCCGGGGGGCGGGGGGCTGGTCCGTGCTGTTGTCCTGGGCGGTTGCGGGCCGGGCGCGGTGCAGTGCGGTGAAGATGTCCTGGCTGGCCGTGCCGGGGACGGTGGCCCCGGCCGCGGGCAGGGGTGTGGGGGATGCCGGGACGGTGGTCTCGGTGGCGGGGAGGGGTGTGGTCTGTGCGGGCCGGTCCGGGCCGGCCGGGGCGGCCGGGGCGGTCTGTGCTGGTGGCTGCTGCCGGGGGTCCGGGCCGGGCCGGCGGGGAGGCATTCCGCCCGGCAGTCGTGGACGTGTCCTCAGGGAGGCCTCCCGCAGTGCGTGGAGGCGGTGGATGATGTCGTCGGGGTCCATCCGGTGAGCGGTACGGAAGGCCTGCTTCGCGGCCGCGACAGCCACGACCGCCTCCCGGACAGCGGCCCGCGCCCGCTCCGCGACCGTCATACCCCCGGCAGGCCCGTCCTGCCGGCCACCGTGCTCCTCGAGATACCCACGCGCGGCAGCCTCCACGAGCAGAGCCTCCTGGACCGGAACCCACGCCTCCACCCGGGCATCGACCACACCCGCCGACTCCCCCGGATCACGGACGAAAACCGCTCTGCGCTCCCGGTCCTCCCGCTCCCACACCTCCGCGACCGAAACACCCACACCACCCCGACCCAAACGCGCAACACCCCCACCAACCCCAGCGGTGCTCCCACCAACCCCACCAACCCCGGCATCCACGGCGGCATTCTTCCCGGATCCGGTGCTCCCGCCCGGACCCGCGGGTCCGGGCGGGAGCACCGGATCCGAACCCAGCACCGGACGC
>NZ_JBSFBQ010000141.1:0-2240 GCF_053593015.1 Streptomyces sp. NPDC002403 | reverse complement strand
CGCCGTCTCCAAAAACGGCAACCGGCTATCAAACCCCCGACCCTCACTCCCCCTCGGCACACTCGCACCAAGCCAGACCTCCACAAAAGAAGCCAACCCACCACTGATCCGAATATCCTCCACGACTAAAACCACCCACCCAACAAACCCTGATCACACATCACACACCCACCAACCAGACACACACCACCCAAGGAGGCCTCGTCCGGGGAAGCACCACCGATCCCGAAGCCACCGAAGCCGACCACGGCCACCAAACCAGCCAGGAACAAAACACCGAACCCCAGCCCACCAACAACCCCGACCCGGGCCCCCACACCCCCGACCCCGACCCCGGCCCCCGCCCGCACCCCGGCCCGCATCTTCACCCGCGTCTCGATCCGCTTCTCGATCCAGGCCTCCACGAGATCCAGGACGGCTAACTTCTCGCCGTCCGGCACACCAGAGCCGACAGGGCCCTTCTCACTCATCACTTTCCTCGCTCGACAGACAGAAGAGACCACAACACCGACACCCCCGCACACAGCCGCCCTTCCGGATCCGGAAACACCAAAGACCGCGCAGGCCTTCACACAAGACCATGCGCCAGCACCAGCACCGTGTGCCAGGGCTACGAGATATCGGCCCGGCACCAGAACACGTCACAGACACAGAGCACGCGCGCCGCCCCTCGGCCACGCCCGCCCACGGGCGCACCCCAAGCAAGAACACAAACACCCGGAAAAGCACGACAGCACACCACCACCCCCACGACAGCGCAGCCCCGCACATCAGCTACGAAGTGCCGTCCGCAACCGAACCCGCCGAGCACAACCCGAAAACCGCACCGACAGCCCACCGCCGGACAATACCTGCTCACAGGAACCGGCCCACACCGAACCCCCGCACTTACCACATCCTAACCATCTGAACCCGCCAACAGATCGACGACACCCACTGAACTTACGTCCTGGTCGAACACGTTGGTCAGCGTTCGGCAGGTCACTCAGCGAAACGCTGGGCGTCGGACAGCCGGGATCGATTGGGAAACAGAAGATCATGGCCATCGCCCGGGAACTGGCCGGGTACCCCCTCGGCGGCGCCGACCTGCTGCGCCGTGCAATGGGCAAGATCGATGAGAAGGAGGAGCTCGTACGCGAACTCGCGGTAAGAGCTGGCGTGACCGCCTCGGCAGCCGCTCCAGTGCGCTGCATCCAGGACAAGATCACCCGCTGCATCGACAACGGATGGCTCATCGCTCCCCTCAACGACGCTGTGCGACACGTTCTCGAGCTCGGCACCCCCGCCTTCCAGCAGCGGCTGCTCACCGACGCCTCCCGGCAGGACGAACGCAACGATGTGCTGTGCCACCCGCTGGTGCTCAACCGGTGGCGGGACCAGCTCACCCAAACACTGGTCGCCTTCGCCGCGGCCGCCGGCACAACCCGCACTGCACGGGCCTGCACGATCTGATGCTCCAGCAGACGCAGCACACCCCGGCGCAGCTCGAGCGACTCCACGTCCGGCGGCGCCTGTTCGCCGCACTGCTGCAGCGCCGCGCTGAGGCCATCCGACTGATCACCTCGCTCAACGATGCACTGTCCGTGGCCGAGCGCCGCGACCCCAGTCACGCGGTGCTGAAGCACGTCTCCAATCAGGACTACAACGAGCTGGTGCGACGCCACCCAGAGCAGTACGGGCACATCCGTGCGCGCCTGTCACCCTTCGAGACCCGTGCCGGCCGTCTGCAGATCCCCGGCTCGCGCACGGAGCTGCACCGCCAGATCTTTGAGGAACTGGACCACCGGTATAGCGAATGACCGGTCGGACCAGGGGCGGCTGCCGCCTGCACTTGCGTGCCGCCGAGGGAGCGGTTCGCCCGGCGGTCTACTCAGCGGTTCAGAGCAAAAGCGTGTCCGCCTCGGTCTCCTGGGGGTCTTCGGGAAAGAAGCCGTTTCGGCCCGGCCCCGTTCCGGCGAAGCGGTAGATGCAGGCTTCGGACAGGACATTGAGGGGCGGATCACCGTTCTCGATGATGACGGCCTGACCGCGGAAGTCGAGCATGCCTGCGTAGAAGTGGTCGACCACGTGCGAAGTCATGTCGACGTCCTCGCCGACTGGCTCGTCGTCCATGATGGGGTCCCGATAGGTGACCACCGGCGAGTCGAGAACGATGAAGCCCGGGTGCGGTCTGCCATTCTCCAGACAGAACTGGGCCAGCGCGGTGGTGAATGCGGAGTGCAGGACGGAGCGCACCCCTT
>NZ_JBSFBQ010000140.1:0-3018 GCF_053593015.1 Streptomyces sp. NPDC002403 | reverse complement strand
TCATCTGGGGCTGGCATATGTTCCTTTTCATGGATCGCCGCTGCCACCGGCCCGTATCCATCTTCTGCTGTCCTCGTTGGTCTTCATGGTGGTGCCCGGATTCTCCAGGTGTTGCCTTGATCGGTCAGGTGCGAGGAAGGTGTGCCGGTGGCATCCCAGTTGAGGGTGGTCCAGGGTGGTGCCGTCCTACTGGAGCCGGTGACCGCCGATCCGTGGGAGTTCCAGGCCGACTGCGTTGAGGCGTTTGTCGCCTCGTGGCGGGCCCGCGGGTTCAGTCCGGTGACGGTCGAGAACGACATCGGACTGCTGGAACGGACGCTCACCGCGCTGGGCCGGCCCGCCTGGGACGTCACTCCCGAAGACATCGACCGTGTCGTCGGTGACCTGGCCCTTGCCGGGCGGGCCGCCTCGACCCGCCGCGAGTACGTGCAGATCTTTAAGGGCTTCCACCGGTTCCTGCAGGTCCGCAAGGCTGTCGAGATCGAAGCGGGGTTCGGCGTCCGCCTGGTTTGCCCGGTCGATGAGTTCAACGCGTCCCGGCACGTCGGGGATGAGTCCCCAGCTCAGCTGCCGCCGCCGACCCCCGAGCGGGTCGCGGAGTTCTTCGACTTCCTCAAGGACCGGATCGCCACCGCCCGCAAGTACGCACCCGCCGCCCGGGACTATGCGATGTTCCGGACCCTCTATCACGCCGGCCTGCGCTCGGAAGAGGCGTCGCTTCTGGACCGCCCGGACCTCCACTTCACGCGGGGACCGTTCGGAAAACTCCACGTTCGGTTCGGCAAAGGCGCCCGCACCTCCGGGCCCCGACCGCGTTGGGTACCGATGCTGGACGGGCTCGACCTCGTTCTGCGCTGGTTCCTCGACGACGTCCGCGGGAAGTTCCCCGACTCCCCGGTGCTGTTTGCGGACGAGTCCGGCGGAAGTCTGCATCGCGGGACGATCCGCAACCGTTTGCGGTATCTGATGGAACTCGGAGGCCGCCCGGCAACCGACCGTTTCAGTCCGCATGTTTTGCGGAGGGCCTGCGCGACCCACAACTACGAGCGTGGTGTGGATTTGGTGGCTATCCAGCAGCTCCTTGGTCACTGGACGGTCAGCTCAACCATGAGATACGTCCGTCCCTCCGCGACGTTCATCGAGGATGCCTATCGCCGCGCGGTGACCACCACGCTCGGCGAGCTGACCGCCGAGGGGGACAGCTCCGCATGAAGATCCGATGGCGCCTGCGGATGGCCGCCGCCCAGCGCGAGGTCTGGACCGGCACCCAGCTGCAGCGGCTGCTGGCCGAACGCGCGGGGCTGCAAATGTCCTCCGCCTCGGTGTCTGCACTGTTCAGCAAAGAGCCCTCCCAGGTGAAGATGTCCACTCTGATCGCGTTGTGCACCGCGCTGGACTGCACCCCCAACGACCTCTTCGAGGTCGACACCACCCCCGTCGAACGTCCCGCGGCCTCGATTCGGCCGGTCGCCGACCTGCCGAAGGCAGTCTCCGCGCGGGGCCGTTCGATGCCGCCTCTGTGACCCGAGGAGGGCGGAATCGTGGGCGTCAAACAGAGCGACTGCATCGGCTGCGGAGCCCCGGTCGGGTTCATCGACCGGCACTACTGCTGCCGCTGCACTGCCCAGCAGAAGGAGGCCGCGGCCCGGGCCGCTTGTCCCCGGTGCGACCAGCAGCGCGTCCTCCAGGCCGACACCGACCGGTGCATCACCTGCTCTCGCGTATGCACCGGATGCGGCAACCCGGTGCGGAGTAAATCCTCGGCACTCTGCCGCACTTGCCTGCGAGAGGCCGAACGCGACGCCGCCAAGGCGCCATGCCCTCGCTGCAGCCGGCCCGGATATATCCGCAAGGACTCCCGCTGGTGCGGGCACTGCTCGCGTCCCCGGCAGGCCAAACAGCCGCCGCGTGCCTGTGAACAATGCGGCAGAGTACGGAAGCACGCAGGCCTGGGACTGTGCTCGGCCTGCTGGCAGCGTCACCCCGACCGGCCCTTCGTCCGGGCCGAGCACCTCATCGCCGAACTCGACAATCCCCCCGACTGGCTGCAGGACTTCACCACAGATCTCGCCGCCAAGTACTCCGTCGGCCGGGCCTGCACGATGATCACTTCCCTGGGGCGTCTTCTCCGGGACGGCCAGCCCAACCTCCCCCAGTCCGTACTCGAACGCTCCCGCCGCCCGGGCCGCTCGATGGGCTCGCTCGCACGTGCCCTGGAGACCTTCTTCACCACTCGTGGTCTGGCCATGGCCACGGACCAGGCCGAGCGGCTCGCAGCCGGCCGACGACGACGTCGCATCCTCGCGGTCCCCGACCCCCTGCGGCCTTCGGTGGAGGCTTTCGCCGACTTCATGATCCGCTCGCGTGAGCGGTCCCGGCGTGCCGGAACACTGCCCCGCACCGATGCCACCATCGAAGCCGCACTGGCCATCGTGCGTGACCTCGCCCTGTTCCTCGCCGGTGAGCGCGGCAAGCGGGACTGGGCGCTGACCGACGTGCACGATCTCGAGGCGTTCCTGGCCAGCTCGCCCAAGGCCCGTAAGCGTCGCCTGGTCGTGCTCGGACAGTTCTTCCGCTTCGCGCGGTCCCAGAAGTTCGTCCTCGTCGATCCTGCCCGCGGTCTGACCGCCCGAGGACCGAGCGGCTTCACGGGTGCGACGCTGACGCTTGACCAGCAACGTGTGCTGTTCCGCCGCTGGACAACGGATCCGGCCGTCCACCCGCACGAAGCCCTGCTGGGCATGCTCGCCCTGTTGCACGGCGCCTCAAGCCGCGAGGTCAAAATGCTCCAGGCCGTTGACCTCGACTTTCGTGCCCGGACCGCTCGGCTCGGCGACCGCCCGCATCCGGTTCCCTTGGATCCGGCGTCCTGGGCGGCAGTGGAGCGTTGCCTGGCCCATCGCGAAGCCCAGCGGACCGACAACCCGCATGTGATGGTTACCCGCCAGACGAAGTCCGGCCGGGGACCGGCGTCCACCGCCTATGTCAGTCACGTCCTCGATGCCTGCGGCTTCCCAC
>NZ_JBSFBQ010000139.1:1879-3360 GCF_053593015.1 Streptomyces sp. NPDC002403 | reverse complement strand
GCGGGCCATTGGGCGTAGAGGAGCAACAGCAGTCCGGCCAGGCGGTCTTCGGTCCGGATGGTTTCGTCGTGCAGCAGGCGGCGGGTGGTGGCCCAGCGGGCGTCGTCGTCCATGGTCTGGGAGGGGCCGTTCCACTTCACGGCGGGGAAGCTGAGGTTGCGGGCGATCTTCTGGGCGAGGGCCCAGCGCACGAAGTGGCCTGCTTCTCTCCGGAGTTGGGTCTCGTCGCGGGTCATCCAGCGTTCGAGGTCGCTCTGGCGGCAGTTCGCCAGGGTCAGGTCCTGGTCCGTGAGCCAGTTCAGCAGATAGACGGCGGCCCTTAGGTGCACGCGTGCGACGTTGAGCTGGGTGTGCGTGATGTCGTTGCCGCGGCTTCGGCGGCGAAGCCGGCGGATCAGGTGCCAGGTCGCGTAGCGGTGCAGGACCTGCCGCCCTTCGGGGGTGGCGTGGGAGGCGACGAGGTCCTTCACGTGCCGTTCGAGGCGGACCATCTGCTCGTCCCGGGGCGGGAGGGCGTCGGCGGCCACGAGGACGCTGCGGATGTGCTCGACGACCTTGCTGTCGGGGAGGTCGTCCAAAGCCTTGTGGGTCAGGGGACGTCGGCCGGAGGCCAGGTCGGACAGGACGGTGGAGACGATGCCTTTCGAGAGCCAGCTCATGGCCGTCGCCGTCCGCTGAGTCTCGGCCAGGGCGTCGTGGAGGGCCTGCAGCTTGGGTGGGACGGTGCCGGTGTCGTCGGTGAGGAGGCCGACGAGCCGTTGCTTGAGCGTGCAGCGGCGGCAGGGGCCGGGTGTGGTCAGCCGTTCGGCCTCGCCGCAGGTGGGGCAGGGGCGCCAGAGTTCGGGGTCTGGCTTCGTGCAGGGGCCGCAGACAGGGGCATCGACGGTGCCGGAATGGATGTCACGGAAGCGTCCGCAGACGGTGCAATGCACTTCTCGCTGGTCGCAACGGCTGCAGCGGGGCTGCCCGGTCAGCTTCGAGAGCATGCAGGGTGCCGTCCGGCCGCAGATCGAGCAGACCAGTGAGGGCAGAGGACGGCAGTTCGGGCAGATCGGCCCGTCGGGAGTCCGGGTGCAGACCATGCGCCGCTTGCCGCAGATGATGCAGGTCTCCAGGTTGGCGGGATCGGTGATCAGGCAATGCGGACACAGCGGCCGCCCCTCGGCGTCGCGGGTGGCCGGCTCGCGCCGGGCGCCGCAACGCGAGCACTCCTCGATGCGGGACTTGGCAATGCAGTTGCGGCAAACCCGCTGGCCGTCGAGGGGCTTGTCAATTCGGACGACGCGTCGGCAGCGGGGGCAGGCCGGCCGGACGATGCCTGGGACGTCGGCGGCGTGCAGCAACTCGATGAACCGCGGGATGGCGCGAAGGGGAGCCAGGTGCCCCTCTCCGGTCAGCAGGCGGGGGTTGTCCTCCAAGGACCAGGCCAGTTTCTGCTGGTAGGAGGGGCGGGGAGCCGACTGGCAGACCGCGTCGGCGAT
>NZ_JBSFBQ010000139.1:0-1781 GCF_053593015.1 Streptomyces sp. NPDC002403 | reverse complement strand
TGACCTTCCGGTCGGCGGCCGGGCTGATCGTGGTGATCACCTCATGGATGACGTCGAGCGGGTCGCGGGGATCGGTGTCCGGACACATCGGACAGCGCGGCCGCCCGGTTCGGTCCCGCATGGAGATCCGCCGGATGTTCCCGCAGGCGGCGCATTCGGCGGTCTCTTGCACGCAGACCGAGCAGTACCAGTCCTGGCCTCGGCGCTGGAAGGACCGCAGGTGCTTGCCGCAGTCGCGGCAGACCGGCGGCGAGATCGTCACGGCTCCGGCCTTGCGGAGGGCGATCAGCAGGTCGCCGATGGCCCGGAGTGCTGGAGAGCGGCCGTCGGTCAGGACCTCGGGCCGGGCCTCCAGGGCTTCGGCGAGCCGGCGCGACTTCGCGCGACCGCCGACAACGCCGAGAACTACGGTCCGGACGGCCGCGGGATCAAGGTCCCTCTCGACGTGGGTGATCAGGTCCGTGATCAGGCTGACGGGATCCGCGACCGCGCGGGCCGGTTGGTCGGTGGTGGTCACGGCAGGTCGATACCCCTGATCCGGGCCCGCTTGGGCCGCAGGTCACCGAGCCCGTCCGCTGCCGGTGGTGCGGCACCCGCGGCAGCGGCCCTCTTCGGCTTCTTCACCGTGCCGACTGCGGCGATCGGCTCGATGAGGTCGTCCATCCTGCAGTCCAGGATGTCGAGCAGGGCCATGAGGATCTTCAGGCTGAGGCGCTCGGGACGCTCGACGGCGAGCCGGTAGACCTGGCTTGTGGACAAGGTGATGCCCCGTTCGGCGAGCGGTGGGATGAGGTCGGTGGTGGAGAACATCCCGCGGTCCGCCATCACCTTGCGCAGGTGCCAGCGGTAGTCGAGCTTGGCGGTCATCGTCAGGTCCTTCCCGTCAGACCCCGGCGAACGCCGGGGCCAGTGCCTTGTGCAGGGCAGTGTTCATGAAGTCGTCGCTGACGTGGGTGTAGATCGCCGTGGAGCTGTCGCACTCGTGTCCGACCTGCTGCTGGATGAAGCGCCGGTCCGCCCCGTCCTCGGTCAGGTGGGTGACGTACGAATGTCTGATGGAGTGCAAAACTAGGTCTTTTGGGAGCTTTAGGGCCTCGCGGTATGCCTCGAAGCGGTCGCTGATGGAGCCGGGCTGGAGACGTCCACCGCGCTCGGTGATCCACAGGGCCGGATGGTCGGGGAACCCGAACCGCGGCCGGACGTTCTCGACGTAGTCCGCGACCGCCTCGACGGCCCAGTCCATCACCGACAACACGTTCCGGCGCCGGGGCTGCTGGCCCCTCTTCGCCTTGCCGTAGCGGACGTTGAGGGTGCCGTACCGGCCGAAGTGCGAAGCCTGCGGGTTGCAACCGAAGTCGACGACGTCGAGCTTGGATGTCTCGGTCCGCCGCAGCCCCCAACCGTAGACGACCTTGAACAGGGTGGCGTCGCGGTAGGCAGCCAGGGCGCCCTTGCGCTTCGCGCGCACCGCGCGGTCGACCTGATCGTCGGCGTAGTCGAGGAAACGCTGCAGCTCTTCCCGCGTGAACGGCCGGGCCTCCGGACTGCCCTCGTAGTCCTGCAGGTGCGGGATGGTGTTCCACTCGTGGCAGATCGCCACGGGGAAAGCGCCGAAGGCTTCCTCGCAGGCAGACACCCAGCCGTACCGGCTGTCGATGACGAACTCGCTGAACAGGCGGACGATGCCCTGGTAGCCGCGGATCGTCGACGGCGCCAGGCGCCTCTCGCCGGTCAGGCACACCGACCACTCGTCCATGTGGGCCGGCGTCCACTGCCACGGG
>NZ_JBSFBQ010000138.1:0-3657 GCF_053593015.1 Streptomyces sp. NPDC002403 | reverse complement strand
CGCCAAGGGCGCCGGCGCCGGCCTCTCCAAGATCGGCGACATCACCAAGGGCCTCAAGGGCATCGGCAACATCGAGATCCCCAAACTCCCCGACGACGCGATCACCCTGCCCGAGGGCTCCTTCAAGCTCCCCGACGGCACCGTGCACCTCCCCGAGGGCGCGTCGATCCCCGAGGGCGGGGTCAAACTCCCCGACGGCAACGTCAAGTTCCCCGACGACGCCCCTCTCCTGCCCGAGAACACCACCAAACTCCCCACCCACACCGACGTCCCCGTCCAGTACTTCGACCACGACGGCAACCTCCTCAACGAACACGGCGACATCGTCCAGAAGATCGAGGACGCGCCGAAGGAGAGCTCCCCCGCCGTCCCGCACACCGACGGCACGAACCCCACCACCCCGCACACCGACACCAACACCCCGCACACTCCTGACAGGGAACCGGCCCTGGTCGGCGTCGGCGCCAACACCGCCGACAATGTCGCGCACGTCGGCGCGAACGCGGGCGACAACGCCATCCATCTCGGCAGCGACCTCGGTGACACCGGCCGCCTCGCCGACGACCTGCCCACCACCCACAACCCCGCCGACAACCTCCCCGGCGGCCACGCCGGAGACCACCTCCCGGGCGGCAGCGCGGGCAACCACCTCCCCCACGGGGGAGTGGCCGACCACCTCCCGGGCGGCCACGCCGACGACCTCGGCCACGGCCCCTCCGCGAGCCATGAACCACCCAGCACCCACAACGGCGGACACAACGACGGCCCGACAGGACCGCACGAGCCGAACCCGCCCCACCCCAACGACCACACCCCTGGCAACCATGCCGACGACGGCGCACACCACGGCAAGGACGAGGGCGCCCCGCACCACGGGTCCGACGACGCGCTGCCCCATGACGACGGCGTCCCCCACGACCCCGACGGCCCGCACGACCCCGACGGCCCCGGCGGCGACGGCCCCGATCATCCCGGCGGCGACGGCCCCGGCAACGGGCCGCACGGCAAGCCCCTGGAACCTCAGCCCGACTGGCACGGTCAGAGCGCGGACAAGATGCGTCACTACCGGCGCCCGGCCCTGGACGTCTCCCACCTTCCCCTGAAGGATCAGCTTCCTGTCCTGGAACGAGAAGCGTCCGCCCTCGCCGATGACGCGCTCAAGGCTCCGGAAGGAGCGGCGCCTCCCGGCCAGAACCACCTCGAATCCGGCTGTGCCGGAAGTTTCCTGCACGACAACACGATCACCGTGCACAGCAGCACCACGAAAATGCACGGTCAGAAGCTTCCGAACACACACAAGGTCCTCGAAACAATTCTGAACGATGTAGGCGCAAAGCTTGATTCAACGCCCGGAGCAAAGAGAGGGTTTGGCCACGGAAAGTGCGCCGAGGTATCTCTGATAAGCGACCGACTGCATCAGCTGGACCCCACGGGAAAGACCATTCGGACGGTCGACGACGCAAAGAAGGCGCTGGAAGGCGGCGTGATGCATACACGCCAGATCGGCGACCTCTTCAACCGGAAGACAGGCGTACTCGAACGACAGAAGGACACCTTCCTCCCGCCATGTGACACCTGCGCACAGGTGCTTCCCCAGCTGGGAATCCGAGTACACTCGTAAAACCCCAGTTCACGGAACGGAACGGATAATGAGCTCCGAACAGTTGGCACCCGAAGTACGCGACTGGCTCACCGCAAACGGCTGGTCCCCGGGACGCGACATCGGGCAACGCGCTGACGAACTCATTCAGGTGCGGGTACAGGACGCCGAGCGCCAGGGACGCACCCTGCGTCCGGTACCCGCCGCGGTGCATGTGATCCACGCATTCGGTCTGCTGCACCTCGAACACCCCACGGTGAAGCACGTCTCCTGGATCATGGATCCGACCCTCGGGTACGAGGGCGACGCACGCCTCATCCAAGAACTGTCATTCGGACTCGGCACGGAACTCTTCCCCGTCGGTTACGAGTCTTCCGAGTACGGAATTCTCCTGGTCGACGAGAGGGAGCGCTTCTTCCACCTCCACCACACCGGCGGGTACTACCTGGGAGAGAACACGATGGATGCGTTCTCCCGATTCCTGATCGGCGCGCCCGACCCTGACGCGGAGGACTACTTTGTCTGAGCAATTCCCTGCCGTCGCCTCCTCCCTGCTGATCGGCGGCCAAGTGGTCAGCCATACCAGCCTGGTCGGGGAAGGCACCGCCGATCTCCACCCCGCCATCCGGTCGTTCGTCGAATCACTGCCGGCCGACGTACGCAGGCCGTTCACCGGGCGCTGCGCCGAATCGGCTCTGGTGTCCGACCAGTTGTGGGCGCTCGACTCCGCGCGGAGCGACGGCCGCACGAGCACGCTCGACGAAGCCGCTTCGCACTTCGCGGGATCCGCCATCATCTCCAAGATGATCCGTGGTCAAGGGCACCCCGATCACGGCAGGACCACGGAGCCGTGCGAGGTCTGCCGACTGCTGCTCCAGAAGTTGGGCGTGCAGGTGATGGCCTGACGGGAGCCCGGGAGTTCCCCTGACATCCTGCGGCACGCTCCGATGAGCCGCTTCTGCTCATGTACGAGCGCGGGGGGGTACTTCGTCGAGGAGTTCATCGACCTCGACGGCGCGATGCCGCGGCTCGGGACGGTGGAGAGCAACCTCTCCGCCCGCCCCTTCCTCACACTGGCCCCCGCGACCCTCGACGCCCTGGACGCCGAGGGCGAGATCACCGGGGTCGAGGCCGCCGCATTCATCGAATCGACGACGAAGAGGCTCACCGGATCCTGACGGCCACGGCCCTCAAGGGCCGGCCCGGACCCGAGAACTGGATTCCGTGATGGCGCTCCCCCGAATCGACATCGACGACCCCGAAGTCGACATGGACCAAGGGCAGCGCCTGCTGTACAGGGGGGAACTCCTCACCGGCGAGGTCGAGGAGCGCCTGGGCGGTGCCGTCGTCAGCCTGGACTCCTACGTGGCGGGAGTGCAGCACGGCCCCGGCCGCGAGTGGTACAAGGACGGCACGCTCCGGTCCGAGGGGACGGCCCGCGAAGGCCGTCCGGTGGGAGTGTCCAGGGAATGGCATCCGAACGGTGTGCTCGCCGTCGAGGTGGAGTTCTCCGGGGACGGTACGACCACCCTCGCGGAACGCTGTTGGGACGAAGAGGGCCGGCCTACGAAGAACTGGCCTGCGGGCGCGCGGTAGTACGCCGTCGGCGTGGGGGCCGGCGGGCTTTCCCCGGAGACAGCCGCACGGCATCCTCCGGCGGGACCCGGCCGATTACCTCAGACTGTATGAATTCGGCCACAACGAGATCGGCCACGTCGGGATCACCGGGGCTGAAGCCGCCACGTTCATCGAACTCACGATCGTGTGCACAGCGTGAAGATTGACGGAAGATCCTCGGGAGCCCGGCCGCGCGGGGAGGGCACCCGTTGCTCGTGATCCGGTCGAGCGCTCCGTTTCCGCACCTCATTGCCCATGCCGCACTTCGTGACCATGTCACAGCCTGTCCACAGCCCTGAGGACTTCGATTGCTTCAGCCTCTCGGAGTTGATAGGCATGGCCAGCACATTTGTTTGCTCGGGTTGGACAGGGGGACTGAATGAAGTTCGACATGGGGGCGCAGGTTCTGACGAATCTGTCGTCGAAGTCGCGTGGGTCGA
>NZ_JBSFBQ010000137.1:0-3986 GCF_053593015.1 Streptomyces sp. NPDC002403 | reverse complement strand
AGGTTCCGCACACCAGCGGACGTGGCGGCCTTCCTCACCCCGGAAGCCGTCCAACGCGAGATCAAATCCGCATGTTGATTCTCTGCACGCCCTTACTTGTTCGCTCTGGCAGATGACGAGGCATGGCATGTCCGTTGGCAGTGTGGATTTTCGTGCACCCGCTTTGTCGCATGGGCGCGACGGCGGTCACACCGCATCCGGCGCGGGGCCCGTCTGGGCACCGCGCCGGATGTTCGTACGTGCGGCCGGTCGGCCGAGTGGTCCTATTCGACGCGCTATGCCTTGCTTCGCGACCAGCTCTGGTTCGTCTGGCCATTGCAGGCCCACGTCTTCACAGGGGTGCCGTTGGCGTCCTTGGCGAACCAGGCGTCGACACAGTAGTTCGAGATCTTGGCCACCAGAGCGTGTTCGGAGTTGACACGGAACTGCTGAGCCACGTTGCCGTTGCAGCGCGCGAGCTGCACGACCGCGCCCGACTCGTGAGAGGCGTTGGCAATGTCCATGCACAGCCCCCCCAAGCGGATGGTTCCGTCCGTCTTGAACGTCCACGTCTGCTTGCGAGAGTCGTCGCAGTCCCATATGTACAGCGGAGTGCCGTCCGCGACGGCATCGGCGCTCAGGCACTTTCGGGAGTCGCCGCTGACGATGTGGTAGGTCACCGGACCGGCGGGCGCCGGGGGATTCTTCTTGACGACCGGCCGGGGCTTGCCCGCCTTGGGGCCTGGGCTGTCCTCGGCCTTGGCCTTGGCCCCGGGCGCCGGCTTCTCCTCACCGGCCTGGGGCCTGCCCGGCTTCTTCGCGAGGGGCTTCTTAGTTTCGCCTTTCGGGGTGGGGCTCTCGTCCTTGGGCTTGTCGGGCGCGTATTGCGCGGGCGGTTCCTCGACACGGGAATCGTCGAGCAGGGTGTCCGCGTCAGCGGCCGACACGACCCTCTGCTTCTTGTGCTCATCATCCGACGCTCCGGTGGCGAAGATGAGCAGCGGGACTGCCGCAAGCACCACTCCTGCCATGGCGGCGGCGGCCAGGAAGGGCTTCTTCGGCTTGCCCGAGTCCCCGTCACCGTCCTCGTCGCCCGCTCCTGCGGGCGCTGCGCCCGCGGCGATCGCCACGGGAGGCAGGGCGTCGGCATCGGAAGCCGCCTCGGAAGTGGTCGTGGCGGTACGGGTGGCCGAGCTGTCGAGAGCCGCCGTTCCGCTCGTGGACGAGCCGCTCTCCGACTCACTGTCCTGCCCGGCCGCCGCACGGGATTCCGCACTTGAGTCGGAGCGGTCCGAGACCGTGGTCGGCCTGGTCCGGCCTTCACCATTGTCCCCGTCGTCGGAGGTGCCGGCGGCGACCGCAGACGGCGCGGCCGGAACCAGCGCCGTTTCGGGCTCCGCGGTCATGCCGGGCAGATCGGCCGTCCGCCCGAGTACCCCGGAACGTGGTGCGGGCTCACCCCCTTCCGGCCGCTCCTGCAGCCCATCGCCGCCGGTGCTCTCGCCGCGCGTGGTCATCAGTTGTTCCTCCAGATCGTGCACATCAGTGCGGCCGGCAATGACGCAGGCCCCGTCCCGCTCGGGGAGGGGCGCAGAGGGGATCCGGCGCCGGCCACCCACCTATCGGATCCCCCACCGGTCGTATAGCCGTCCGTGACGGTGCAGCCCAGCCAGCACCGTCAACCTGGTTGGACGCCCGGCGCCTCACCGGCGCTCGTCGCGTCCGTCCGCTCGTCGTCCGGGGAGGTGTCGTCCGGGGAGGCGTCGTTGTTCTCGAAGCCGTCGAGGCTGACGGTAGTCACCGGACGGGCCAGGGGCGGGACACCGATCTCCGGCTCGCCGTCGGCCGCGGCTTGGGTCTGATCGCTCCTGGTCTCCGCGCCGCCCTCGATCTCCTCGCGGATCACGTCGAGTTCCACCGTCATGCTCACCGGGCCGGAGGGATTCAGGTAGAGAACGTGTCCTTCGGGGACCTTGCCGAGAAGGTCGGGGATCTGGTGCAACTCGTACGCCAAGCGCCCGGCCGCGTGCAAATAGACGGGGGAGGTGAACACCGGGACGACCGAGGCGCCGTCAGGGGTGGTCGCCGCCAGGGGCCCACCACCGGGCTGGACGAACACAGCGACCTCGTGGCGGGCTAGGGCCTTGACCACGTCGTCGCCCGGACCGTACCCGGTCGCGGCGAGCTGGACGGCCGCGTCCACGTCGTCGGCAGGCTCCGGCCAGTCGAGCGCCCGGGGGGAAGGCTGGTACGCCTCGTTGTCCTGCCACTCGACGATCTCGCCATCGAGACCGGAACGCCATCGGCCAACCATGGCCCACTCGGGAGGAGTACCCTCGCCCTTCCAAGTGGGATCGACCATGCCCAGCCAGTGATCAGGGGCCAGTCGGCCGGCTTCACGGATCTCGTCGGGGACCGGCGGCGTGTTCTCGTCCGCACCGACGATGCGCCCATTGGCGTAAGAACCCCCGTCCTCGGTCCGCGTCTCGGTCTCTGTCTGCATCTCGGCCTCGGTCTCGGCGGGAATCGGGGAGTCGGGCTTGTCGCCGTCCGACACATCAGGGTTGGCAGGGCTTTTCTTGCTCATCGTTTTCCTCGTTCGGCAGATGGAAGAGACTGCGACCCGGATTTCGGCACTCTGGCGCGCAGCAGGTCCACTGTCCGGATACCGGGCGGACCACGGAGTGACAGAGCTGACCGGGGAAGTGAACGGATTCGGGATGCCAGAGTTTGGGCGAGCCTTCGTGCAGGACCAGGACTATGTGCCAGGGGTACGAGATTCGGCCTGGCACGGAAAAGCGTCACAGACGCAGAGTGTGCGTGCTATTCCTTGGCCACGTGAGCTCACGAACGCGCCTAAGCGGAACGCCCGCTCCCGATGAAGCACGACGGCCCGCTGCCGCTCGGGGTCGCTACGGCTCCGCACATCAGCTCCGGAGTGCCGTCCGTAGCCGAACCTGCCGAGCACGACCCGGCGAACGCGCCGACGGCCCACCGCCGGACAGTCCCTGCCCACATGGACCGGCCCACACCGATCCCCGCTATTGCCGCATCCTAGCGACCCGAACCGCCGACCGGAAAGCGGACCTGCGACACCCGGTGGGTTTTCGCCAGTGGTGGAAACAATGCTCTCGATACTGAGGCTGCTGACTAATCCGTCGATACCCCGCCGTAGGCCGCGCTCCCGCGAGGAAGCCACGGCCCAGAAGAGCAGGGCCGGCCACGAGCAAAGCGTTCTCAGAGTCTGAGATGATCACGGACAGAGACCTGACAGC
Source organism: Streptomyces sp. NPDC002403 (assembly GCF_053593015.1). Lineage (NCBI taxonomy): Bacteria > Bacillati > Actinomycetota > Actinomycetes > Kitasatosporales > Streptomycetaceae > Streptomyces > Streptomyces sp. NPDC002403. The sequence continues at coordinate 732 of NZ_JBSFBQ010000137.1, read as the reverse complement.
CACCGGCCTCCAGCATTCGGAAGTCGGAGTTCGTCCCGATGCCGGGCACGTGGTGACGGTCACCGGTCGGCCGCTCGCCGTGACCTGGACCGCCACCTCGGCGTCGACCAGTGCTTCGGTCACCACCTTCCCCGCGCTGTAGCCGGGCGGCGTCCCCTCACCGGACCAGGCTGGGTCGCTCATGCCGATCCAGTGATCGGGCGCGGGGGTGTCGTCCATCGTGTCCTCACATGACGGGGGTGATGGAGTTCCGCTGGTCCGGCAGGGGAACCCCGGGCGAATCGCCGCCGTTCAGCAGCAGCGGGTGGAGGAGGGCCGGGCCGGAACCAGCCCAGAACAGCGGCTCTCACCGTCCCGAGCAACGCATCGTGGACGAAGTCCGGTCGACCGACCCGCAGCCGGAACCGCTGAAGACGGTCGAGCTCGAACTCCGCGATGGGAATCACTCCTCCAAGCAGTTCGACGTGCGTCTGCTGGACAAGGTTCAGATGCCCCTCCCCTCGTAACGTGGAGTCCGTGATCGCAGGGGAGTTCGGATTTACGAGTTGGTGCGTGCCGAGAATCAACATGCTGTCAAACACCCGGCCTGGCCTGTGGTGTCAAGAGTGGAAGTGCGTAATTTATTGTTCTGTGAACCCTATTGATCAGAAACTCAAAGGGTTCTCGTACAGGACGTAGCGGACGTGCGGGCCGCCGAAGTAGCCGCGGACGATGTGTGGTTGACGCTGGCGT
>NZ_JBSFBQ010000136.1:0-4160 GCF_053593015.1 Streptomyces sp. NPDC002403 | reverse complement strand
CCCGAAGACCTCGCGAAGGGCGGCGGGGCGCTCCTCCCCGACCAGACACTCCTCGTCGTGGAAGTGACGTCGGAGTCGAACGCGGAAACCGACCGAGTCGTGAAGCGCCGCCGATACGCCGAGTACCGCGCCCCGCTCTACCTCCTCGTCGACCGGATCGAAGGCAGCATCACCCTGTTCTCCGAACCCGGCCACCTGGGCTACACCCGCGTCGACGGCCCCCACCTCTTCGGCGCGGTCCTGCGCCTCCCGGACCCGTTCAACCTGGACCTGGACACCAGCGGCCTGACGCCTGCCTGACCATCCGCGCACGCCTGCGGCCTTGTCCGGGCCACCCCAATGGCTTCCGGCCATGCTCAGCTCAGGCAGATGCGCACTGCAACCGGCGCGCACCGGAAACAGTCTTGATCAGGCATGGGAGAACCCCAGCCGGCAAGCACCTGGCCGATATGGGTTTCACCCTTCAGTCAGACCCCACCTCCGCAGACGCAGACATCTGGTCCCCCGTCGGCCTCGGCTACATGGCGGCCGTCACGGAGTCAGTGAGGGAGACGAACTGATGGGCCAGGCCCGTCGTGATGCTGTGGACGTCAGCCGCTATTCTGCCGCCCACGTGGAAGACCCGACGCCGTGCGCTGGTCCTCGCGACGCGGTGACCATCCTCGACGGGCAGGGGAACGCCGCCGCCGGCTGCAAGCACCACGGTGCCCGCATGCTCGCCTCGATCGACCAGGCCCGACAGGCCCGTGTCGAGCCCGGCGCGGTCATCGGCGCAGCAACCCGTGTTCTGGCGGCTGCGGACACGATTCGCCCGTTCTGCTGGTACGGGACCGCACCCTGCGCCGAGCCGGGCCAGTTCAGCGCAGCCGAGAACCAGGCCCGGAACGCCTGACCGCAGACGGTTCACACTGCGCCCATCGAGACCCGCCTGGCCGAGACCTGGGCCGCCTGGCGCCGCCCCGGCCGGAAACCCAACCTGGCTCTCGCCGCCGATATCGCCCTGGACTCGCTCGGCGACCTCGCCGCCGAGATCTTGGTCGACGGCACGATGATGCGGTCCCTCACCATCAAGGACGGCGTTGCCACCCTCAAACTCGCCGAGGCCACCGAGATGGTCCGCATCTTCGCCGCCAGAATGCGCGGCTGCCTCGACGGCCACGGCGCCTCGAACTATGTCGAGATGGAAATGACCGATGGCGCCACCAGCCAGGGGTACACCGTCACCGTGCAACGTCGGGAGTGCCCGACCCCGCACCAGTTCCGCCAGCAGGCAGAAGTCCGCGCCGAGCAACTGCACGTTCTGGTGATCAAGGTGGCAAGAGCCGTGTAACGGGATACTGTTACGCACGGTTCTGTGGGAGCCCGGGGGCGAGATTCCCCCGGGCGACCCGACCGTCCTGTCGGACGCGAACGGACTGCCCCTGGTCGTCGGCATCTCCGCCGCCAAAACCCACGACAGCCAAGGCCTGAAGCCCATGATGGCCGGCCTCCAAACGAGACACGACCCCCACCGCGGCTGGAACCTCAAACCCCGCAAGCTCCACGCCGACAAGGCATACGACACCCCCGACCTGCGTAGATGGCTCCGCGGGAAACGTATCGGCGTCCGCATCGCCCGCAAAGGAATCGAATCCAGCGAACGGCTCGGACGCCGAAGGTGGGTCATCAAACGCACCATGTCCTGGCTGACTGGCTACCGCCGACTCAACCACCGCTACGAACGCCACCCCCGCAACTACCTGGCCTTCCTCGAACTCGCCGCCGCCCTCTGCTGCTACAAACGACTGGCCCGACTCACCACATAGGACACGGTCTTACAGTCCCATCCTCGGAACCGAACAACGAATCGCTCTTGACCTTCACGGGGCAGGAGCCGTGCGACAGCCTCAGGGACTTCGCACGGATGTTCCTGAACCCTCGCCGGACTCGCGCCGGCGTGAGGCGTCCCGGTGCAGCGGCCCTTTCCCAGGGACGGCGGAGGTCGGCGGCGAGCGGTCGGGCGAGGCGGAGCTGGGTGTGGGCCGCGATCACGAGCCTTGTCCAGCGGTCGGCCGCTTCGGGAGTGCGGATCTTCGGGCGAGTCCAGCCAAGGGACACCAGTTTCCTCCAGCACTACCCGCGTGGCCCGACGCTGAGGGGATCGGTCGAGCTTGCCGGACGGCATGTGCCAGCGGCCGTAGCTGTAGGGCCCGCTGCGCTGGGAGAGGAGGGGGTGGGGTGTCCACCCCAAAGGAATCAGCCTCACGGAGGCAGTGGCCGGTGCCGCGTATTCGCGTGCAACAGTTACTCGCCATTACTTGTCGGCAGCGGCCCCGCTGGGGGCTGCCCGCTCGGGCTGGCCTCTTCCCTGGGCCCGTGTCTATCCAGGTCAGCCACCGTTACCCCCGCCCCTTGACGGCGGCTTTTACCTCTTCCCATGTCGAGCAAGGCGATGGGGATGCCTGCGTTCCGGAGGGCGCTTTCGACACGGTCACGGGTCCAGATGACACGTGCGTCCTGGTTGAGCCGGTTGAGCTGCTCCACCACTTCCCTCAGCAACGTGCCCTCCGTTTCGTACTGCTGGGCGATCCGACGGATGGCCTCCCACACCACCTGAAGGTCCGTCAGAGACGGCAGGGGCCGCAGGGACGGCAGGGCACCAAAGGCATCCACCCTCACTCCCTCTCCTTGGCGGCGGTGCTTACTGCCTCCCATGTAGAGAGGGGTGGTGGGGATGCCTGCGTTCCGGAGGACCGCTTGAGCCTGGCCGAGGGTCCAGGTGCTGCCGGTGTCCTGGTTGAGCTGGGCAACGATCTCCCTCAGCAGCACGGCGTCCGAGCGGTACTGCTGGGCCACCCGGCGGACGGCCTCCCACACCGCCGACATCGTCGGCAGGGCGCCGAACGACTCCACCCTCACCCCCACCCCTTCGCGACGACGCTTACCGCTTCCCATGTCAAGCGGAATGATGGGAATGCCAGCATTGCCAAGGACCGCTTCAATCTGGCCGAGGGTCCGGGTAGTGCCGGTGTCCTGGTTGAGCTGGGCAACGATCTCCCTCAGCAGCACGCCCTTCGTCTTGACTTGCCGGGCGATCCGATGAGCAGCCTCCCGCACCGCCCGAAGGTCCGGCAAGTCCGGCGCTGCCGGACCCGGCCCGTCCGGGAGCCCCCGCTCCGGAGCGGGTGAGCCTGTCAGGGCGAGAGTGCTCTGGGGCAGGCCAGGAGCATCACTCTGGCCGGGGAGGGGGATTCTCCGCTTCTGGCGTTTGGAGGGGTTCTGGTCCGTAGCCCGGCTGTCACGGGTGTCGCGCTTGCGTTTGGCTGTGGAGGTGCCGGGCTGGTCGTTCCCCGCCGGGGCGGGGAGGGTGGGGGGCAGGTCCGTGTTGTTGTCCTGGGTTGTTGTCGGCTCTGTGGGGTTCAGTACGGCGAAGACCCGGTCGCTGGTCGTGCCGGCGACGGTGGCCCCGGGGGCGGGGGGAGATGCGGAGGGTGTCGGGGCAGTGGCCCGGGGGGTGCGGGTGAGGTTCTCGGTGGCCGGCACGAGGGGGGTGGGGTGGTGGGTGTGGCTTTGGCCGGCCGGGTCCGTGGCCTCCTGTTGTGCTGTCCTGCCCGGTTGGTCGGAGGTATCCCGGGGCAGTTCACTCGGCCCATCCCCGGCGAGGCCGTGCCGGCCCAGGTCTCTCACCCGCACCCCCAGCCGGGTACGCCCCTCACCGCCGAACGACAGGCTGAGTCTCTGGACGGTGATGCCAGCGGCCGCAAGGACGCCCCTGATCTCGAATACCTGCAGGCCGCCGAGGCCGGTGGCCAGGTCGGCGAGGTGCACACCGAGGTGGTTGTTCACTTCTGCCAGCTCGCGGATGGTGCAGGCGATATCCTCGACGGCCGGGAGGTGGGCGAGGCCGTGCCCGCCCAGGTCGTCGACCCTCACCCCCACCCAGCTGCGGTTCTTATCGCCGAACAACAGCTGGAGTCTCTTTACGGTGATTCCGTTGGCCCTGAGGACGTTCCTGATCTCGAACTCCTGCAGGCCGCCGTGGTGGGTGGTCAGGTCGGCGAGGTGCACACCGACCCGTTTCTGCTGCCCGGCCAGTTGGCGGATGGTGCGGGCGAGGTCTTCGATGGGCGGGAGGTGGGTGGTGCCGTGCCGGCCCAGGTCCTCCTCCCGCATCGCTGGCA
>NZ_JBSFBQ010000135.1:0-4281 GCF_053593015.1 Streptomyces sp. NPDC002403 | reverse complement strand
TCACCCTCGTCTCGGTCGCCCACGCCTTCTGCACCCTGCAGCGACTGACCCGATCCCCAAAAGAGACGGCGTCGGCCTGAGCCTCCACCGAGTCGTCCGCGAGCTGCAGACACTCCTCGCGACCTGGACCGGCGCCTGCCCCACCTGTCACCGCAACATGCCAGACCCCGCACCAACATGACCAAGCCCTACTAGGCACTGTTTCTCGGATCTCCGGACGTGGGTGGGGTGTTGGGGGCAGGCTGGCTTCATGGGACGTGGGGATCTGACGAATGCGGAGTGGGATCGGCTCGAGTCGTTCTTACCTCCTGGTGGTGCGCGTGGGGGACGGTGGAGTGATCACCGGCGGGTGATCAACGGGGTTCTCTACAGGGTGCGGACGGGTGTGCAGTGGCGGGATCTGCCGGAGCGGTTCGGGCCGTGGGAAACGGTCTATAAACGACATCGTCGCTGGTCAGCTGATGGAACCTGGAAGATGCTGCTGTCTCGCATCCAGGCAGCTGAGGATGCCGCGGGCGTGATCGACTGGGACGTGCCGGTGGACTCGACAGCGGTGCGGGCACACCAGCACGCTGCCGGAGCTGGGAAAGCGCCGCCTGCCGCGGTCCCTCAAAAGGGGGCCGCCCGGGGGACGAACCAGGTCGATCCGGTGCTGCGGAAACTGGCCGTCCGGCTGGACGAGGTGGTCAGATCGGCGAATGCCTGGGACGCTCCCGCGGAGGCTTCACCACCGTAGATCTCCTGCTCGACGCCGAGGGACGATGCCGGCCTCTCGCGTTCGTCCTGCGGATGTCGGCGGCGAGCCGCTTCACGGACCTTTCCGTTGCCTTACCGTCAATGTGGTCGACCTACTGTCCTGATGGGCAGTCAACTCCTTCGGCACCTGTGCGCGCATCGTCCCGTCCAGATCGCCCATGTCGGTCCGGTCAGTCGCACCGTTGCTTATCGCAGCTCGTCCTCAGCGACCTCCAGCAGCGACAGGAAAAAGCAGTCGCAGACATCGCGTGGGGCGAGCCGCAGCGAGTAGAGCTGAGCCCACTGGTGTGCCGTGAGCAGGCATTGCCTGCCGCCGAACACGGTTCGCCCCACGGCGCGGGCGATGGCGTGGGCCCCACTCCCGGACCGCCGCAAGCCATCTGGGCTCCGCGCGCTGAGGTTACTGCCGGGGCGCCGTCGGACCGCGGTCTGGTTGGCGGTGAGATGGGCGCCCCTGCGAGGTGCTCAGTCGGCCACTGCTTCCTGCTGAGCCTCGGCGACAGCAGGCTCTGAGGCGGCCGCCGTAATGTAGAAGACGGACGAGCCCTGCCTGGACCGCTGAGCCTGGCTCTTGGCGACCAGCCCTTCGAGGGTGGTACGCACGACGGTGGTCTTGATGCGGCGATCAGGGTAGGCCTGCGTGAGCGCGGCGGAGATTTCGGCAGCGGAACGCGGCTCGCCCTGCTGTTCCAGGTGGCTGCGGATCAAGTTGACGAGGGTCGGCCTAGTGGCTGTTTTGGGTGCCGTCGCGGATAGGGCATCGACAGCGCTCTTGTTGGACGCCGTTGCCTTTGCACTCGTGGCGACCGCCTTCTTCGGCTTGCTCTGCTGGAGTTCGGCGGAGACCTGGTGCGGCACGGTCGGCGCGGCCGTGGTGCCTGCCTCGCCGACGGCACTCGCACCGCCGAGCGCCTCCTGGATGCTCACCAGCACGGTGCGGTCGTGCTTCAGGGCACGCAACTGCTCCTGCAACACCTCAATCTCCGCACTGATACGTTCCTGCTCCTTGACGTTGCGCTCAAGGTCGCTCGTCACCTGGGCGATGTACTGCGACGTCAGTCCTGTGGTGTGGGGCTGGATTTCAGACATGGCATGGTCCTTTCTGCAGCTCGCGGGTGCGGCGGTGAAAAGCACGGAACCTTTTCCACGAGCGGGTGGGGAGCAGGTAGCCTGGTCTGCATCGACCGGGGCACCCGCAGGACACAACTGCAACAGCGAGCAGCAGCCTAAAGATAGTACGCATGAGGAGAGCTGGATGCGCTTGTCGAGTGATGTCTCACTCTTCCCTTCAGGGTGAACAGCTGGCTGTCAATCCCCTCGTTCTGTGGAGATCTTCTATGCGGCCAGCGCCAAGGCGGAGTTGGCTCGGTGGTCGTGTTCGTAGTCGATCGGGCTGTGGTATCCGCACACGCTGTGTAGCCAATGGGTGTTGTAGAAGCCGGTGATCCAGGTGGCGGTCCTCGGCCGAGCCTCGGCCCGGGTAGCGAAGGTGTGCTGGTAGACGTACTCAACCTTGAGCACGCTGTTGAACGCCTCGCTGACGGCGTTGTCGAAACATGACCTGGCCCGCCCTATGGGCTGCGTCACGCCTGGGCGCCGGCAGGCGCGCTTGAACCGCCGGGACACGTATTCGCTGCCGCGATCCGAGTGGAAGATCGCGCCCTTCACGTCGCCACCGCGGGTGGCGGCAGCCGTGTTCAGGGACGCGACGACGAGCTCTGCGTCGTGTCGTTCGCCCATCGCATAGCCGAGCAGGCGACGCGGTCTAGGTCCGCTGGAACGTCACGCCGCGGCGCGCGAGCAGGCAGCGCAGGGCCTTGCGGCCGATGCGTAACATTGCGCCGCAGATGGTCGGCGAGCTTGCGGATCGACCAGCGGGTAAAGGGCCTGCCGAGCTTGGTGGGGCGGGTGGTGGCTGTCTGGATGACTCCTCGTCGTCATCCCTGAGCAGGCGGGGACGACCTCCCGCCCACTGAGGGTCCAGGCAGGCCAGCCCGATCTCGTTGAAGCGGTGGATCACATCCCGGGCGGTGTCCTCGTCCGCTTGGACGAGATTCGCGATCACCGGGACGGTGCTCCCGCCCGCTGAGGCCAGCAACATCATCGCTCTGCGGAACCGCACCATGCTGGTGCGGTTCCGCCGCACAACCCGCTGCAGCTTCTACCCCTCCCGCTCAGTCAGCCTGCGGACCCTGACCAGCCCTGCCATCGCGCCTGCTCACGTCGATCAGACGTGTCGTCACATCCGCTCGACGCGAGCCCAGTTGCCACCACTTGGTGGTCGATTCCGGTCACGGCACTACAGTAGGACGGCTCGGGCAGCGTTCTCGGCATCCAGGGTGTCGGGCATGCTGTTCATCCGCCGCAGCCGTTGGTCCGGGCGGCCTGCCTAGACCACCTTGTGCCCGACCCGGCGAAGGAACGAAGCCAAGGTGGCGCCGTAGGGGCCGGTCCCCTTGACCCCGAACGCCAGGACGCTGCCGAATGAGGTTATCCAGTCCAGTAGCTGCTCGAACCCGCCAATGTCGGCGTCCATCTCGTCCACCCGCGCGGCCAGCACTTCCGGCAGCGCAGGGTCGTCGATCGCGGCGACGGGGAAGACGGGCGGCCTCGCGCCCCGGCGGGCGGGGCAGGTTCGCCGGCAACCAGGTCCGCGATCCTCACGGCGACAGACTTCCGCTACCGCTCGTGTCGCTTGAGCGCGCCCGTCACGGCATCGGCGTGCGATTCACTCGCCTTCGGGAGCTTCGACGACCTCACCCTTGTCATTGATCGTGTGAGTGCGCCAGTAGACGTCCCACTTGTCATCGATCTTCTGCGGAACCTTGCCCTTGGGGTATCGGGTGTAGCCATCGGGTACCTCCTTGCCATCCGGCACGCAGTCCGAGCTGGTGCCGCCCACGGCCAAGACGGGGTACTCTCCGCCGCCACAGACGGAGTCCTTCAACGACGAGCCGGAGCACCCCGTGAGTGACAGGATCGCGGCGGTCGCAGTGAGTGCGCCAGCCACCGCGATACGGACCTGGCGGTGCCAGGAGGCGGGATTCGGGCGGCTGGTCGAGAGGTTCATGGTTGTTGTCTCCTGTCAGTTGTGCGGACATCTCCTACTCTCGGGCCCCGGGGCCAGGGGAACGTGAGTACCCGTACTCAAATCGCTGCCAACACAGCTACTCATTAGAGTCACTTCACACCAATCTTGGCCAGATTCCTGTGCCGCGGATCAACCTCAAACCTGCTCAGCGCGTCGCAAGCGACGGACTACCGATCAGTTATTGATACGACCGAGTCCGACGTGGAGCCGGACAAAGCCATCGTTGTGGGTGTCAACGAGGCAGGTATGACGGCCGTTCTTCACGCTTCGAGATGTCGAGTCACGACGCATTGGGCGTCTTGTCCCGCTTCCGGGTCGAGTTCTACGAATGCCACTACGTCGGGCCTTGACCCCTGATGTTGGACACACGAGACACTGGATCCTGAGGATCTGAGAACGGACATCTCGTGGTCATGAAGAACTACCCGCCGGAA
>NZ_JBSFBQ010000134.1:0-4463 GCF_053593015.1 Streptomyces sp. NPDC002403 | reverse complement strand
TCACCGCGCACCTGCCCCTCCCCACGGTTCAAGCACTCCATCAGGTATGGGCCCGCGCCAGCGCATCCGCGACGGATGCCGTTCTGCGCAACGTGGACTCCGCCAGACCGGTCAATGGTCCTGTGATCGGGCCGGTCACCGAGGACGACCGGCGCGCCCTGGCCTTCTGGTCACTGGTGCGCGCAGAAGACGCCCTCGATGCCTGGGGCGGGTTTACGGATGACCTCGTGCGGCACGTGCTTCACCTGGACGAAACCCAACCAGTCACCCCGCAACGGCAAGGCACCATCCGGGGGCTGGTGGCCCACGCGATCGCCGCCGGCCGTACCGGAACCGGACCCGCCGCCTGGGCCGCCCACCACCTCGAGACCACCACCCAACTCCTCACCCCCGCCACCCTCGTCCAAAGCACCCGCACCGACGCCTGGGGCCGCAACTTCACCAGCAGGCCGATCGACGAACTGCACCTGCCCGCGGGTGCAGGGTCGAATGCCCGCTATTTCCTGATCGCCGAGGTTGGCCCTGACCATGTCGACCTGGTCGAGCCGAACGGGGTCCGGCACCGGGTGTCCTTCGACGAAGTCGCCGAGCTTCTGGCCACGGACCCCGAACTCCCCGACCTGCCAAAGCGCATCGTGCTCCTGGTCTCGGGGGATCCCGCTGGGCGGGTGGCACTGGCCCACGAGGTCGCGGACCGAACCGGCCGACGCGTGGTCCACTACAACAGCCCCGACGGTCTGACCGTGACCGACGCCGACGAAGACGGCATCTCCCATGTCCATGCGACCGCCGCCCCTGGACAGGCCTTGCGCAAGTTGTGGAAGCAGATCCGTCCGCACCGCCCGCACTTCCTCCCGCCCTCATCCCTCCCCAGGAACGACGGCGCCGTGACCCTCCGAGCCACGGCCCCCGCACCAGCCCGACACTTTGCCTGGCCTGCCGAGCAGTACGTCAACCTCAACGAGGAATCGGCTGCGACGCATTCCGCCACCGTGTCGTCGCCACGAGGCGCTTACCGCCGTACCGGGCCGTACACGGCCGAACTGGACGGCACCGTGCTGACGCTTCCTCCGAAGGAGCCCTCGCGAACAGACAAGGGGTTCACCGGCTCGTTGTTGTCCTCCCTGCGTCACGTGGCACCTACTGCGCTCGAGAACCTCGCGGCCGGTCATGCCGACACAGCCGAAGCGTTCTCCGCTTGGCTTTCCCTGCGCGTCACCGACGCCGATGTCTCAGGCCACGCGCTGCCGCCCCTGGACGGCGGGGCCGTGGTGCCGCTGCACTTGCTCCTCGGCGCCGGTGTGCCGCTCTCGCAATCACAGCAGGTGCAGGCTGCCCTGTCCGGCGACGAGTTGGCATTGGCGGATGTCGACCTGGGTCTCGTCCACCGGTTCCGGCTCCTGCTTGTCGACCCGACGTACGCAGACGACGAGCAGAAGACCGCCGAGACTGCCACGGAGCTGATGCCTCGCGTCCTGTCCGCTGTGGTAGCCCGAGACCTGGGCGTCCGGATAGCACTGGTGAATTCGAACGGAGAAGTTGAATTCTTTGGTGGTGATGACAATGACGGAGAGGCCGACGGTGACAGGCCGACAGGTGATGGCCAAAACGCTGGTGCCGCCCGTCGGGAGGAGCACGAGCTGCCGCTCGCCGTCGTCATCCACGAGGGTGAGGACCACTACATCGCCCCGCAACCGCAGGCGCCGTCCGCTCAGGGGTTGGAGCCGACGTCGTCCGAAGGGATCCGATGGGAGTCGGCCTTCTCTCAGGACCTCGCACTGCTCCGCACGGAGGTGGCCCGAGAACTGCGGGCGTTGGACCCGTACCACGGCCCCGTGGACGCCAAGACGGTGGAGCAACTGCACGACGACCTGCCCTCCCACCTGCTGCGAGGGACGCTTCGGCAACGCGGCGAGGCGATCGCACAGATCCTCCTTACCGGCCGGCTGGCCGGTCTACGAGGCGGGGCGCCGCAGGCTTCGGAAGGCGGAAGCCCGGTTCCGGGTGGCCGGGGCACCCGGCCCCCGGCGGCCCCGTACACAAGAGCGGACGAGCTGCTGGCGGACCTACGCACGTCGGTGATCGCCCCGATCCATATGGGCCGGCCGGAAGAAGACACCTTTCTCCTTGGCCCGGACCTGTTCGGCACACGCCGGCCGACGCCGCCAGCCGGTTTCCTGGCCGGACACGACTTCACGTCGCTGACGGGGGGACAGGCCATCACGTTCCTCCGGCAGCTGAACGTGGCGGAGGAGGAGCCGTCGAGCACGGAGATGGCCCCGGCGAGGCTGGCGGAGGACGAACGGGTGTGGGTGACCGAGAGGTCTGGCCCCGAGCTGCGGGACTGGGCGGGCAGGGCCGACCTGCCGCCCCTGCCCGCCACGGCGGAGACCCCCGCCCTCCTGCACTCCATCTGGCTGGGCAGCCCCCTGAAGGGAACAGGGAAGACGGAAATGTTCCGTGAGGGCCTGGAATGGACGGCCATCAACTATCCGGACCTGCAGTTGGTCCTGTGGACCGACATCCCACGCGCTGACTTCGACCGCGCCAAAGCGCTTTGGGGGTCCTGGAACAGCCCTTATCTCGAGTCCGTGGCCGAGATGATGGCCTGGCTGGATCAGCGAGGTATCGTCTGCGCCAGCGTCGGCGATGCGTTCAACGCGGAATCTCCCATGCGCCTACACGAGTTCTACGAGGCTGAGAGCGCCAAACAGGCCGGCCCCGGATACGCGGCGGCCAGCGACATCCTCCGTTTGGAGATCCTGCGCCGCTTCGGCGGCGTGTACCTCGACGGTGACAACCTGTTCGAGCATCCGGAGTTTCTGGAAGAGGTGTTGAAGTCCCGCGAGGGCTACGGCATCGACCTCGACGAAGATTCCGGCACCATAGGCAACTCCGCGCTGGCGATGCCCATGAACCATCCTTTCGCCACTGTCTACCTCGACGAGATCAAGAAGCGCTATGGCAAGAGCCAGCGCGACCTGATGCCACCGGAAGTACACTCTGCGGACATCAGTTACTTCGCCACCCCCCAGGGCAGGATCCGCCGGAACTCTGTCATGGAGCGGACCGGCCCCGCAGTCCTCAACGGCGTGGCGCGACAGATCGGGATCGACTCAGCGGCCTTCCCGAGCCTGCCCGGAGTGATCACCAACAGCAGTCTCACCTGGCTCGACAAGCCGGAGTCCGGGCCGCAGGACGCCCCTGCGCCGGGGCGTCCCGAGACTCTGCGCACGGCACAGCTGTTCATCCAGTCCCTGGTACGTGACTTGTACAACCGTGATGGTGACCTCCACCTGACTGCGGCTGACCAAGCACTGCACGGGCACCCGCAACGGGACCTGCTGTGGGAAGCGGCCCTCGCATTCATCGCGGAGTTGCCCGAACTCGCCTCGAAGACAGTCACGGTCACTGCTCAACGTTTCGATGGCAACGGCTGGTACGAAGTGGAGTTTCCCGCTGCGGCCGCCGCGTGGCTGGACTTCGACACCCCGGCCGCTGCAGGCGAGCGCCCGACCATGTGGCTGGGCGAGTACCAGACCCCCGTCAGACTCCGACCACGCCCCCGACGCTAACGCCAGGCACCCGACGTGATGTCCGAGCCCTCAAGAGGAGGGTAAAGGTCTCCGTGATCCAGACAAGCGAGGAACCCATGTCCATCGAACCCCTCGATCCGGCCCAGACCGCGACGCCAACAGAGACCGAACAGGCAGAGGACGCTGAATACGCGACCGGCATCTGGAACCCCGGCACCACCCAGCCGCGACGCTCCGTCTCACGAGGAGAGGACATGCCTGCGCCGCCGCAGTGGGCCCTCGACGCGGCGCGGCAGGCCCCCGGGCACTGGCTCTACCTGCCCGACCCCAACTGGGAGGGTCAAGGCATGCCCCCGACCTGGGCCGTACTCGGCCGCTGGCGCAGCAATGCCCACGGCCAGATCGTGGAGTGGCAGGACAACGACGAATACCGGCCCTCCCCCGAGGCGCTCGACTGGCCCGAACCCGCCGACGCCGTGGAAGCCGCGCTTCAGCGAGCCGCCACCGGCTACGGCCCTCAGGAGGACCTGGTCCGTGCGCTCGCCGAGGCCGAGCATGTGGCAGTGGCGCTCGACGAGGACGGCGAACCGCGGATCGCGACCACACTCGAGGGTCTCCCGGCGATTGCTGTCTTCAGTGCGTCGCTCGCGGGCGGTGCCGTGAACGTGGATGTGCCGGACCACCAGGTGATGTCCGTGACGGAACTTCTCCCGCTTCTGCCCGGCAAGGCGGAGCGGCTGCTCTACCTCGGCCTGTCGTCGCCGGCTGTTGTGGCTTTGGAAGTCGAGCGCCTCGTCGCCGCTCGCCAAAAGGCGTCGGTGGCGCAGAAGTAGTATTGATCCGAAACGCTTTGGGTTCAGGCTCGTTTACGGTGTGTGAGTGATCTGGTGGGGGATGCGCGGGCCTGGTCGCCGGACGCGCAGGAGG
>NZ_JBSFBQ010000133.1:0-4531 GCF_053593015.1 Streptomyces sp. NPDC002403 | reverse complement strand
ATCGAGGACTCCAGAGGGCAGAACTGGCGGGCCCCACCACGGTATCGCCGGGCAACCGGGCCCGGGACCACTCCAGCCGAACCCGGTCTCCGCGATCACGGTCCGTACAGATCACCGGCACTCAGAGGGTTGAACTTTTATGTGTCACGCCTGCCCGCGGATCCCGGCCTGGACGGCCCTGGATGGCCGCCGAAACGGACATTCGCGGACGTATTCGAGGTGGCGTGACGCTTCCCGGAGTGTGCGTGACAGCCAGTGTCACGCACACGCTCTGTGAGCGTGACGCTGGGGGTGCCCGGTCAGGGGGCCCTGGGGTGGGCGCGGGCGAGGAACGCGGCGAGCACGTCGACGGCTTCGGGCTCGGTGGTGGCGAGCCGGGCGGCATCCCACTTGTCACGCGCGCTCATTCGGCAGACTTTCTGTCACCGGTACCGAAGAGCCGGAGCCTCCCGGCACCCCGGCTGTGCCCTGCTCAGGGCTGAGCCCTTCCACAGCGAGGCGGAAGAGGCGGCCTGCCTGGGTATCGGGGTCCGTGTGGTGCTCGGTGGCCAGGGCGATGCCGACGGAGAGGGTCAGCAGGTCGTGAAAGGTGACGTGCGGTGCAACCGCCTTGTCGCGAATGGCCCGCTGGAGCAGGGGAGCTGCGGCTGCTTCGATTTTGCTGCCACAGCTGTTCGGGGAGGGTTCTTCGGTGGGGGGCTCGTAGCTGAGGATATGGGCGAATCCGCGGGCTGAGACGGCGTAGAGAACAAAGGCGTGGAGCCACTCCAGGAGTGCGGTGCGGCCGTCTTCGGTCGCGCTCAGCCGCTGGGCGTGCTCGCACAGGCCCTCGATGCGCTCCTGGAAGACCGCTTCGAGAAGGGCACGGCGAGTGGGGAAGTGACGGCGCACGGTCGCCGAACCGACGCCTGCGGTGCGGGCGATCTGCTCTTGGGATGCCTCGGCGCCGTGCGCGGCTACCTCGGCTTCGGCGACGGCGAGGATGCGCTGATAGTTGCGTCGGGCATCCGAGCGGCGACCGGTCATGATCTCCTCATTGCTAAGCGGCGGGCCCCGCCATATCTTAGCGACAGGCAAAACGGCGGGCCCCGCCGTTTTGCCTCTCCGATCCGTGAGGAGCAGCAACCATGCCCAGCAGCAATATCGTCCTGGTCACCGGCGCCACCGGCCAGCAAGGTGGGGCCACGGCTCGCGCACTTCTGGCCGCCGAGGTGCCCGTACGTGCGCTCGTACGCGATCCGGGCTCGAAGCGTGCCCAGGCGATCGAGGCGCTGGGCGCCGAACTGGTGCGGGCGGATCTTTCCGACCGGGCCTCCCTCGGACCGGCACTCGAGGGGGTCCGCGCGGTCTTCTCTGTGCAGATGCCGCCGATGACCGGGACCAGCGTGGACTTCGCGGACGAACTCGCCCAGGCCACCCACCTGGTGGACGCGGCGAAGGCGGCGGGAGTACGGCAGTTCGTACAGTCCTCGACCAGTGGAGTCGGTGAGCACACCCGGGTCGCCGGCTGGGCCGAGGGTCGCTGGGCGGCGATGGCGGACTACTTCCACACCAAGCAGGCGATCATGGAGGCGGTACGTGGTGCGGGTTTCGCCCGCTGGACGGTGATCAAGCCCGCCTTCTTCATGGAGAACCTGCCCCTGCTGGCGCCCAGGGGGCCCCGCGGCGGACTGCTGACGGTACTGAAGCCGGGCACCGAACTGGCTCTAGTGGCCGTGCGGGACATCGGCACGGCCGCGGCGCACGCCCTCCGAGACCCCGACCGGTTCCACCAAGTGGAACTGGAACTGGCCAGTGACCTGCGCACGATGGAGCAGATCGCGCAGACCTTGTCCGCCGCATGGGGCGTACCCGTGACCGCGCCCTCCATGACCATGGAAGAGGCTCTCAATGCAGGCATGCCGACGTGGGGAGCCGGACACGAGTGGAACAACGTGGTCCTCCAGCCCGCCCGGCCCGCATTCGCCCGGGAGTTGGGCATCCCGCTCACCACCTTCACCGAGTGGGCTTATAAGCAGTTGACACCCGTGTCCGGCTAGAGGCATCGGGACTGCTGCAGGGTTGGGTGACAGCGGGGTTTATGCAGCCAGGGCTGCGGCTGGGGTCATGATGGTCTCGTACTCGACGGGGGTCAATCGGGCCACCCGGCCCGCCCGCGGCCGAGCTGGATCGCGTTCTACGGCCGGGCCGAGCTCCACGCCATCACCTCGATCGTCCACGACCGACTCGGCAACTCCCCCGCCGCCGAGGCCGCCTCCCACCACGCGCTCACGGCCCTGCCCGGCGTGTTCGCCCGCAACAGGGCGTTCGCCACCGCCCGGCTCGCGCTCGCCCAGCTCCACCAGGGCGACCTCGACCAGGCAGCCGCCACCACCGCCGACATCTTCCCGCTCCTGGGCGGCGCAGCCCTGCCCGGACGGCTGCGGACCCTGCTCGGCGACTTCTACCGCGACCTCATCACCACCGCCCCGAACGCGTCTGTCACCCGGGAGTGGGCCGACCGCCACCGCACCAACTGGAGCCGCACATGAGCGCCATCAGCCGCTACGGCCACGCGGATCTGCCCGCGGTCCGGCAGATACTCCTCGACGTCCACGCCGACGCCTACGCCACCGAGATGGACGACCCCTTCCACCAGACGGAGAAGTTCGCCTGGTTCGTCGATCACTGGGGCGCCAGGCCCTCCTTCGACTGCGTCATCGCCTTCGACGCCGGCCAGCCCGCGGGCTTCGCTTACGGCGCCACCGCCGCCCTCGGCCGCGAGACCTGGCGCGGGCACCTCTCCCCCACCCCCACCCCGGGCACCACCTTCGCTCTGTCCGAGCTGATGGTCCGCCCGAAGTGGCGTGGCACCGGCCTCGCCCAGCGACTTCACGACGCCCTCCTGGACTCCCGGCCCGAGCAGCTGGTCACCCTCCTCGTCGACACCACACACCCCCGCGTCCAGGCCCTCTACGAAGCATGGGGCTACCACAAGATCGGCGAGCGCCGGCCCTTCCCCGACTCCCCGCTCTACGCCGTCATGCTCCGCGGCCTCCCCGACGCGTAGAGCGACCCGACGCTTCCAGTTCTGGTTCACCGCGCCTTCGGTAGCCTGCTCGGCCGCTCGTAACGCCGGAGTCGCGCCGTCGTTGGACAGGGCGTACCCGGCGCGAGTAGATGTCCAGGACGCAGGCGAGATACAGCCACGTGCCGCCGACCTGCACGTATGCCCTCCGCAGCGTCTCGCCGGTCACCCCGACATCCGCCGCATACGTGCGCTTCCCGCCCGCCGCGCGGTATAGCGCGACAGCATCGTTCCTGAACTCCGCCGGATACGGAGACTTCCGTCCCACCAGGACACCCTTCCTCGGATCTGCAAGATCCAATTGTCAGAGTGTCCACACCGCCGGGGTCACCTCATCTTCGGGCCACCCCCCCCTGGCGGGCCATCTGCCGCACAGCGTGGGAGACGGGGAATTCAAGGGCTGCTCGAAGTAACCGCTCTCGCTGCCGCGGGCAGGCTCCGCGTCCGGTTCCAGCCGCGCAGCCTGCTCATTGTGTCGGACGTTCGTCAGCAAGTGACCGGAACGTCCAGGGTCACCGGGCTGGAGGGATTGCCGAGGGCGGATGAGGTGAACTCGGCGTGGACGGTCGAGCCGCAGGGGACGGTGCCGCCGACGCCACGGACCGGGGTGGTCGCGGCTTGGAAACGGACCGGCTGCACCAGGTGGCCAAGGGAGGTGCCGCCGACGGCGTTGCCGGTGAGGGTCGTGGTCAGGTCCTTGACCGGGAGCGTGGAGCCCGGGCTGGGCGGGCCCGCCAGGCTTATCTGGCCGTACAGCTGCACGCTGTTGCCAGTGACTTCGGCGCACACCTTGGTCGACAAGCCCACCCGGAGGGCGGACGGACCGCACGTCACGGTGGTGGCAGTGGTGGTGGGGGCGTGTGCGGCGGTGGCCGGGGCCGCGCCGAATAAGGCCAGGCCCGCAGCCGCGGTGGCGAGCAGAGCGATACGAGACATGAGGGTAGTTCTCCCTGTTCAGAAGCGTCGTTCATAGGCATCACTGACGCACTCAGGATGCAGTTACAATGTGACATTGCACTGAACTTCAGTATGTGTGGAGGCGGCGTGAAGGTCAACTCCCATACCTCCGTGGGATCTTCGCGCCCTCACCTTCCCCTTGTCCCGCCGAGTTACGGGTACGGCTACACCGAGCACACCGCTCCCGCGACGGGCATCCCGGAGATCGGGGCCACGCAGATAAGCGTTCCCGAGAATGTCGTGCCGCCGTCGGCGACCGTCATGGTGCGGCCGACGGCGGCCTTCGCACCGGATTCCACCCACGCCGTGCAGTCGTTGTGGTTGCGGGCAGGGGCCGGCCGGCCACGACGACGAGCCGGGTGTCAACATCGATGACGATTGACCCCGACCGTCACTTCAAAAGAGCCGCACCTTACTGATCGTTTCAGAATGCGGTTCGGAGTCGTCTCAAGCAGATGATGCTGCAGGCGAGTTGGAGCAGACCGAGATGGAGGTCGGCGCGTATCT
>NZ_JBSFBQ010000132.1:2038-4709 GCF_053593015.1 Streptomyces sp. NPDC002403 | reverse complement strand
GTTCGGCGGCGTCCTACTCTCCCACAGGGTCCCCCCTGCAGTACCATCGGCGCTGAAAGGCTTAGCTTCCGGGTTCGGAATGTAACCGGGCGTTTCCCTAACGCAATGACCACCGAAACACTATGAAATAAACAACACCGGAACAACACGGCCGTTCGTTATTTCAGAACTAACACAGTGGACGCGAGCAACTGAGGACAAGCCCTCGGCCTATTAGTACCAGTCAGCTCCACCCGTTACCAGGCTTCCACATCTGGCCTATCAACCCAGTCGTCTACTGGGAGCCTTAACCAATCAAGTTGGTGGGAATACTCATCTCGAAGCAGGCTTCCCGCTTAGATGCTTTCAGCGGTTATCCTTTCCGAACGTAGCCAACCAGCCATGCCCTTGGCAGAACAACTGGCACACCAGAGGTTCGTCCGTCCCGGTCCTCTCGTACTAGGGACAGCCCTTCTCAATATTCCTACGCGCACAGCGGATAGGGACCGAACTGTCTCACGACGTTCTAAACCCAGCTCGCGTACCGCTTTAATGGGCGAACAGCCCAACCCTTGGGACCGACTCCAGCCCCAGGATGCGACGAGCCGACATCGAGGTGCCAAACCATCCCGTCGATATGGACTCTTGGGGAAGATCAGCCTGTTATCCCCGGGGTACCTTTTATCCGTTGAGCGACAGCGCTTCCACAAGCCACTGCCGGATCACTAGTCCCGACTTTCGTCCCTGCTCGACCCGTCGGTCTCACAGTCAAGCTCCCTTGTGCACTTACACTCAACACCTGATTGCCAACCAGGCTGAGGGAACCTTTGGGCGCCTCCGTTACTCTTTAGGAGGCAACCGCCCCAGTTAAACTACCCATCAGACACTGTCCCTGATCCGGATCACGGACCCAGGTTAGACATCCAGCACGACCAGAGTGGTATTTCAACGACGACTCCACAACCACTGGCGTGGCCGCTTCAAAGTCTCCCACCTATCCTACACAAGCCGAACCGAACACCAATATCAAACTGTAGTAAAGGTCCCGGGGTCTTTCCGTCCTGCTGCGCGAAACGAGCATCTTTACTCGTAGTGCAATTTCACCGGGCCTATGGTTGAGACAGTCGAGAAGTCGTTACGCCATTCGTGCAGGTCGGAACTTACCCGACAAGGAATTTCGCTACCTTAGGATGGTTATAGTTACCACCGCCGTTTACTGGCGCTTAAGTTCTCAGCTTCGCCGACCCGAAAGTCAGCTAACCGGTCCCCTTAACGTTCCAGCACCGGGCAGGCGTCAGTCCGTATACATCGCCTTACGGCTTCGCACGGACCTGTGTTTTTAGTAAACAGTCGCTTCTCGCTGGTCTCTGCGGCCACCCCCAGCTCATGGAGCAAATCCAATCACCAGGAATGGCCCCCCTTCTCCCGAAGTTACGGGGGCATTTTGCCGAGTTCCTTAACCATAGTTCACCCGAACGCCTCGGTATTCTCTACCTGACCACCTGAGTCGGTTTAGGGTACGGGCCGCCATGAAACTCGCTAGAGGCTTTTCTCGACAGCATAGGATCATCCACTTCACCACAATCGGCTCGGCATCAGGTCTCAGACTATATGCACGACGGATTTGCCTACCGTGCGTCCTACACCCTTACCCCGGGACAACCACCGCCCGGGCTGGACTACCTTCCTGCGTCACCCCATCGCTTACCTACTACAAGTCTGGTTCATCGGCTCCACCACTACCCTCAACTCCGAAGAGATCGGGCCGGCTTCACGGACTTAGCATCGCCTGATTCAGTATTGGGCGTTTCAAAGCGGGTACCGGAATATCAACCGGTTGTCCATCGACTACGCCTGTCGGCCTCGCCTTAGGTCCCGACTTACCCTGGGCAGATCAGCTTGACCCAGGAACCCTTAGTCAATCGGCGCACACGTTTCTCACGTGTGTATCGCTACTCATGCCTGCATTCTCACTCGTGAACCGTCCACAACTCGCTTCCGCGGCTGCTTCACCCGGCACACGACGCTCCCCTACCCATCCGTACTCCCGTTGGGGATTAATATACGAATGACACGACTTCGGCGGTACGCTTGAGCCCCGCTACATTGTCGGCGCGGAATCACTTGACCAGTGAGCTATTACGCACTCTTTCAAGGGTGGCTGCTTCTAAGCCAACCTCCTGGTTGTCTCTGCGACTCCACATCCTTTCCCACTTAGCGTACGCTTAGGGGCCTTAGTCGATGCTCTGGGCTGTTTCCCTCTCGACCATGGAGCTTATCCCCCACAGTCTCACTGCCGTGCTCTCACTTACCGGCATTCGGAGTTTGGCTAAGGTCAGTAACCCGGTAGGGCCCATCGCCTATCCAGTGCTCTACCTCCGGCAAGAAACACACGACGCTGCACCTAAATGCATTTCGGGGAGAACCAGCTATCACGGAGTTTGATTGGCCTTTCACCCCTAACCACAGGTCATCCCCCAGGTTTTCAACCCTGGTGGGTTCGGTCCTCCACGAAGTCTTACCTCCGCTTCAACCTGCCCATGGCTAGATCACTCCGCTTCGGGTCTTGAGCGTGCTACTGAAACGCCCTATTCGGACTCGCTTTCGCTACGGCTTCCCCACACGGGTTAACCTCGCAACACACCGCAAACTCGCAGGCTCATTCTTCAAAAGGCACGCAGTCACGACGTAC
>NZ_JBSFBQ010000131.1:0-4760 GCF_053593015.1 Streptomyces sp. NPDC002403 | reverse complement strand
TTGCTGTAGGTGAACAGCGTGAAGCCCCACATCTCGGGGTGGCCGGTGTCTTTCAGGCGGCACAACTGCAGGTCGCCGTCCGCTTCATCGTCGCCATCGACGGCGGCGGCCGGAGACGGTGCTCTCCCATCCCTCGCTGCGGAAAGACGCTGGATCTGAGCCGACCGATCGCCGTGGTGATGAACGCGGTGCTGCACCTATCCCAGACGATCAGCGGCCGGACCGCATCGTGCGTGTCAACTGGACCAGGCCGCGCCGGGCAGCTATTTGGCGCTGACGCACGCCGCGCCGCGCCGGACCCGACCCATCCGGACGAGCAGAACGCCATGCTCGCCGACTACCAGAAGCCCACCGGCGTGCCGTTCACCAACCGCACCCCCGAGCAGATCGCGGCTTGGCTCGACGGCCTCCAGATCCAGCCTCCCGCGTTGGTGCCGATCGACGAGTGGCGCCCGAGACCGAGCTGGAGCCGATGCTGCTGACGTATGGCGTGCTGGCTCGGAAGCCGATCGACGGCCGACGGACTGCCTCAGACAGTCACCTCGGCTGACCGTGCCCGAACCTGCTGGAGGGTCTCGTCGGCGCTTCCCCGCCAGGCCCAGCCCTCTGTGAGGGCGGCGCCGGCGGTGCGGCATTCGCCGTGGAACGTGGCGTATCCGCCGCCGCCCGGCAGCATGAAGTGCACCTTGAACGCGCTTCGCTCCAAGTTGGTGGTCCCGTGGAACTGAGTGCCCATGAAGTCCGCACGCGCGAAACGGCAGTCACTGAGGTCGAAGTCGATCAGAGTGGCGGCGGAAAGGCTGAGATCGACTCCGGCCCAGAACTGTTCGCGCGGCGGGGAATCCGGCGCCGCCCCGGGAGCGTGAGGGCGGAGGTGGTCGGTGAGGATCTGCTGCGCAGTCCGCCGCAGCCTCAGCTCGGCCACCTGCTCCGCGGTGAGCGCGGCTTCATCGCCGACCTCGAACGCCAGCGGCGCCCTCAGGAATCCGCAGACTGCGTCGACGATTCTGGCCCGCTGGTCGGCGCGGGTCTGACCGAGCGCGTCGAGCACGTGCAGTCCGGACAGCCGCACCGCCGGGTCGGCGTCGGCGAGCTGGTGGGCGTAGGGCGCCACGGACTCGTCCGTCACCAGCCGGTCCGGCCCGTTGTCTTCGGGACGCAGCACCCAGCCGAAGGGCCATTCCTGAGGGCTGAACGACTCTTCCGCGCCGTCGGCTTCCGAAGCGTCGTCTTCCTCGGCGACAGTGTCCGCGGTCGCGCCAGTGAGATCCACACTCGGCTGGTCCAGATGGACCTGATCGCCGAACCAGGCGTCGCCGAAATCCGCATCCGCCCCGAACCGTGCCTTCCAGAACCAGGCCGGACCGTGGAATCGCGCGCCGTGAAAGGACACCCGATCGCGGAAGCAGGTGCCGTCGCTGCCCTCGTACCAGCTCTGATATTCCTCTTGAAGCACAGCGTTTGGCCAGCCGGGATCGGCCTCGTTCGGCTCGCGCCAGGGGATCTGCACCCCGAACGGATCCGGTTTGTCAGAGAGCAGATCGCCGTCCTCGTCGAACTCTTCGAATCGGGAGTCGTCCTCCTGGACGGACTCCTCACCACGGCCGAACCAGGCCAGATTGTCGAACCGGGCGCCGGCGAAGCCGGCCGGGGAGTGGAACCGCGCCAGCCCGAAGTGGGCGGCTCCGCCGAACCTGACGTCGGCGAACGACGCCTCGCCTTCGAACACGGCCCGCGCGAAGATCGCGTCGTCGCGGAAGTGAGCGCCGTCGAATACGCAGCGGCCGCGGAAGTGGGCGTCCGCAAAGACAGTCAGGCCGAAGGAGCAGCCGCTGAAGTCGACGTCCGGCAATACGGCGCCCTCCAGGGCGAAGGCGAGGTGGTCTCCGCCCCGCGCCAGCGCGACAAGAAGCGCGACAGCACTGTCGACAGCTTCCACAACCGTGCCGCGCAGGTAACGGCACACGGCGTCGGCGGCAGGCTGGCGCAGCGCGGGATGTGCCTGGGCGAGTATCTCAAGCTCCTGCAAGCCGGCGTGGTGCGCGTCGGCGTCCGGTCCCGCCAAGCAGTCGGCTATCCGCTGAAACTCCCCGGAGGCGTCCGGTTTCGTCGGTGATCCCATGCCGTCAGACCCTAGCGCAGCACCGCGTTGATCCTTCGGGGGTTCATGTGGCTTTGAGTGGGGAGCCGTCGTAGGTCCAGCGGTAGGGCTTGGCGGCGTGTTCGTCGTAGTCCAGGACGAAGTCGTCGATGCGTTCGGTCAGTTCCTCGCGGGAGGTGAACTGGTCGTGGCGCAGCAGGCGTCTGGTCAGGGTCGAGAAGAACAGCTCGACCTGGTTGAGCCAGGAGGTGTGTTTCGGGGTGTGGTGGACGGCGAAGCGGGGTCTGGCCGCCAGCCAGGCCCTGGTCTTCTTCGAGGTGTGGGACGAGCCGTTGTCCATGACCAGGTGGATCTGCTGCCCGGCGGGGATGGTGGCGTCGAGTTGGCGCAGGAACCCGATGAATGTGTCGGAGTCGTTGCGGGCGATGGTGTGGGTGAGGACCTGGCCGGTGTGCACGTCCAGGGCGGCGATGATCGACACGGTGTCGGCGTACACATGAACGTGCCCAGCCACGTACGAATGAACGTGCCCAGTTTTTGACGTGCTGAGGAATGCTGTTGGGCAGCCTGCTGCTGGCCTGTTCGGGGTGGTGGCGGAGGGCGGCTCACGGTGGTCTTGGACCCGCAGCGATGGATGGAGCTTCGGCGGTTTCGCGGGCTTTTCGAGTCCGGGGCAATGAGCTTGTCCGAGATCGCGAGGGAGACGGGGCTCAATCGCCGCACGGTCCGCAAATACCTGACCACCCAGGCCCCGATCTCTCCGCCTCGTCGGTCATCGACCGGGCACGCTCGTGGACGGATGGTGGACGATGTTGCGCCACTGATCGACGCGATGCTGAGGTCCGAGATCCTGATCAAAGGTGCCGTGGTCCACGAGCGGCTGGTAGCGGAATACGGCTTCACCGGCAACTACCAGCGGGTGAAGCTCTACATGCAAGAGGCCCGGCCCCGAGTCGCAGAACAACTGGGCATCAGCCCAGGCGAGCTGGCCGGCCTCCATCGCAGGTTCGAAGTGGTCCCCGGAGCACAGGCCCAGGTCGACTGGGGAGACGAAGGCAAGATCCTCGCCCACGTCGGGATCCCGAAGGTCTACTCGTTCCACATGACCTTGTCCTACTCGCGGGACCCGTTCTGCTGCTTCACCACCAGCCAGGACCTGGTCACGTTCTTCGACTGCCATCGTCAGGCGTTTGCCCACTTCGGCGGGGTGCCGATGTCGATCGTCTACGACCGAACCAAGACCGTCGTCCGCCGACACGTCGCACCGGGCGAGGCGGTCCCTCTGCATCCGGAAGCAGTCGGATTCGCCGGGCACTACGACTTCGACATCGACGTCCTGGCCGCCTACCGGCCCACCGGAAAGGGCCGGGTCGAGCGGCAAGTCCTCATCGTCCGCGACCACGTCCTGGCCGGACGGGCTTTCTCCTCCATCGAGGAACTGGACTCCGCGTTCAACGCCTGGGTGCCCTTGCGCCGAGCCAAGTCCCACGGCACACACGGTGAAGTCATCGGCCACCGCGCGATCCGCGACCACATGGCCTTGAGGCCGCTGCCAGCGACGCCCTATGTCGTCACTCAGCGGCACCTTCGCCATGTCGGCAAGGACTGCCTGGTCGCCTTCGACGCGAACCTCTACTCGGTGCCGGCCCGAAAGGTGCACCCGCGTCAGCTGGTGGAAGTCAGGGCCACGAAGTCCCAGATCACCCTGCATGCCACCACGCCGAACGCCGACGGCGAGACCCTGCTGGCCACCCACCAGCGGGCCGTCGGCCGCGGGGCCTGCGTCGTCGACGAGAAGCACTGGGACGGGCTTCCCGACGGACGGAACCGGCGAACCACCACCGGCGACGTCCCACCACGGCCCCGCCACCAGGAGGCCTTGGGCCACGAGGCCGGCTCGCTGATGGCTCTCCTCAACCGGGCCGCGGCCGTCCGAGTCGAGGTCGGCCGCAGACCGCTGTCCGTCTATGACGAACTGACCGGGACACGTCCCTTCACCACCCACCCCACGCCGGAGGAACTCACTTGAGTGAGCTGGTCAGCACCCGTATCCGCAGCACGGCCGCCAAGCTCGGCCTGCCCCACCTGGCCGAGAGCCTGACCCAGTACGCCGACAGAGCAGACGACGCCAAGATGGGCTACCTCGACTTCCTCGACCTCGTCCTCGCCGAAGAACTCGCGGTCCGCGACGACCGGCGCTTCCGCCAGGGCCTGCGGCTTTCCAAGCTGCCGCACCACAAGACCCTGGACGAATACGACTTCGCCTTCCAGCCCGAACTCGACCCCCGCAAGATCAAAGACCTGGCCACCCTCGCCTTCGTCGAGGCCAAAGCCAACGCGGCCCTGCTGGGACCGCCCGGCGTCGGAAAGACGCACATTGCCGTGGCTCTCTCCGTCGCCGCCTGCCGAGCCGGCTTCTCCGTCTACTTCACCAGCCTCGACGACATGGTCCGACAGCTGAAGGCAGCCGAGACTGCGGGCCGGCTCAACAGCAAGCTCCGTACCTATCTGCGGCCGGGCGTCCTCGTCGTGGATGAGGTCGGCTACCAGCCGCTGGAGCGAGCCGAGGCGAACCTGGTCTTCCAGGTGATCTCCAAAGGTTACGAAAAGGGCTCGATCATCCTGACCTCGAACAAGACCTTCAGTAAAGCGCACATGT
>NZ_JBSFBQ010000130.1:0-4955 GCF_053593015.1 Streptomyces sp. NPDC002403 | reverse complement strand
ATCGAACCCGGCGAGATCGAGACCGTTCTGGCCGGACGGCCGGGCGTGGCGCAGGCCACCGTCGTGGTCCGCGAGGACCGGCCCGGCGACAAGCGTCTCGCCGCGTACCTCGTCGCCGCCGACGGGGCCCGGATCGACACCGATGCGGTGCGCCGCGAGATCGCCGGCACGCTCCCGGAGTACATGGTCCCGTCCGCCTTCGTCGTCCTCGACGAGATCCCCCTCACCGTCAACGGCAAGGTCGACCGACGCGCCCTGCCCGCCCCGCAGTTCAGCAACGAAACCACCGGGCGCGCGCCCCGGGGACCGGGCGAGGAAGTCCTGTGCGGTCTCTTCGCGGAGGTCCTCGGACTGCCGTCGGTCACCATCGACGACCACTTCTTCCACCTCGGCGGGCACTCCCTGCTCGCCACCCGTCTCATCAGCCGTATCCGGCAGACCTTCGGCGTCCAGATCACCGTCCGGGACCTCTTCCAGGGCCCGACGGTGTCCTCGCTGGCCGAGTTCGTGGAAGCGGGCGGGGACGCCGTGCAGCGACCCGCACTGCGGGAAGCGGTGCGGCCCGAGCGGGTCCCGCTTTCCTCGGCCCAGCAGCGGCTGTGGTTCCTGCACCACCTGGAGGGACCCTCGGCGACGTACAACATTCCGCTGGCGCTGCGTCTCACCGGCGCACTCGACCCGCGGGCCCTCCGGCTCGCGCTCACCGATCTGGTGGTGCGGCACGAGTCGCTGCGCACCCTCTTCGGGATGGCGGACGACGCCGCCTACCAGTGGCAGCTGCCGGCGGCCGAGGTCCGGGTGGAACTGCCCGTCGTCGCGGTGACCGAGACCGCACTGGAGGCGGAGCTCGGCGCGCACGCCGCCCGCAGCTTCGACCTGGAGGCCGAACTGCCGCTCCGAGCGACCCTGTTCGCACTCGGTGAGCAGGAGCACGTCCTGCTGGTCGTGATGCACCACATCGCCTCCGACGGCTGGTCCACCACCCCGTTGCTGCGCGACCTGTCAGCCGCCTGCACGGCACGCACCGAGGGCACCGCCCCCGCGTGGGAGCCGCTGCCGGTCCAGTACGCCGACTACACCCTCTGGCAGCAGGAGCTGCTGGCGGTGGACGGGGAGCGGCAGGCGGAGTACTGGCGCCGCACACTCGACGGCCTGCCCGACGAGGCGACCCTGCCGGCCGACCGTCCGCGCCCGGCGGTCGCCACCTACCGAGGCTCCACCCACAGCGTCCACGTACCCGCGGAACTCCACGACGCGCTGACCCGACTGGCCCGGGAGACCGGCAGCACGATGTTCATGGTGGCCCAGGCCGCAGTCGCCACCGCGCTGTCCCGCTCCGGCGCGGGTGACGACATCCCGATCGGCGCCCCGATCGCGGGCCGCTCGGAGCAGTCCCTGGACGACCTGGTCGGCTTCTTCGTCAACACCCTGGTGCTGCGCACGGACCTGAGCGGCGACCCCAGCTTCCGCGACCTCCTCTCCCGGGTCCGCGAGGCCGATCTCGCGGCGTGGGCCCACCAGGACCTGCCCTTCGACCGGCTGGTGGAGACCCTCAACCCCGAGCGCTCCACCGCCCGGCACCCCCTCTTCCAGGTGGTGCTCACCCTTCAGGAGGCACTCACCCCGACCCTCGAACTCCCTGGGGTGGTAGCCGAGTCGGGCTTCACGGCCCTGGAGATCTCCAAGTTCGACCTGACCTTCTCCTTCCATGAACACCGCACGGCTGACGGCCGTCCCGGTGGACTGGACATCAGGGTCGAGTACGCCACCGACCTGTACGACGCCGGCACCGTCGAAGCGGTCGCCGACCGGCTGGTCCGGCTGCTCGGCGACGCCGTCGCACACCCCGGAATCCCGGTCGGAGAACTGGAGTTCATCGGGCCCGACGAGCGCCACCGGCTCCTGGAGGGATGGAACGGCGCGGTCACCGGCTCCTCGGACGCGGGCCTCGCGGAACTGTTCGCCGCACAGGCCGCCCGCACCCCGGACGCGATCGCCCTGGTCGACGGCGACCGCGAGGTGACCTACGCGGAGCTGGACGCGGACACCAACCGGCTGGCCCATCACCTCGTGGGCCTCGGCGTCCGGCCGGAGAGCGTCGTCGCCGTCCTGATGGAGCGGTCGGCCGACCTGCTCACCGGGCTCCTCGCGGTGGTCAAGGCCGGCGGTGTCTACGCCCCGCTCAACACCGCGGACCCCGACACCCGGCTGCTCCACATCCTCACCGAGACCGCGGCGTCGGTCCTGCTCACCGACCGGGCGCTGGCCGATCACCCGATCGTGGCCCGGACCGCGGCCGAGACGGTCGTGCTCGACGCAGCCGCCGACTTCTCCCACCTCCCCGCCACACCACCGGCACCCGGCGCCCACCCCGACCAGTGGCTGTACGTGATGTTCACCTCGGGTTCCACGGGACTCCCGAAGGGCGTCGCGGTCACCCACCGCAACGTCGCGGACCTGGCCGCGCAGACCATGTACGCGAACGGCAACCACACCCGGGTGCTCTTCCACTCACCGCACACCTTCGACGCCGCCACCCACGAGATCTGGGTGCCGTGGCTGAACGGCGGAGCGGTCGTGGTGGCGCCTCCGGGCTACCTCGACCCCGGGACCCTGGGCGGGCTGCTGACCGAGCGCGCGATCAGCTCGCTCTGGCTGACGGCCGGTCTGTTCCGGGTGATGGCGGAGGAGGTTCCGGAGGCCTTCGCCGGGGTGCGTGAGGTGTGGGCGGGCGGCGACGTCGTCCCGCCGGAGGCGGTGCGCCGTGTCATGGACCGCTGCCCGGACGTCACCGTCGTCAATGGCTACGGGCCGACGGAGACCACCACCTTCGCCACCACCCACCGCATCCACCGCCCGCTGGACTACACGGGTGCCATCCCGATCGGTGAGCCCCTCGACAACCACCGGCTGTACGTGCTCGACGAGGGCCTGCGGCTGGTCCCGCCGGGCACCCCCGGCGAGCTGTACATCGCCGGAGCCGGCCTCGCCCGGGGCTACCTCCACCGGCCGGGCATGACGGCGGAACGCTTCGTCGCGGACCCGTACGGTCCGGCCGGTACGCGGATGTATCGCACGGGTGACCTGGTCCGCTGGAACCACGAGGGCTCGGTGGAGTACCTCGGCCGCGCGGACCAGCAGGTCAAGCTCCGCGGCTTCCGCATCGAACTCGGTGAGATCGAGGGCGCGTTGGCCGGCCACGACAGCGTGGGGCAGGCGACCGTGGTGGTCCGGGAGGACCGGCCCGGCGACAAGCGCCTCGTCGCCTACCTCGTCGCCGCCGACGGCGCCCGCGTCGACGTGGCCGAGCTGCGCGGCCATGTCTCGGACGCGCTGCCCGAGTACATGGTCCCGTCCGCCTTCGTCGTCCTCGACGAGATCCCCCTCACCACCAACGGCAAGGTCGACCGCCGCGCCCTGCCCGCACCCCAGGTCTCCCACGCCACCCATGGGCGTGCCCCGCGCACCCTGCAGGAAGAGGTGCTCTGCGGTCTCTTCGCGGCCGTGCTCGGACTGCCGTCGGTCACCATCGACGACCACTTCTTCCACCGGGGCGGCCACTCGGTGCTGGGCACCCGCCTGATCAGCCGCATCCGGCGCGCGTTCGGGGTGCAGCTCGGAGTGAAGGACCTGTTCCGCAACCCGACGGTGCTCGCCCTCTCGGAGTGCGTCACCGCGGGCAGTGGCGAACTGCCCCGGCCCGCGCTGAGGCCCGAGGAGCGGCCGGACATCATCCCGCTTTCCTCCGCACAGCAGCGGCTGTGGTTCCTCGACCAGATGGAAGGTCCCTCCGCCACCTACAACATCCCGCTCGCCCTGCGCCTCAAGGGCGCACTCGACCACCAGGCCCTCCGACTCGCCCTCACCGACCTCACCACACGCCACGAAGGCCTGCGCACCGTCTTCCCCACTCACGAGGGCACCCCCCACCAGTGCATCCTCCCCCCGACCGCCATCGACCTGCCTCTGATCACCACCACCGAGGAGGAACTCACCGCACGACTGGCCGACCTCTCCGCGGCCACCTTCGACCTGGCCGTCCAGCCGCCGATCCGCACACATCTGCTCTCGGTCGGCGAACAGGAACACATCCTGCTGGTGGTCATCCACCACATCGCCTCCGACGGCTGGTCCAACGGACCGCTCTTCCGCGACCTGGCCACCGCCTACGAGGCCCGCACCGAGGGCACCGCCCCCGCCTGGGAGCCGCTGCCGGTCCAGTACGCCGACTACTCCCTCTGGCAGCAACGGCTCCTGGGAAGCGATGAGGAACGCCAACTCGACTACTGGCGTGCAGTGTTGGCGGACCTTCCGGAAGAGGCCACGCTCCCGGCCGACCGGCCCCGGCCGGCCACCGCGTCCAACCGGGGTACCACCCACACCGTGCACTGCCCGGCCGACCTGCACGACTCGCTCACCACGCTGGCCCAGGAGACCGGCAGCACCTTGTTCATGGTGGCCCAGGCAGCGGTCTCGACCCTGCTGTCCCGGTCCGGAGCCGGCCACGACATCCCGCTCGGCTCACCCGTCGCAGGGCGCACCGACCCGGCCCTCGACGACCTCGTCGGCTTCTTCGTCAACACGCTCGTGCTGCGTACGGACACCAGTGGTGACCCGAGCTTCCGTGAGCTGCTGGGCCGGGTCCGGGAGGCCGACCTGGCCGCGTGGAGTCACCAGGACCTGCCCTTCGACCGCCTGGTCGAAGCTCTCAACCCCGAGCGCACCACCGCCCGGCACCCCCTCTTCCAGGTCATGCTCACCGTCGGCGACATGTCCGCCGACGCCCCCGAACTCCCGGGGCTGGAAGCGGCGTACGAGTTCTCGAAGGTGGAGATCGCCAAGTTCGACCTCACCTTCGGCTTCGCGGAGCATCGTTCGGTGGATGGTCGGCCGGGTGGGTTGGACATCACGATCGAGTATGCGACGGATCTGTATGACGCGCGTTCGGTGGAGTT
>NZ_JBSFBQ010000129.1:0-4972 GCF_053593015.1 Streptomyces sp. NPDC002403 | reverse complement strand
AGGTTCCGCACACCAGCGGACGTGGCGGCCTTCCTCACCCCGGAAGCCGTCCAACGCGAGATCAAATCCGCATGTTGATTCTCTGCACGCCCTAAGTGGCGAGTTGCGAGCGATCGTCGTGGAGATCCACTCCATCGAAAGCAACCCGTCCCTCGCCGACACGGACCGGCAGGATGTCGCCGACTCTAAAGGTGGGGGCGGATTCTTCCGTGGCTTCCAGCCCCGTGGAGGAGCGGGGGTGGCGTGCGCATCGCCCATCGAGGTGCTCCTGCGGTCGGGACCGGCCGCAGGCCCCTTGACGCGTGGACAGATTCACTCGCGGCCCCCCAACGCCATTCCACTGAATCAAGCAGCGCTCACCCCCGGAAGCGTGGCACTTTCGCGTCCGCGCCCTGCCGGGCAGCTTGAGACGGCAGACTCACCATCACGGCCTTCGGCGTGGTCATGTTGTGTTCCTTGGTCGGAGCACATGCGACAAGCGGACTACGCAGTTCCAGATGTGTGGAGTGAACCTGTGTTGCCCGCGACCGTTGAAGCAGATGCCGGAACAGTCATTCCCCGGACACCGGCATCAGCCCGGCGGCTCGACACAATCGGCCGTCGGGCTGACCCGCACCGGCTTGCCGTGGCGCACTCCCCAGGGCGCGCCTGCGACCGCGGGGCCAAGACGGGCTGGGCTACGCCGCTGCCCGGCGTAGCGTCAGTACGCGTTCATGTAACAGAACCGTACGGTTCACCATGGATCTGCAACAGGAATTCCTTCAGTGAACCCGTTTTCCGGACCAGCCGTTTGGCTAAGTGAGACCAAGGGGCAACGCCGAAAGGGAACCCGACCATGCTGCTCAATCACACCCGCAAGCTCGCCGGAATCGCAGTCCTCATCGCCGGTGGGATGTTCCTGACGGCCTGTAATTCCGAGACCGAGCCCTCCGGTGCCGACTCGGTCAAGTCCGGTCAGGCAGCTGTCTCCAGCACCGACACCCAGAAGCCGGATGCCGACTCGGTCAAGTCCGGTCAGGGAGCTGTCTCTAGCACCGACACCCAGAAGCCGGACAGCCGTGAGAAGTCCGCCACCAAGAAGGACGGCGTCAGTGATGCGAACGCGGACAGCCGTGCGGACGGCACGGTCACCGGTGTCCTGACCTACATGGCGCCCGGCAAGCTCGTAGTGGGCAGCCGTCCCTTCTGGATCGCTGAGGACACTGAGATCTGGGGTGCCGGCGACATCTGCGGTGACGCGGCAGGACAGTCCGCTAGCAAGTGCACGGTCGAGGAGCTGGAGAAGGCAGCAAAGACCGGCAAGACCAAGGCCGAAGTGGCGATCGTCAAGGGTGTCGCGACCGAGATCCGCGAGCAGTGACATGTGAGTACGGATGGGGCGGGCTTCAGCGGATTGAAAAGTTTGAGGTGTTGATCAGCGCACGCCGGATCGCACCGCCGACGGGCCACGCCAGGAAGCACCACCTTCAGTGCCGGAGCGCTGAAGCAGAGGGTTCTCACGGTGGCATCACGACATCGTCCACCGTGGGAGCACGACCTGAGAATTGGTCAGCCACGCACATCTCGTTTGTGCGTTGTGATCGTGCGCATGGTGGACTGAGACATCAGTCACTCGTGCCGCTGGACGAGCGGGGCAATTCAGCGAACTCGCGTGGGGAACTCGGAGAAACCTGGGCCGGCCGACGGCCGAGGCTGACAGGGGCCCCACCCGCTGCCGGGGTCGAGAGAGGCACCCAACCCGACTGTGAACACCGGTTGTCATGCGGCGACGGTCAGCGTAGTTGATCTCTGTCCGAAGGTGACGGGCGCAAGGTAACCGATCGTCGCGTGCCTGCGTTTGTGGAAGCCGGGCCCGACGGAAAACTGCGAGCCGGGCATCGCGTTCGGTGGGCCAGCCGCGCCAGCCCGGCGGGATCTCGGCATACCCATTCGTGTCCGGTGCAGCCCGGAAGCCGACAGCGGCTGGACGACCAGCATCGATGGCATCCGGGAGACGGGCACGGACGGGCACAGCGAATGCCGTGAAAAACGCTGGTCGAGCGGCTGCTCTTGTTTGCACAAACTACGCACGGGTCCGAACGGACGCGGGCCGCAGCAAGATCGCACCTCAAGCAGGGAGTGTGCCGTGGATACCGAAGAACGCCGACGGAGAATCGTCGAGACGGCCCGACGGGACGGGGCCGTCGACGTCAACCGGCTGGCTGACCTGTTTCAGGTGGCCAAGGAGACCATCAGGCGAGATCTGCGCGCGATCGAGGAACACGGTCTGATCCGGCGGACGCACGGCGGGGCGTACCCCGTGGAGAGCGCTGGCTTCGAGACCACGCTCGCGACGCGGACCACCCGCTATGTGCCGCAGAAGTCGCGGATCGCTGCGGCGGCCGCAGATCTTCTCGGTGACGCGGAGACGGTCTTCGTCGACGAGGGCTTCACCCCGAAGCTCATCGCCGAAGCTCTCCCACGGGACCGGCCCCTGACCGTGCTCACCGCGTCCCTGGTGGTGGCGACCGTCCTCGCGGATGCGGAGAAGATCGTCGTGCTTCTGCTTGGGGGGCGTGTCCGTGGCAGCACCCTGGCCACGATCGACCACTGGGCCACCCGCATGCTCGCGGACTTCGTCATCGATCTGGCGTATGTCGGTGCGAACGGTATTTCCCGCGAGTACGGACTGACCACGCCCAATCCGGCGGTCGGCGACGTCAAGGCGCAGGCCATGAGCAGCGCACGCCGCCGGGTGTTCACTGGTGTCCATACGAAGTTCGGCGCTGTGAGCTTCTGCCGTTTCGCCGACGTTCGCGACTTCGAGGCCATCGTCACCGACATCGGGCTCCCTTCGGTAGAGGCACAGCGTTACTCCCTCCTCGGTCCGCAAGTCATCCGAGTCTGAGCAACTCCGTACACCCTCTGCCTTCGCCAGGACGGCCACCGCGCGTACCGGCAGGGCCCCTTGAGGAGGCCATGGCCGTGGACATCGCAGGTGACGGCGAGGATGCGCTGGAGCGGCTTGCCGTCCACGACTATGACGTGGTGGTGCTCGACCGCGATCTCCCTGGTGT
This sequence comes from Streptomyces sp. NPDC002403, assembly GCF_053593015.1. Classification (NCBI taxonomy): domain Bacteria; kingdom Bacillati; phylum Actinomycetota; class Actinomycetes; order Kitasatosporales; family Streptomycetaceae; genus Streptomyces; species Streptomyces sp. NPDC002403. The sequence continues at coordinate 1,916 of NZ_JBSFBQ010000129.1, read as the reverse complement.
GGACGGCGACGAGGTGTGCCGGAGACTGACACGGTCCCAAGCGACGTGTCGCATCCTCATTGAATGCAGCACGCAGCCGGGACGACAGGGTGGCCGGTTTCGGCCTGGGGCGGACGACTATCTGGTGCAGTCCTTCGGGTTCACGGAGCTGGTCGCACGGGTCCGCGCCCTGTGTCGCCGAGGCCCCAACGGCAGGCCGGTCATGCTCGAAGCGGCAGGTGTACGTCTTGGCCCGCACCGGCGCAAGGTCACCCGCGACAGGCGAGAGATCCGGATGACCCGCAAGGAGTTCGCCGTGCTCGAACTGCTGCTCGCCGCACAGGGCGGAGTCGTCAGTGCTGAACACCTCCTGGAAAAGGCATGGGACGAGAACGCCGACCTTCACCAACGCCGTACGGATCACGGTCCACTGGCTGCGCCGCAAACGTGATCCACACCGAGGCCGGAGCCGGCTTCGCCTACGCGACGACGGGCGGCCCTGACAGCTCGAATGGTTGCGGTGCGACCTCGTTGCTGAGCATGGCGGTCGGACTGAACGGCAGCAAGTCGGCCGACGTGAACAGAGAGAACGAGTGAGGCCAGGTCGCAAGGCAGGACTCGGAAGAACCGAGCTGTCACTCGTCGCCGTCGCCGGCGCCGCGGCGCCCGCAGCCCGGCCATAGTCCTCCCGATGGCCTTCAAGCTGGTCGAGTCCGCCCAGGGCCGCTGACGCACAATCATCGGGGCTCACCGGGTCCGGCCGGCGCCCGGTTCGGCAACGGCGTCCTCGTCGAGCGCGAGAAGGGCCCCGCCTCACGCCTCACACGATCCACAACTCTTGACCATTACTCGCGCACCGCTCGAAAGATCGCCTTGTCCGTCTCGTACGATGACGACAGGATCTGGAAGGCGGTCAGCCCGGCCGACCGCGAGCGGCTTGAAACTGTGCCACCTCGCCCACCCTGGCCCTGACTTTCCTGGGCGTCACGCTCACCGAGGCCGACGGCAACAGGATTATCAGCAGACGACCCACCGCGCCTGCCGCACAAACAAGTAGGGCAGGCTCTGGACAAGGCCGACACCGGTGGGTTCGCCGGGCCGACGCGGTGAAGGGCCGGTCGAAGCGGGACATCCACTTCGACCGGCCCTCGCACCGGGACGTCGGCGCCAGCCGATAGTCAGTTTGCCGGCTTTCGAATTTCTCAAATGGTTGCCCACAGCCCCTTGTTGCCGTTGTTGCCCTGATCGAAGCTCACTGCACCCGAGTTCCAGCCGACCAGCGTCGCTGACGAGTCAACGGGCCGGATGGACTTGTAGGTGCCGTTACTCGCGTAACCAATCAGCTGGCCGTAGTCCTGTCCGCTGCAGCTGGAGAGGTAGACAGGAGTGCCCACCGGCCGATCGACACTGTGATCGAGGCAGAGGCCCGTGGCCACATGCACCAGCATGGGACTGACTCCGGACTGCACCTCGCGCCACTTCGCGTTCCCATCGCACGGCCCCATGCGCACCGTACGATCGGCGCTGCCCACCAGGCATCGTCCGCTGTTGACGTTCTGAAGGGTGACCTCGCCCGCAGCGTGGGCAGGAGCCCCCGCCATCGTAGAGATGGCCAAACCCGCCGCACATGCGCTGGCCAGTGCACCGATCTTCTTCTTCAAGCTCATATGAAGTCTCTCGCCTTTCTCGCGGTTACGGGATCCGAGCCAGCGATGTCGTGGGCCAGTCAGTAAGCGACTGGCCTCTCGCTGACGTCTCAGTTGTGTAGACGGCGAGCCCACATACCGAGTTCACGCTGTTTGAGGCCCGGCAGCCGAGAGAATCCTCAGGTCCCCCGCCGACGGGGACGTACGTGGCGGCCGGCCTTTTCCGGGGGCCGGTGTTGGCTGTGTGTGGTTGGTGGCTGTGGATGGTTATTGGGTGAGGTCGGCGTGGGC
>NZ_JBSFBQ010000128.1:0-5056 GCF_053593015.1 Streptomyces sp. NPDC002403 | reverse complement strand
GGGAGGCAGACGCCGATGAGGTGTTCGGGTCCGGCGCCCAGGGTGCGCAGGTGGTGGGCGAGGCGGTTGGCGCGGGCGTCGAGTTCGGCGTAGGTAAGGGAATGTCCGTCGGCCTTCACCGCGATCGCGTCGGGTGTCCGAGCGGCCTGCTCCGCGAACAGCTCGTGCACCGTCCGCGTCACCGGCACCGGGGCGGTGATCCGGTCCGCCGCGAGAATGAACTCCCGCTCACCCTCGGGCAGATACACGGCCCGCGCGTCACCGTCGGCGCCCGCGGCCATCGCCTCCAGCACCGCACGGAACATCCCGGCGATCCGGTCGGCGTTGGCCTGGCTGAGCACATGGGAGGTGGAGCGCAGGCTCAGGACGCCGCCGAGTGCCGTGACCGTGAGGGCGAACTCGTTGGGGGCGTCGTTGAAGCCCCAGCCGTCCTCGGCCTCCTCGGAGTCCATCCGGTGGAAGTCGAGATAGCTGAAGAAGACGTCGACCAGCCGGCCGCCGTCGGTCCGCTCGATGGCCGGCATCGGGTAGTGACGGTGCGGCCATGCCTCGATCTCCCGGTCGGACACCTGACGCACCAGGTCGCGCCAGGTGCGGGCCGTGCGGTCGGCGGGGAAGGGCAGGGTGTTCAGATAGGAGCCGTAGACCCGGTCGGATCCGGCCGCCTCCGGCCGCCCGTGGGTGACCAGCCCGGCGTGGTAGGCGGGTGCGTCGGTGAGCTGTCCCACGACCTTCACGAAGGCGGCGACGAGCACGCTCTTGACCGACGTCCTGGCCGCCCCGGCCAGCGCGCGCAGCGGCTCCTCCAGGTCGTCGAAGCGCACCCCGGCGCGGACGGCCCCGGCCGGCACCGTCAGGTCGTCGTGCCAGCCCTCGGGAATCCGGGCCCTGGTGTGACCGGTGACCACGCCGTCCCAGTAGGCGCGGTCCTCCTCCGACTCCAGGGCGTCGAGTTCGGCGGCGACGTAGTCGGCGAACCGCACCTCGGGGGCCTCGTACGGCTCCGGCTCCAGGCCGTCGCGCAGCCGCCGGTAGACCTGGACCAGATCCACCAGGAACAGCTGGTTGCTCCAGCCGTCCATGACGGCATGGCTCTGGGTGAAGGTGCACATCCAGTCGGCGCCGAGGACATGCGCGGCGACCCGCAGCAGCGGCTCGTCGCCGTCGAGGTCGAAGACGCGCGCCCGTTCGTCGGCGACGTACGCGGTCATGCTCAGCCGTTGCTCCTCCCTGGCCAGTCCGGTGAGATCGCGCACGGCGACGGGCACCTCGACGTCCGTGTGGACGAGCTGGAGCGGTACGGAGTATCCGACCAGCGACACCGAGGTGCGCAGCGCCTCGTGGCGGCCGACCACGGTCCTGACCGCCGCCGCGAAGGCGTCGGCGTCGAACGGCCGGTCGTCGTGGACCCGGTAGACGTTGACGTTGTGATAGTTGCCGCGTGCCGCGTCGCTGAGGGTCTCGACCAGCATGCCGGTCTGCACGAGGGAGAGCGGATAGGCGTCGGCGAGGCCGTCGGGCAGCTTCGCCCGGTCCTCGCCGGAGATCAGCGCGAAGGGAGCGGTGAAGGCCCCCTCCCCGGCGGCCAGCACCGTCCGGCCGGACAGCAGTTCGCACAGCCCGGCCACGGTGCGGCGGGCGAAGACGTCACGGACCGCCACGTCGAGGCTCTCGCCCCGCAGGGCACCGACCAGGGCCACCGCGCGGATGGAGTCGCCGCCGAGGTCGAAGAAGTCGTCGTGCACACCGAGGCGCCCCACACCCAGCACCTGGCTCCACACCGCGGTGACCCGCTCTTCCAGGGGCGTGCGCGGCGCGGTGTACTCGACCCGGGCGTAGGCGTCCTCGTCCGGGGCGGGCAGGGCACGCCGGTCCACCTTGCCGTTGGCGTTGAGGGGGATGGACTCCAGGACCACGAACGCGGTCGGCACCATGTACTCCGGCAGGGTGCGGCCGAGCAGGAGGTGAAGTTCGGCGGGGTCGGGAGCTCGCTCCCCGTCCGCCACGAGGTAGGCGACGAGCCGCTTGTCCCCCGGGGCGTCCTCGCGCAGCACCACCCGGGCGTCCGAGACGAGCGGATGGTCGCCGATCGCGGCCTCGATCTCACCGAGTTCGACGCGGTACCCACGGATCTTGACCTGTCCGTCGCCGCGGCCGAGGAAGTCGACGTCACCGTCGGGCAGGACACGGACGATGTCCCCGGTGCGGTACAGCCGGCCGCCGGGCGGGCCGAAGGGGTCGGGGACGAACCGCCCGGCGGTGAGCCCGGGACGACCGAGGTAACCGCGGGCCACGCCGGCTCCGCCGACGTACAGCTCTCCCGCGACACCGGTCGGGACGGGCTGGAGGCGCTCGTCGAGTACGTACATCGCCACGCCGGGCAGGGGGCGGCCGACGGGCATCACGTCGGGCAAGGCCCCTTCCTCCACCGGGGAGGGGACGGGCCAGGTGCTGGTGCCGACGGAGTTCTCGGTCGGGCCGTACTCGTTGACCAGCACCGTGTCCGGCGCCAGTTCGCGCCAGGACCGCACGGCCCGGCGGCGGAACGCCTCGCCCGCGACGACGAGCAGCGGAGCGAGCCGCCGCGCTCGGTCCGGGGAGAGCTGGTGCGTCAGCACTTCGAGGTGGGCCGGCGTCAGCTTCACGAAGGCGTACGGGGCCCCCGCCGCCAGCACCTCGCCGAGCCGGCCGAGGTCCAGATCCTGCGGCAGCACGTGCACGGGCTGCCCGGTCAGCAGCGGCGCCCACAGGTTGGGCACCACCAGGTCGAAGGCGATGGAGGAGAACAGCGGGGCGCCGCCGCCGGCGGCGGTGAGCTCGCTCACGGCCCAGCGGACATGGTTGGCCAGTCCGCCGTGCGGGACGAGCACACCCTTGGGGCGGCCGGTGGATCCCGAGGTGTAGATGACGTACGCCAGCCGGTCCGGATCGGCGACCCGCTCCGGAGCCGACGACGGCTGGGCGTCGACGGACGCACGGTCCCCGTCGACGAGCAGCGTCCGTCCGGCGAAGCCTTCTCCCGGACGTTCCTGATGGGCGCACTGGGTGAGCAGCACCCCGGCGCCGGCGTCGGTGAGCATGTGCTCGACGCGCTCGGAGGGGAAGACCGGGTCCATCGGCAGATACGCGCCGCCCGCCTTCCACACCCCGAGCAGCCCGACGACCAGATCGGCGCCGCGGTCGAGCAGTACACCGACCACGGACTCGGACCCGACGCCCAGCTCACGCAGCCGGTGGGCGAGCCGGTTGGCGCGGGCGTCCAGTTCCGCGTAGGTCAGCCGCTCGTCGCCGGCGACGACCGCGACGGCGCCGGGGGAGCGGCGGGCCTGCTCCTCGAAGAGCTCGAACACGGTCGCGGTGACGGGCTCGGCGGGAGCGACCGCCCACTCACCGACCAGGCGCTCGCGCTCCTCGGCCGGGATCAGCGGTACGCGGGGGTCGCCGCCGGCGTCGGCGGTCATCGCCTCCAGCACGGCACGGAACATCGCCCCGATGCGCTCGGTGTTCTCCAGGGCCAGCGACCAGGAGTCGGCGGTCAGGAAGATGTGCTTGACCCGGGAGGAGATGGTCAGCGGGAACTCGGTGGGGCTGTCGTCGATGCCGACCTGGTCGTCCACCAGGGAGGCATCGACCTGACGGAAGTCCTGGTAGTTGAAGAACACGTCGATGAGCCGCTGGGTGCCGCCGATCTCGCGCTGCACGGCGGGCAGCGGGTGGCGGCGGTGCTCCCAGGTCTCGACCTCGCGGGCGAAGGTGTCGCGGACCAGGTCCAGCCAGGTGGCCGGCATCCGGTCGAACGCCAGCGGCAGGGTGTTGAGGTACATGCCGTACACCCGGTCGGCGCCCGTGACCTCGGGCCGCACGTCGTAGACGAGACCGGCGTGGAACGTCGCGGCGTCGGTGAGCTGGCTCATGACCTTGCCGAAAGCGGCGAGCATGACGCTCTTCAGCGAGGCCCTGGCCTTGGTGGCGAGCGCCCGGAGCGCCGGTTCCAGGTCCTCCCAGGGGACCTGCACATGGTGCTTGACGCGCGGCGTGCCGGTGTCGTCGCCCCAGCCGGACGGCAGGGTGAACTTCTCGTAGTCGCTGGTGATCCGGCGCCAGAAGGCGCGGTCCTCGGCGGAGGCGAGCGAGGCCAGCTCCCCCGCGATGGAGTCGGCGAAGCGGACCGCGGGCCGCTCGTACGGCTCCGGTTCCAGGCCCTCACGAAGGCGTCGGTAGCAGCCGAGCAGTTCCATCAGCAGCGAGTGGTAGCTCCACCCCTCCATGATCGGGTGGCACTCGGTCACCGAGATCCACCAGACCGTGTCGCCCGTGACATGCGCGTGGAAACGCATCAGGGTGGGGCGGCTCAGATCGAAGGGGTCGGCGCGCTCGGCCCGGACGAACTGCCGCAGCGAGACCTGGAGTTCCTCGTCGTCCAGATGAGTGAGGTCGCGGACCCCGACGGTGGCCTCGGCACGTTCGTGGACCAGTTGCAGCGGCACCGTGAACTCGGTCAGGTGAACCGAGGTGCGCAGCATGTCGTGGCGTTCCACGACCTGCGCGACGGCCTTCTCGAATGCGGCGGGGTCGAAGGGCCGGTCGTCGAGGATCCGGAAGCAACTGCAGTTGTGGTAGTGGTTCTTCTCCTCGTCGGCCAGCATCTCGACGACCATGCCGGTCTGTATCTGGGACATCGGGTAGGCGTCGGCGAGGCCGTCGGGCAGCTTCGCCCGGTCCTCGTCGCAGACCAGCGCGAACGGCTCGACCAACGTGAGCTGTTCCGCCGGCACCGCGGAGCGTCCGGTCAGCAGCTCACCCAGTTCCGCCACCGTACGCCGGTCGAAGACGTCGCGGACGGAGAGGTCGAAGCCCTCGTCCCGCAGGGCGCCGACGAGCGCGACGGCGCGGATGGAGTCGCCTCCCAGGTCGAAGAAGCTGTCGTGGACACCGACCCGGTCCACCTCCAGGGCGGTGGCCCAGACGGCGGCGATCCGTTCTTCGGCGGGGTTGCGGGGTGCGGTGTACGCGGTGTGGGCGTAGGCGTTCTGTCCGGGGGTGGGGAGGGCGTTCT
>NZ_JBSFBQ010000127.1:0-5092 GCF_053593015.1 Streptomyces sp. NPDC002403 | reverse complement strand
CCTTCGTCATCGCCCTCAACGGCTTCGACGGACACCAGCCCTACACCCCCGACGAGGTCCGCGAGGCCCTCCAGATCGGACCCGACACCCCGATCATCACGACGGACGCGCGCCACCGCGCGGACGCGAAGAGCGGTCTGATCACGCTCGTCGAGCACGCGCTCATGGCACGGCTCAAGTAGGCACAAGTCGGTATTGCCATACGGTAGTTACCGTAGTCGGGCGGGGGTGGACTGTGTCCTTTGACACGATCCGCCCCCGTATTCATAACGTTTCGACAGAGAATTGCCCCGCGTTCGACACCCGACGCATCCGAATGGTGCCACTGCGCGCACACGAGCCCCGCCTTTTGACGGGGCTCGTTCTTTATGCCCGTTTTATCTGAGGCCTGGGCCACTCGGAATGAAGGGTTCCGACTGTTTGGAACGCGACCGGTCCCCGTGCTGGAATTCGACGAACTCCCGAGTAGTACGGCCCTGAACAAAACACGGCACAACGTAGGTGCCGACGCCGAGAGGTTGTTGGTCGAGTGAGGCGAAACAACGCGGGCTCCACGGCGCAGCAGGAGCGGGGCAACTTCACCCCGCCGCCGCGCGCCGCGGCGTCGTCCGCCGACGCGTCCGACGCGGCGGCGGCCAGTGGCAGCTCCAGCCGGTTCTCCCCGCGCAACTGGCGGGTGCCCACCCGGCTGAACGCCATTCTCCTGATCCCCGTCCTCGTCGGCCTGGTCATGGGCGGATTCCAGGTGAAGGGATCGATCGACACCTGGCGCGAGGCTCAGGACGCCGAGAAGACCGCGCTGATCGTGCGCGCGGCCGCCGAGTACGGCCAGGCACTCCTCAACGAGCGTGACCTCTCCGCTCAGCCCCTCCTCTCGAACAAGCGTGACGCCGAAGTCATCGGCCAGGTCCAGTCCGCCACCGACAACGCCGCGGGCAAGTTCAACGAGGCCGTCAAGGGCATGCCCGCGAAGCAGGGCCTGGAGCGGCGCCTGCAGCTCTTCCGGCTGGAGGAGCCCACCCTTCCCGAGCTGCGCAAGTCGGCCTTCGCCGAGGGCATGGACCCGGTGAAGACGGAGGAGGGCTACGTCAAGGTCCAGCACTCCCTGATGGAGTTCAGCAACGAACTGGGGCTGGGCACCGGCAACATCACCAGCTACGGCCGTACGGTCTACGCGATCGAGCTCGCCAAGGCCGCAGAATCGCTTCAGCGCTCCATCGGCATGCACCTGCTGGTCCGTCCGAGCCAGGAGAGCGCCAAGTTCGACGCGCAGGTCAAGGCCTTCGGCTCGTACAACTACCTGGAGCAGATCGCACTCGGCGAGTTCACCTCCGGTGGTACGGAGGCCGACGCGACCCGGCTGAAGCAGGTCATGTCCGCCAAGGCCGACGAGGGCGCCGACGAGCTGAGGAAGGCCAAGGAGAAGGCCGACGCGGCGGGTACCCCGTTCGTCACCCCGCCCAGCATCGACGGCTCGGTCTTCGACGGCATGGCCCAGCAGATCGGGCAGGGCAAGTCGCCCGAGAAGCTGGCCGCGAAGGGCATCACGCCCGAGACCTGGATGGCGGCCGCCACCGCCAAGTTCGACGGCTACACCACGGTCGAGGACGAGCTCGTCGACAAGGCGGTGACCGAGGCCGCGGACATCTCGTCCAGCGCCCGGAACGACGCCTTCATCAACGCCGCCGTCGTGATCGTCGCGCTGCTGGCCGCGTTCGCCCTGGCCGGCCTGATGGCCCGGCAGATGAGCCGCTCGATGCGCCGACTGCGTACGGCGGCCTTCGGAATAGCCGAGCAGCGGCTGCCGATGCTGGTCGACCAGCTCTCCCGGGCCGAACCGGGCCGGGTCGACACCCGCGTCCAGCCGATCCCGATCCACAGCCGCGACGAGATCGGCGAGGTGGCCCGCGCCTTCGACCAGGTGCACCGCGAGGCGGTCCGGCTGGCGGCCGAGCAGGCCATGCTCCGGGGCAACGTCAACGCGATCTTCACCAACCTCTCGCGCCGCAACCAGTCGCTGATCGAGGGCCAGCTGACCCTCATCACCGACCTGGAGAACAACGAGGCCGACCCGGACCAGCTGGAGAACCTCTTCCGGCTGGACCACCTGGCCACCCGTATGCGCCGCAACGGCGAGAACCTCCTGGTCCTCGCGGGCGAGGAGCCCGGCCGCCGCTGGAACCAGCCGGTCCCGCTGGTCGACGTGCTCCGCGCCGCCTCCTCCGAGGTGGAGTCGTACGAGCGCATCGAGCTCTCCGGGGTGCCCGAGACCGAGATCCACGGCCAGTCCGTCACCGACCTCGTGCATCTGCTGGCCGAGCTGCTGGAGAACGCCACCACCTTCTCCTCGCCGCAGACCAAGGTGCGGGTCACCGCGACCCGGCTGCCCGACAGCCGCGTGATGATCGAGATCCACGACAAGGGCATCGGCCTCACCGCCGAGGACTTCGCCGACATCAACCACAAGCTGGCCAACCCGCCGACCGTGGACGCCGCGGTCTCGCAGCGGATGGGTCTGTTCGTGGTCGGCCGGCTCGCCGACCGGCACGGCATCCGGGTCCAGCTGCGCCCCTCGGGCGAGCAGGCCGGCACCACGTCGCTGGTCATGCTGCCGGACGCGATCACCCACGGCGGCGGTGGCGAACCGGTCGCCGCGGCGGACGACTTCACCGTCTCCTCGATCATCCCGGAGCAGCAGGGCTTCGAACAGCAGCCGCACATGCGCACGGCCGCGGAGCTCGGCTTCGACGACTCCCGGTACGAGCAGCCTTCGGCGGAGACCGCGCAGCTGGACCCGGTGGGCCGTTCGCTGCTGCGCGAGGAGCGCCGGGCGGCGCTGGAGGCGCAGACGGCGGGCGAGCACCCGCAGTTCCCCCAGGAGCCGTACTCCGACGGCCAGTACGCCGCCAACGGCTACCCGCAGGAGCCGCAGCAGACCTCGTACGAGGGCGGCTACGACCCCTACGCCACCGGTACGGGCTTTGCCCCGCAGCCCGAGCAGGGGCGGTCCGGCGGATATGCGGAAGCCGCCTACGCGGCCGGCGAGGCCTCGCAGCCCTCGTACGACGAGCAGTTCGCCCCCCGGGCCCATCAGGACGCCTGGCCGGATCAGGGCGTCTACCAGGGCGCGTTCGAGCCATCGGCACCGGTGGAAGCGGAATCCGTCCCGAGCGCCCCCGCCGAGCCGCAGGAGAGCGTAGGCTTCGACCGTCCGGGGCCCACGCCCAACTCCGGCCACGAGCTGACCGAAGCCGGTCTGCCGCGCCGGGGCGGTCAGCAGCACTGGCAGCCCACCGGTCGCGGGAACAACCGGCCCGCCGCGCAGCAGCCGCCGCAGCAGCAGGAGCAGGAGCAGCAGGAACTGCCGCAGCAGCCGTCGCCCGCGCAGCAGGACGGCAACGGCTCCGACGACTGGCGCTCGGCCAACGACGAGCGCTGGGAGCGGGCCGAGAAGCTCCGGGAGCCGAAGGCGGGCGGGATCACCCCGTCCGGACTCCCCCGGCGGGTGCCCAAGGCCAATCTGGTCGAGGGCACCGCGGAGCAGACCTTGCAGGGCGGCCCCCAGGTTTCCCGTGCCCCCGAGGACATCCGCGGCAGGTTGAGCAACCTGCGGCGGGGCGTACTGCGGGGACGCAGCGCGGGTTCGGACGACAGTAATACCTACAACCAGGAGCGTTAGTGTGAGCCCGATGAGCCAGGCGGCGCAGAATCTGAACTGGTTGATCACCAACTTCGTGGACAACACCCCCGGGGTGTCGCACACGGTGGTGGTCTCCGCCGACGGACTCCTGCTGGCCATGTCCGAGGGATTCCCCCGTGACCGCGCCGACCAGCTGGCCGCCGTCGCCTCCGGGCTGACCTCGCTGACCGCGGGTGCCTCGCGGATCTTCGAGGGCGGCGCGGTGAATCAGACAGTTGTGGAGATGGAGCGCGGATTCCTCTTCATCATGTCCATTTCCGACGGATCTTCACTGGCCGTGCTCGCACATCCGGACGCCGATATCGGTCTGGTTGGGTACGAAATGGCTCTTCTCGTCGACCGTGCGGGCAGTGTCCTCACTCCGGACCTCCGTGCTGAACTGCAAGGAAGTCTTCTTAACTAGTAGACAGACAGTGCGTTTCGCGCCACCGGGCCATAAAGTGCGGTGGCGCGGACCCACTGGGATCGGGACCGGTAGTCGGAGGAGGAATCGTGGACACACCCCAGGGCGGACACCCGTACAACGGTGGCCGACAGGTACCGGGTGAGCACGGGGACAACCGGTTCAACTTCCCGTCCGCACCCAGCGGACAGGGCGCCCAGCAGCCGTACCGGCCCTACCAGCAGCCGCAGCAGCCGCAGCAGGACACCCCGCAGGGTTCCGGGTGGCCCACGCAGCGTCCGCACCGCTACGACTCGCCCCGGACGCCCCGTATTCAGCCGGTACAGCCGCGGCAGGCCCCCGAGCCCGCCGCGCCGGCCGCGCACAATCCGCTGGTTCGTCCGTACGCCATGACCGGCGGGCGGACCCGACCGCGCTACCAACTCGCCATTGAGGCGTTGGTCAGTACCACGGCCGATCCGTCCCGGCTGCAAGGGCAGTTGCCCGAGCACCAGCGGATCTGCCGGCTGTGCTTCGAGATCAAGTCGGTCGCCGAGATTTCGGCACTGCTCTCGATCCCGCTCGGCGTTGCCCGGATCCTCGTAGCCGACCTGGCAGAGGCCGGACTCGTCGCTATTCATCAGCCCGGCGGCGACGAGTCCGCCGGCGGCCAGCCAGATGTGACACTGCTCGAAAGGGTGCTCAGTGGACTTCGCAAGCTCTAGCGGCGGAGCAGCCCGCTCCACTACCTCGGCGAAGATCGTGGTGGCAGGGGGCTTCGGCGTGGGTAAGACCACGTTCGTCGGTGCCGTCTCGGAGATCAATCCGCTGCGCACCGAAGCCGTGATGACGTCCGCCTCCGCGGGCATCGACGACCTGACGCACACCGGGGACAAGACCACCACGACGGTGGCGATGGACTTCGGTCGCATCACCCTGGACCAGGACCTGATCCTGTACCTCTTCGGTACGCCCGGACAGGACCGCTTCTGGTTCATGTGGGACGACCT
>NZ_JBSFBQ010000126.1:0-5396 GCF_053593015.1 Streptomyces sp. NPDC002403 | reverse complement strand
TGTCGGCGAAGACGACGCCGCCGACACCGCGCTTGCCGCGGATGTCGACGCCCTCGCCCAGCACCCGGCAGCTGGACAGGATCCCCATATCGGTCACCCACCCCTGCGCGTCGAGGCCGTCGGCGAACCGGTCCAGCACCACCCGCCGGTGAGCGGCCGGGTGCTCACCGCACAGCCACTCCGCCCCCACCCGCTTGGGATAGGCGACAGGGTCCGTCTCGTGCAGCTCGGCCGCGGTCTCCGGCAGCGCACGCGCGAACGCCATCGCGTCCAGGGTGCGGCTGTGGAACGTCATCAGCGACCGGACCCCGGTGGTGTCCGCGTGCTTGAGCAGCGCGGCCTGCAGCGCGGCCAGACGCCGGCCCCGCTGCTCCTCCACCGAGGCATGCGGACCGGGCGCCTCGGGATCACGGATCTCCAGCACGTCGACCTCGAACGAGGCGAGGATGCCCCGCTCGACACTCTCCATCAGCCCGAGCTCGTACAGCACCGGGCCGTAGAGCTCGACATCATCCATCGAGGCCACCATGCGCCCGCCCGAAGCATCCGGGCCGTCCTCGGAGCCGCTGCGCACGTCCGCCCTGCCCGCGCTTCCGGAACCCGGTGCGGCCTCCCACAGGCGCGGCGTAGCCGTCATGTACAGCCGTCGCGCCGCCGGGATCCGCTCCTGATCGTGAACCGCCGCCCACGCCTTGCCCAGATCACCCGAACTGCGGTGCGCCTCATCCACTACCAGGAGATCGAAGACGCCCATGCGCTGGCCGAACGAGCCGCGCATCGCCCGCTCCAGCACCCCCGGCGCCACCGTCCCCTCCCCGTCGCCCTGGTCGTCCTCCAGACCCTGCGGCGACAGGCTGGCGTACGTCGCGAAGACCACCATCGGCCCGCTCTGCGCCCACAGGGCCAGCTGCGTCGGATTGGTCGTGCACCGCACATCGAGCGCCTCCAGCAGCGGATCGGCACCCAGACTGCACACCGCCACCGCGGGCCCCGAATGCCCTGCCGCCCGCCACGCCTCGACGGTCTGCGTCAGCAGGTCCAGCGTCGGCACCACGATGCCAACCAGCCCCCTGGGCACCATCCGCAGCGCCGCCACCGCCGCCGTGATCGTCTTGCCCGAACCGGTCGATGACACGACCTGCCCGCGCAGGCCCCGGGCAGGCAGAATCCCGTCCGCAGGGGCAGAAAGTCCCTCAATAATCGAGTCCACGGCCTCTACCTGATGCGGCCTAAGGGTAATCGCACTCAATTCCACCACTCCTCAAGAATTCTTCCGCTGCGAAATGCAGAGCGCATCCTGCCCGGCATCAGAAACGCAGCTCGTCGGCGCGAATGGTGCTGCCCGGGGCCGTCCTGTCCTCGTGGAGAACCACGTGCTGCGTCATCCCTGAGGGGACCTGCTCCGGCGTGAGAGCGGGACCAGCCCGGCGGCGGCTGCGGGCGCCCATCCGACGGTCATGTCCCGTTCCTTCCTTGCCGACCCGGCGAGGTCCCGCCGCAGGTCCTGGCCTCATGTCACTGCCCGCACCCCGCCACCACCATGCAAACAGATGCCTAATCAATGCCTAATCTACTGCCAGCATACGCCTAACTGATGTATCTTCGAGGTATGAATGAGGAAACTGACAGCGTGGAAGCCCTGCTGGAGGAGGCACGGCTAGCGGCGCGGATGCCGCCGCCGGCAGAACGCCTGAGGCTGCGTCAGGCCGCCAGCCTCTCGCGCGCCCAGGTAGCCGCAGCAGTGGGTGTCGGACGCCAAACCGTCGCCAACTGGGAGGAAGGCGCCACCGATCCGCAGCCCCCGGGACGTGTGAAGTACCTGCGCCTGCTCGAAGGCCTCGCCCAGCTCCACCCCGCCCCGGCCCAGCCGCTCACCGAAACATCCACCCCAAAGGCGACCCCGGCCGCAGCGTTCGCCGCCCCCGAAACCGCGCGGGGCCCCGACGGACTGGCCATGGAAGGCAAGCCCGGCCCGTGCATCCGCTGCGGCGTCACAACGACCTACCAGGCCACGGACGGCCGCCCACTGCACGCCGGAGCCATGTGCCAGCCTCCCGCCGCCGCGCCCCAGGCATCCAGCGCCCCCGCACCAGTCACCCCGGCCTCACCCGCCCCCGCACCGGCGACCGCTGCCTCACCCACCCCGGCACCGCTGCCCTCGCGGCCGCAACGGCGGGCACGGTCGGCTGCCCGCGCCCAGGCCGAGACAGCCGACCTCATCGGCCGGGCCGTCCACGAAGAACTGGAGCGCGCCGAGGGCGACGTCGATGCCGCGCTGCAGGCCCTGATCAAGCGCGCCATCCCGGACGTCATGCACCTGTTCAACGAGACCCGCGCCACCGCCCGCTACACGTACACCGCCTACCCGGCCCTGCCCGACATCCTCAAGAAACCCTCGAAGAAAGAGCCGGACCAGATCTGGGAGGCCCGCCCCAACTTCCGCCACCCCGACTACTCCCTCAAAATCCCCGGCAGCATCGCGGTCACCGCCCTGGACGTCAACGCCGCCTACCTCTCCGCCCTCAAGTGCTGGCTACCGATCGGCAAGCTGGAACACACCACCGGCAGCGACGGCGTCGACCCCAAGCGCTCCGGAGTCCACCTCATCACCCCCACACCGTGGACCCACCCACACCTGCCCAACCCCCTCGGCGACCGCGACGAACCAGGCGCCCTGTGGATCACCGACGCCACCCTGCGCCTCCTCCTGCGCCTGTCCGCGCCGAAGTACGGACTGCTTGAACCGCCGGTCATTCACGAATCGTGGACATCCGGTGCCACGGAGAACTTCCTGGACGCCCTGCGCAAGCTGCTCACCGCCGCGCGGGACACAGCCATCGCCGAGGACGACACCGTCACCCTGGAATACGTCAAGGCGATGTACTCGAAGTTCATCTCCACGATGGGCGAGTCGATCCACAACCGCGAAATGACCCGCCCGGAGTGGATGCACATCATCCACAGCCAGGCCTACGCCAACCTCTGGGGCAAGGCCTACAAGGCACACCAGGCCGGCCTGGACATCATCAGCATGATGGGCACCGACGAACTGCACGTCACCGGCAACTGGCGCCAAGTCTTCCCCGAGGGCCGAGGCGTCGCCCAGATGAAGATCAAACACAGCGACGCCAAGGCATCCGGTGAATACACCGTCGACAAGGCGGCCCGCTGATGGCCGGCGACAGCCGCTGGCAGGATCTCGGCACCTACCAGGCCCAAGGTGTTCACGGAAGGCGGGCCCTGGCCGAAGCAATCGACCGGATGGTGACAGGTATCGAGTCCCCCGTCGACTCCGAGCGAGGCCTGGCCGCCCGGCTGCGCTACCTCACTGTCTCCGACGCCGGATACGAGGCCATGGACCGCGCGGGCATCCACGTCAGGCCCCGCACCCTCATTGCCTGGCTCGCCGAAGAACAAACCCCCAGCCGGGCCAACCTCGCCCGCCTGGATGCCGCTTACTGGGACCTGCGCCGCCGCAATGTCGCCGCGGACCTCAAGCGCCGGCTCAACAACCACGGCCGCGGAACCCGCATCGAGATCGACCCGGCCGACCAGTCCCGCGTCGACCGCCGCCACCAGCGCGATCTCGAAACCCGCAGCATCAGCGTCCGCGGTGTGTGGGACCGCGCCGTCGACGCCTGGATCGACGGCGACGAACAAGAACTCGAAGCCGTCTGGGACGACATCATCAGCGGCGGCCTGGGCACCGACTGGGACGCGTACACCTACGTCTCCTCAGTCGGCTGGGCCGCCTGACCTCTCGCACACACGACGGGCCCGGAGCCACTCGAACTGACTCCGGGCCCGTCCCCGTGTCACCGTACCGACTGTTCCGGCAAGAATGTCGGACGGGACTGAGGTGGAGCGCACGTGCGGTCGTCGGCTTCGCCGACGTCCAGCAAGGCATGCGGTCAGGAGACGGCTTTGAAGACCTGGCGTCGCTTCTGCTTGTCCTTCTCCCGGCGCTTCACCGCGAGCTGATCCTGGTAATCGGCCGCAGCCTTCCTGTACCGGTCAACGAAGCCAGGAGCGTTGAGACGCTGCTCCTTCGGCATCGCGTTGATAGCTGCGACAGCGTCCTCAGGGGACCGATACGAGGCGAGCATGGCGTTGATCTGGTAGATCCCGGCGCGCTGCTTCTTCACCAGCTGGGCCAAGTCCAGGTCCCGCATCGCGGCGTTCACCGCAGCCCGGCTGAGCTTGAGCATCTGAGCAATGGTGACCTGGTCGATCTCAATGCGCCCACCCGGCTCACTGTGGGCACGGAGCTTGAGCAGCACGCGGTACGCCGCGGGCAGCAGATCCAGATCGGCGACAATGCCTTCCGCATTGGTGACGGCGAAATGCAGACTCACTTGTCAGTCCCCTTCTCCTGTCGCTGCGCACGCTCCAGGCGCCGCTGGGCGCGCTGCTCCGCTCGCTTGCTCCGCAGCTGTTCGATTTCCTCGCGCATCTTCTCCAGAGAGGGGAAGCGCACCAAATCGGGGAGGCTCTGGTCGGATCGGATCTTCGCGATGGCGGTGTGCTGGTCGACCTTGACGTACTCGGCCGGGGTGGTCTCTGTACCTGGGATGAACTCAGCCACGCGGTAGCTGTAGGGAGGGTTGAACTGGTAGACCCCACGCTTCACTCTGAACACGATCCCATGGAACATGATCTCGCCCAGGGCCTCATTGGCCTTCGTGCGCGAGACATCCAGCACCGTGCCCATCTCCTCCTGCGTCAGGTGGATTCGCCCGCCGGCCCTCTGGCACGCGATGAGCAGCAGGATCATCCGCAGCGGTAGCGCCTCGCGGAAGAACTGGGCAATGACCAGGAAGAACTCCAGGCTGTCCATGGAGAACGCGTTCGGCTGGTCCGGCTTGCCGTAAAACTCCAGCGGTTTGCGTTCGCCGTCCAACGTCAGCTTACGGCCGGGGTACCGGCGTGCCACCTCGTCCAGATCCTTGACCGGCTGGAGGTACCGGTCCAACGCATCGGCCGGATCATTCAGCGGCAGCTTCGGCTGCGGCTCGCTACGGGAACCGGTCCTACGGCGCTGCGGCTCGGTTGGCACGGGGTCGCTCTCCCAGCTCCTTGATCTTCATTGCGGCAGCATTATGTCACCTCAACTTGACATCCATGTCGCTCCGACACGACACGAGTACAGAGTTGTGTCCCCTCTGAGGGGACACAACTCTTCTTCTACCGCCCCGGAATCCGCCACTCGGGACACAGACTCAGTTCATGTCGCCTCTACTTGACATGCTGTCGCTTCTCGTGTCGCTCCCAGTTGACATGAGGTCCGAGATCTGCCCCTTCAGTCGGGACACATCCAAGGCGATGTGTCTCGTCCGGGGCCACCAGGGTCGCCGCCACCCCGAGCAGGCTGGACTTGCCGGAGCCGGAGGGCCCCA
>NZ_JBSFBQ010000125.1:0-5698 GCF_053593015.1 Streptomyces sp. NPDC002403 | reverse complement strand
AACCGGCAAGCCCCGGATCGGTGACCACAACCGCATACAACTGACACAGCCCATTGCCCACCGTACGCACCGGCACCACACCACCAGGATCCACATCACCCGGCCCCGCGCCCGGGACACCACCCCCACCAGCAGCAGCACCGCTGGCAGGACCACCAACGGCGGCGGTGGCAGGGCCACCGACCCCCCACCACGTAGTGTCATCAAGCAGGCCCAGTGGGTAATTCTCCCGCTGTCCGTCGAGCGGCCCGCTGTCCTCGCTCTCACCGGCTGCCGGTCCCGGCATCCCCGGAACACCGACGACCTGATTATGGGGGTCCTCCCCCTGCTCCGGGAGACGGGCCCAGGAGGGATGCCAGTCCATCGCCTCGGAGGGCATGGAGAGGTCCACCACCGGTGCCTGGGGTGGGGTTTGGAGGGAGATGTCGGCGAGGAGCTGCTGTGCCTGTTCGTGGTGTTTCTCGGTCACTTCCTCCTGGGGGCCGAGGCCGAGAAGGTCCCTGATCACGGCTGTCCAGTCGCTCTGTTCGTCCGCGCCGGGAAGGGCGAACGCGTCGAAACCGGGATCGATACCGACCATCCAGCCGTCGCCGTCGCCGTCGCCGTCGCCGTCGCCGTCGCCGTCGCCGTCGCCGTCGCCGTCGCCGTCGCCGTCGCCGTCGCCGTCGCCGTCGCCGGGGCCATGGCCGGGGTCCGGCTGGTTCGTTACCTGTTCCGGGAGACGGGCCCCCAAAACGCCGGTGTCCAGGCCCTGCTCGTCGGCGGAGGGGTGCCAGTCCATCGCCTCGGTGGAGGGATGCCGGTCCGTCACCCCGGCGGTGAGGGTGGTGTCCGCCGGTGGTGCCGGGGGCGGGGCCTGGAGGGAGAGGTCCGCGAGGAACCGCTGTGCCTGTTCGTGGTGCTCCGCGGTCATCTCCTCCTGGGGGCCGAGGCCGAGAAGGGTCCTGGTCATGGCTGTCCAGTCGGCCTGTCCGTCCGTGCCGGGAAGGGCGAACGCGTCGAAACCGGGACCGATCAACCAGCCGTCGCCGTCGCCGGGGTCGTGGTTGTGGTCCGGGTGGTTCGTTCCCTGTTGCGGGAGACCGGCCCCCAGAACACCGGTGTCCGGGTTCTGGCTGTCCGGGTGGTGCGGGTCTGTCGTGAGGTCCGGCCTGTCGCGGGAGGTGTCCATGGGCGGCAGGGGTGTGCCGGTTGCCGGCGGGAACCTGGACGCACGGTCCCCGCCGGCGGCCGGTTCCGGTGCCCTGAGCCGTTCGTCCGTTACCCCCATGACGTCTGTTGCGTCTGCTGTGTCTGTTGGTGCGTCCTGGCTGGCGCTGTAATGGCCGGTGGCGGGGTCGTGGTAGAGCGGGAACCCGCGTACCCCGTCACCCTCCGGCCCCACCTCCGGTACCGCTTCCGGTCTCGTTTCCGGTCCCGTGTGTTCCCCGTTGTGTTCTCGTCCTGGTGCGCTGGTGTGCTGGAGTACCTGGATGCGTACGCCCAGGGCGTGGGACAGCAGTGGCAGGAACGTGTCCGTGACCGGGGAGCGGGAAGTCCATGATTCTTCCCATTCCCACACGGCGTTGAGGAGGGTGTTCGTCTCGTCCTGGGTCAGGGGGGCGGTGCTTGTGGGGTATGCCTGTGCGGTGATCTGGGCCAGTGTCTCGGGGTCGAGGAGTTCCAGGTCCCCGGGGTCGGCAAGCTGCAGCGTCATTTGGGGGTCTGGGATGTGCCACCGCACCAGGTCCGCAAGCGTGTCACGTGTGATCCCGGGGGTGTGGACCATGTCGGCGAAGGCCGGTGCGTTGGCCGAGCGCCACCGGGAGACGACCTGCGCCGGCACCTGTTCCCGCCCGGCCTGTTCCCGCAGATAGTCAGCCACCAGGGCGCGCAGCGCCTGGATGGTCGCGGCGGCGTGTTCAGGCGGGACGGGGAAGGCCGCCTCCCTTCCGGCCGGACCCGCACCCGCCTCCCGCAGGGAAAACTCCGGGAACACGGGCAGATCCTCCTCAGCGTCCCCCAGGAACGCGGAGAAGGAGAAATCCCCCGGGGCGTCTTGCGGGAGTGTGTCCTGGTGTGTTGCGGTCTGGTGGGTGTCGGCGTAGTGGGTCAGGTCCTGCCGCACTGTGGTGGGATCACTCAGCCACGCGTGGGCGCCGGGGTGGGTGTGTGCCAGGTCCGGCAGGCGGGAGAGGACCGCGTCCGGCGCGGTGGCCACGGCCGCGAGCAGCAAGCTCGCACCCGTGGCCGCGGTGGGCACCGGCCCCGCCCAGGAGTGGTTTCCCGGGCCGGCCTGCCCCTCCTGGTCCGCAGTCCCGAGAACATCACCACGCCGTGTCCGTGAGTCGCCGTGCTCATCGGTCCCGGACACCTCCTCCCACGCCTCCCGCCGGCCGTGCTGCTCGGTGCCGGCCCGCGGCTCGGATGGCTCGGCCTCGTCCTCCTCCCGGTGGCGGTGGGTGGCCGGGTCGGTGGGGTGCACACCGGCTTGGTGGTTCGGTGCTGCCTGTTCGTGGGGGGTGGGGGCGAGGTCCCCGCCGGCCGGCGGAAGCGAGGCGCGGTGCCGGGTCCGGCCGGGGCCGGCCGGTTCCGTGATCTCCTCCGCTCCGCCGGGCCCGCCGGAGACGTTCCGGGGCAGTTCACCCGACCCGTCCCCGGCAAGGCCGCGCCCGCCCAAAGCATTCACACGCACCCCCAGCCGGTGGAGCCGCTTGCCGCCGAACCGCAGGTCGAGTGGCTTGACGGTGATGCCGTTGGCCTCGAGGACGTACCTGACCTCGTCTTCCCGCAGGTGGAGGTGGGCGGCCAGGTCGGCGAGGTGCACACCGAGGTGGTTGTTCGCTGCGGCCAGTTCGCGGATGGTGCGGGCGACGTCCTCGATGGTCGGGAGGTGGGCGAGGCCGTGCCGGCCCAGGGCATCCGCCCGCACCCCCAGCAGGCTGCGCTGCTCGTCGTCGAACCGCAGGCGGAGTGACTGGACGGTGATGCCGTTGGCCTCGAGGACGTACCTGACCTCGTCTTCCCGCAGGTGGAGGTGGGCGGCCAGGTCGGCGAGGTGCACACCGAGGTGGTTGTTTGCTGCTGCCAGTTGGCGGGTGGTGCGGGCGAGGTCCTCGATGGTCGGGAGGTGGGCGATGCCGTGCCGGCCCAGGGCATCCACCCGCACCCCCGGCCGTTGGCGCCGCTCGTCGCCGAACCACAGCGCGAGTCTGTGGACGTTGATGCCATTGGCCTCAAGGACGCCCCTGACCTCGTCTTCCCGCAGGCGGAGGTGGGCGGCCAGGGCGTCGAGGTGCACACCGGTCCGTTCCCCGGCCAGTTCGCGGATGGTGCGGGCGAGGTCCTCGATGGTCGGGAGGTGTGCGATGCCGTGCCGGCCCAGGGCATCCACCCGCACCCCCAGCAGGCTGCGCTGCTTGCCGTCGAACCGCAGGCGGAGTGTCTTGACGGTGATGCCGTTGGCCTTGAGGGTGCTCCTGATCTCGTCTTGTGTCCGGCGGAGGTGGGTGGTCAGGTTGGCGAGGTGCACACCGGGTTGGTTGTTTGCTGCGGCCAGCTGGCGGATGGTGCGGGCGAGGTCCTCGACGGTCAGTGGGGGGGAGGCGGGGTGGTGGGTCTGGCTGGGGCCGGCCTGGTCCATTGTCTCCTCCCGTCCTGTCCCGCCAGGCTCGTCGGAGGCGTCCGGGGGCAGTTCACCCGACCCGTCCCCGTCCCCGAGGCCGTGCCGGCCCAGGGCATCCACCCGCACCCCCAGCCAGTTGCGCTGCTTGTCGCCGACCGGAAGTTTGAGTTGCTGGACGGTGATGCCATTGGCCTCAAGGACGTGTCTGACCTCGTCCTCCCGCAGGCGAAGGCGGGCGGCCAGGGGTTCGAGGTGCACAGCGGGCTGCTCGTTCGCTGATGCCAGCTCGCGGATGGTGCGGGCGAGGTCCTCGATGGCCGGGAGGTGGGCGATGCCGTGCCGGCCCAGGGCATCCACCCGCACCCCCACCCGCTGGCGCTGCTCGTCGCCAAACGACAGGTCGAGTTTCTTGACGGTGATGCCAGCGGCCTCAAGGACGCTCCTGATCTCGAATTCCTGCAGGTCGAGATGCTCGAATTCCTGCAGGCCGCCGAGGCGGGCGGCCAGGTCGTCAAGGTGCACACCGGGCTGGTCGTTCGCTGATGCCAGCTCGTAGACGGTGCGGGCGACGTCCTCGATCGTCGGGAGGTGGGCGAGGCCGTGCCGGCCCAGGTCATCCACCCGCACCCCCAGCCGGTAGCGCCGCTCGCCGCCGTCCAGCCCTTTGAATTGCCGGACGGTGATGCCGGCGGCCTCAAGGACGCTCCTGATCTCGAATTCCTGCAGGTCGAGGTGCTTGAATTCCTGCAGGCCGCGGAGGTGGGTGGTCAGGGCGTTGAGGTGCACACCGGTCCGTTCCCCGGCCAGCTTGCGGATGCTGCGGGCGATCTTCTCGATGGGCGGGAGGTGGGCGAGGCCGTGCCCGCCCAGAGCATCCACCCGCACCCCCAGTAGGATGACCCGCTTGTCGCCGAACCGCAGGTGGAGTATCTGGGCGGTGATGCCGTTGGCCTCGAGGACGCCCCTGATCTCGGCTTCCGTCCGGCCGAGATGGGCGGCCAGGGGTTCGAGGTGCGCACCGACCCGTTCACCGGCCAGTTGGCGGATGGTGCGGGCGAGGTCCTCGATGGCCGGTAGGTGGGCGAGGCCGTGTCCGCCCAGGTCCTCCACCCGCACCCCCAGCCGTTTGCGCCGCTCGTCGCCGTCCAGCCCTGTGAGTCGCTGGACGCTGATGTCGGCGGCCTCAAGGGCGCGTCTGATCTCGCCTTCGTCCCGGCCGAGGTGGGTAGCCAGGTCGCGGAGGTGCGCACCGGCCCGATTCCCGGCTATCTGGCGGATGGTGCGGGCGAGGTCCTCGATGGTTTGTGGTGGGGGGGTGTCGGGGTGGGGGGTCTGGTTGGGGTCGGTCTGGTCCTCCGGGGCGGGTGGGCCGGTTGGGGCGGGAGCGTGGGGATCTGCCGGAGGGTCCATTGCCCCGGCGGGCGGGGAGGGGTCCACCGCCGGTATCGGGGGCGGGGTTCGGAGGGAGGGGTCCGTGGGCGGCTGCTGTGCTTGTCCGTGGTGTTCCGGGGTTGCTTCTTCCTGGGGGTCGGGGCCGAAGAGGTCCGTCATCACGTCTGTCCAGTGGCTCTGTCCGTCCGTGCCGGGAAGAACGAGCGGGGCAGGACCGGAACCGGTACCGACCACCCGGCCACGGCCACGGCCACGGCCGTGGTCGTGGTTGTGGTCCGGCCGGTTGTTGCCTGTCCGGGGGGCGGGGGGCTGGTCCGTGCTGTTGTCCTGGGCGGTTGCGGGCCGGGCGGGGTGCAGTGCGGTGAAGATGTCCTGGCTGGCCGTGCCGGGGACGGTGGCCCCGGCCGCGGGGAGGGGTGTGGGGGATGCCGGGGTGGTGGTCTCGGTGGCGGGGTGGGGGGTGGTTTGTGCGGGCCGGTCCGGGCCGGCCGGGGTGGCCGGGGTGGCCGGGGCGGTCTGTGCTGGTGGCTGCCGGGGGGCCGGGCCGGGCCGGCGGGGAGGCATTCCGCCCGGCAGTCGTGGACGTGTCTTCAGGGATGCTTCCTGGAGTGCGTGGAGGCGGTGGATGATGTCGTCGGGGTCCATCCGGTGAGCGGTACGGAAGGCCTGCTTCGCGGCCGCGACAGCCACGACCGCCTCCCG
>NZ_JBSFBQ010000124.1:0-5748 GCF_053593015.1 Streptomyces sp. NPDC002403 | reverse complement strand
TGCGTGCGGGGGGGTCCCTGTCTGGGTCTGTCCTCGTGGGGGGCGCCGGGCGGGCCGGCCCCACCGCTGCTCGATGTCCTCGCCGTGGTACCCGGTGGGTCCCGTGCTCGGCGGGGACGTCGCAGAAGACCAGCGGCTCGTCCGCGTCACGGGTGTGTGGCCCGGCCTGGACGAGCGCCCCGAGATCGCGCACACCGCCCGCGACTGGCTCGCCAAGCTCCACCTCGTCGCTGCCGGAGCCGGACTGACGAGGGTCCTCTCCGCGCTCGCCGCCGCAGCGCCTCCCGGCGTACGCATACCGCCCGTACGCGGCGGGCCCCAGGAACAGCGACGCCTGCTCCCGGACCCGCCGGCCGACCCCGTCGTCAGGCGTCACCGCCGCACTGCGCGCTGCGGCTCCGGACACCGACCCGCCACAGCCGTCGGCTCGCCGAGAGGCCCGGCCCGGCGTGGACGGTGCTCCTGTCGGCGCCGGTCCGGGGCGGGCATCACCACCGCGTACCCGGAGCCCCTCGGGGAGCGGGTCCCGCGCCTCATCCGTTGCGGGCCGTCGTCGCCGTCTCCTCGATCGGGCGGGGTTCGTGTACTGGCCGGTCCGGCTCTATGGGGAACTGGCTGTGGGTGTGCTGGAGGGCGATGACGGCTGCGTCGTCGGCCAGGTGCCCGCCGACGTGGGCGAGCAGGTCGGTGCGCAGGCTGCGGATCAGTGCCGGGGGGCTTTCGTCCGTCCAGGCGGCGGCGCGCTCGGTCAGCGGGTAGAAGTCGCCCCGGGCGTCGCGGGCCTCGGTCAGGCCGTCGGTGTGCAGCAGCAGCACGTCGTCCGGTTCCAGGGTGAAGGTGTCGACGTGGTAGTCGGGGCGGCTCAGCTCGCCCAGGCCCAGCGGAGGCGCGGGCCGGAGAACAGGCAGCGCCGTGACCTGGCCGTCGTGCAGCAGCAGGGGTGGCGGGTGCCCGCACGTGACCATCTGTGCCCGAGAGGTCTTGTCGGGGATGTCGAGGACGGCGGCGGTGATGAAGCATTCCCCGGCCGTCTCCGCCTCGGCGGGCTCGGCCAGGTTCCAGCACACGCTGTGCTCCAGGTAGGCCACGAGGGCGGGCAGCGTGGCCTCGCGGTGGGCGGCCTCGCGGAAGGCGCCCAGCAGCAGGGCGGCGTCGCTGATCGCGGTCAGGCCCTTGCCCCGCGCATCGCCGATGATCAGCCGGGTGCCGGTCGGGGTGCGGACGGCGGCGTAGAGGTCGCCGCCTATGAGGGCGTGCTCCTGCGCCGCCAGATACATCGACGCCACACGCAGCGGGCCGATCCGGCGTGGCAGCGGCCGCATGACCACGTTCTGCGTGGCCTCCGACACCGTCCGTACTTGCACGAGTTCACGTGTGTGTCGCACCTGCAGGTACCGGAACACGGTCACGAGCACCGAGACCACCAGCAGGGCGATGATCTGCGAATCGAAGTACAGCGTCCCCAGAAGGTTCTCGTGCACCAGGCCGATGCCCAGCAGGGCCGCCACCGCTATACCCCCCATCACCCCGGTCAGGACGGGGCCGGCGAATGACGCCGTGATCGCGGGCGCCACGATCAGCAGCGGCCCCAGCGGCACACCACGCGGACTCAGCACATCGGCCAGCACGATGGTCACGATCAGTCCGACCGGGACCGCCAGCAGGGCCTCGGACGCTTGCCGAGAACGCTGCCGGCGCGGAAGCCGCCGCCGCAAGCCCATAAACCCGGTCTACACCCACGGGGCCGGTCGCGCAGGACCTCCGTAGGAGAAGCACATGAAGGCGGCCCGTGGTATGCGGGCGACGTTCGGCCGGCGCCGGATGGTGCGACGAGGCTGGAGGGCCGTTCGCCGGGCTGGGCTGTTGACCTGCGGCGAGCGGATCACCGAGTAGTCGCCCGGTCGGTGTGTTCCTGCGGCGTCTTCGGAGCACTCCTCCGTCTGCTGAGCAGTGTGGAGATCGGGAGGGCTGCCGCCAGGCCGCTGAGGAGGATGGCGGCGAGCGCGGCGAGGACGGAGGGCTCGTCGGCGAAGGCGAGGCCGATGGCGGCCAGCGCGGGGCCGGCGTTGCGCACGGAGGCGACGCCTCCCATGGTGGTGCGGCGTGTCATCGGGCCGGTGGCCAGCAGTGTTCCCACCGCGAAGGCGAAGACGGCGAGCAGGAAGCCCGCGAGCAGGGCGACTGAGCCGAAGAGGTCGACGACATCGTGCCAGCTGCCCAGCAGCATGCCTGCCAGCACGATGAGGAACGTGACGTTGGACAGAGCTGCCGCCGTGGGGTGCCAGGAGTGTGCCGTGGGTTCGGCGTAGCGGCGCAGGAGCAGGCCGATGACGAACGGGACGAGTTGCAGGAGCGCCACCGTCCGCACCAGTGCGCCGACGTCGAGGGAGACCTTGGTGCCGATGTCGGCGGCGGTGAGAACAGCGCTGGCGGTGGGGGCGAAGGTGAGGCTGCCGATGGAGGCGAGCAGTACCTGCATCGCCGCGCCTGCGACGAGGTCGCCTCGCTGCACGGTCGCCAGCTTCGCCCCGAAGGGGCCGCCCGGGGACGAGGCGATCAGGATGAGGGCGGTGAAGGCGGCCGGGGGGAGACTGAACAGAGAGCCGATGCCCCAGCCGAGCAGCGGTATGACCAGCATGTTGGCGGTCAGCGCCAGCAGCAGCAGGGGGACATCGGCGAAGATGCCGCGCAGTGCCGGGACCGTGGCTCGCAGGCCGGCGGCGAACATGGTGGCCGCGATGAAGATGACGGTGACGGCGTTGAGGACGAGACGCAGGGTGTCCATGGCGCTTGCCCGCCCTGTCAGTCGTGGAGGTCCCCGAGCCAGCGCAGGGCGCTCAGGCTCGGCAGGAAGCAGTACTCGCCTCCTCGGGTGACGACGAACCGGGGCAGCGGGGCCAGGCAGCGCCTCACCGGCCTTCGGGGGATGGTGTAGCGGGTCTGCCCGTCCTCGGCGCCGACGACGGGGTCCTTCGCGTTGCCGGCCCCGAAGAAGACGCCGTCGTTCATCCACTCCGACTGGACGAACTCGAACTGCCGGCCCAGGTGGGCGCCGATGAACGCGAACATCAGACCGCGGTCGGCCCCGTCGTCCTCCAGCGCTCCTTCCGGCAGCGGCGGGCCGTACACGGCGCCGCGCCGGATCATGCGGTGCAGCCGCACTTCTCCGGCCACTGAGGCGTCGCGTGGGTTGGCGCGGCGGATGTGACAGCCGCCGGGGGTGGTGAATCCCGCCGGATCGTCCTGTTCGTACAGGAAGGTGTTACGGCGGTGGGGGTCGACGCCGAGGGCTTGGTCGTCGTGCTCCGGGGCGAGGGCCAGTGGGGCCCCGCTGCGCCAACGGCCCATGATCTTCGCGGCGATCAGTTCCTCGTCGTGGGCGCTGGTGGAGTTTTCCTTGAGGTAGCGCCTGAACGCGGCGACGTCCTGGTGGAGTTTGCGGAAGGCCACGTAGCTGCCGTTGCGCCCCAGCACGGTCGGCCGAGGCATCTGGACGCCGCCGATCTCGTCCGGGTAGCCGAGGACGAACTCCCCGCTCTTCAGTGGCGTTTCCAGCCTATTGGACCCTGGGATGCCGCTCCCTTCGACGGCCGGATGGCTGACGCCGTCGAGGTACCCGAAGTGTTCCTTCTCGGAGGGCAGTGCGTAGCAGTCCTGTCGCCAGATCGCTGTCACGCCGGGAAGGCGTTCATAGGCGGGCCGGGCGCGGTCGATGGCCGCCTCCAGGCTCAGGGGGCCGGGTGCGACCGCCGTGATCACCACGTGAACGTCGCGCGTGCCGAGGGGTGCTTCCCAGTGCTCCGGGCTGCTCGCTCCCCCGTCGCGCAGCGCCCGCGCGCGGGCGGCCATGCCCTGCCGGAACTCCCAGACGAATGTGTCCAGCGATGAACGTGGCGTCCCCAGTGCCTCCAAGCCCCAGTACGTGACGGCGACACTGACCCAGGTGTCCCCGAGGGGGCTGGAGGTGTCCGCGGCGGAGGTCGCCACCGCACTTGCCCGCCGCATCAGCTCCCGGCCCTGCGAACGGTCGTCGATACGGAAGACCAGGTACGTCGCCGCGTACGGGGTGGGGCGCGGGCTGAGGACCCCGCGCTGGATGTCGTCGAGTTCCAGCGTGACGTCCGTGGGTGCGCTCATGTCGGCCTCCCTGCGGCATCACTGCGAGACGAGGTTGCGCCAGAAGTTCCGCAGGCTGTCGTCGGCGCCGAAGAGTGTGCTGAAGATCGTCGAGTCAGCCAGCAGCACGTCTGCCGCGCGATCATCGCCAGGGGGCATCCACAAGAACATGTTGAACTCGGTGTTCCCGTCCTCGGTGAACGGATGGGGCCGGGACGTGTCGATCGGCTGCCGGGCCAGCACATGGATGGCCTGCGGCTCGTCGGTCGTGACCGCGTAGTGCGGCAGGTGCATGTGGAAGTTGAAATTCGTAACCCCGTTCAGCCATCCCTTCTCGTCCAGATCCCTGACGGTCGACAGGGGGGCGATCCGGTTGTCCTGACCGGTGGCGGGGCGCAGCCCGTACCGGTTGATGACGGGCACGCCCAGACCGTTCATCACGTCCCTGACGTAGGTGGCGAACCGTTGCTGGCGAGGCACCAGGGGATCGCCGTGGTGGCGGTACTCCACCTCGCGCACGGACAGGTCGTCCGACGCGCCGACATCGTGATGGGGTCCCAGGACGAGCCGGGCGTCCTCCCGCGAGAGGAAGGACCGCAGGGCCTCGATCTCGCCGGGCTCGGCCTCCTGTCCGGTGATCATGTGGTCGAGCCCGAAGACGAACAGGACATCTGTGTCGTCGAGCACCCGCTCGTCGAGGGGGGTGTGGAAACCGGCTTGGTCGACGCGCTGGTAGACCGGGACGGGATGCCCGGTGACCTCCGCGACGAATTCCTGGAATTCCACCCATGCGCGGAAGAACAGCTCCAGCGATCCCGCGATGCCCTGCTGGAACTGATAGGGGTCGGACCACTTCGGGTCCTCGTAGGCCGGCCACGCCACCCGCCGGACCTCGGTCATGGTGGAGAACCGGTTGTCCAGTTCGGCCGCGTTCCGGGCCGCCTCGGCGGGATAGCTCCATGAGACGTAAGTGCTCACACGCCGTCCGCCAGGGGTGTGCTTCCGGGGAATGTGCCGCTGGTTGTAGGTCCGTGCTGTTCTGGCCTCGCTCATCGCC
This sequence comes from Streptomyces sp. NPDC002403, assembly GCF_053593015.1. Lineage (NCBI taxonomy): Bacteria > Bacillati > Actinomycetota > Actinomycetes > Kitasatosporales > Streptomycetaceae > Streptomyces > Streptomyces sp. NPDC002403. The sequence goes on along the minus strand of NZ_JBSFBQ010000124.1, from coordinate 575 downwards.
CAGCTCCCAGCCTCACTGCATCTGGTCCAGCATCTCCGACAGAGCGTTCTTGATCCGCAGGGCCTTCTTGATCTCGTCCGCCGTCACGTACGGGTACTCTCCGTACTCGATGAAGCTCGGACAGTGGTGCTCACGGACGAATCCGACGAACGCCTCCGGATTGGTTTTCCAGTCCTCGGGGAATCCCTCCAGATGCTCGAACGCCGTGCTCACGCCCGCCTTCGAGAACAGCGCGATGGCGTCCTCGGTGTACTTGTCGAAGTCGGTGTCGAAGATCCCCTGGTACATGAAGCGCGTGTCGTCGTCGAAGAGAACCCAACGCAGGTAGTGCAGCTTCAGTGGCGCGAGAAGGTAGGGATCCTGTTCGAGCGCCGTGGCCAGCGAGTAGCCGTACTCGCGCATGGCATCGGCGTGACCGGGCTTGACCCGCGCGACGATGGTGAACCCGTAGCACGCCGGAGTCCGGGGAAAGACGGGCCCGTACTTCCCCTGTTCGAGATGATCCGTCTCCTTGGGAAGGGCGACCGCCTGAGGCCTGATCTCCATGTCCACTCCTCCCGCCGACCGGTACGCCC
>NZ_JBSFBQ010000123.1:0-5774 GCF_053593015.1 Streptomyces sp. NPDC002403 | reverse complement strand
CGGCAAGGTTCAGAACACGGGCTATCAAAAGAAGCGGGACGGTGCCGCCGACATGATGGAACGCGCCCCATGGCGACCTCGTCGACGAACGGGACACCTCAAGGATCGAGCGCCCCTCGGCACACTCCAGCACGATCCGCGACCGCTGATCCAGAGCCTGGGCCGTCGTACGGCGACGCACCCACCCCTCCAGCACAACACGCTGGGCAGCGGTCACCGACAACGGCGGAAGGGTCTGCTGCACGTTTACAGAAGACCGTGAGCCCTTTCCAATCTGGCGGCGGCACTGTCGAGGCGGGCAGCTGTACAACGCGAAGAAGCTCCTGGTAGACGGGTTCACGACCAAGATCATCCGTGTCCGCCAAGAGCTTCGCGTGCTTGTCTACCCGTCGTCGATCGATCTGTCCAGCCACACCCTGCGCTATCTGACAGGACAACTCCGTGCCCGGCAGCGCGAGATCGGAACGCGGTGGCGACGGTTGCCGGTGGGTCGGCAGGCCCTGCTCGCCCTGGGCCACTTGAGGTGCGGTGACACCTACGCCCAGCTCGCGGCCGGGTTCCGCATTGGTGTCGCGACGGCCTATCGCTACATACGCGAAGCCGTCGACAACCTGGCCGCCCTCGCCCCGACCCTGGCCGAAGCGACGAAGACCATGCGGACGAAGGCGTTCGTGATCCTGGACGGCACCCTGCTACCTATCGACCGGATTGCCGCAGACGCCCCGTACTACTCCGGGAAGCATAAACGCCACGGCATGAACGTCCAGGTCCTCACCGACCCGTTCGGTGGGCCTCGCCCGCACTACCGGGCTCGACCCACGACCTGACCGCTGCACGTACTCACGGCATCATCGATGCCCTCGTCGACGCGGACGTGAAGTGCTGGGCGGACAAGGCATACCAAAGTTCCGGCCGCCCTGTCAGGGTCCCGTTACGCGGCCGACGGCTCAAGCGGTAGAAGCGACGGCACAACAGAACCCACACCAGGATCCGCTGCCTCGGCGAGCAATCCATGGCCACCCTGAAGGGCTGGCGTCTCCTGCGCAAACTCCGCTGCAGTACCAACCGGATCACCGATATCGTGAAGGCCATCGTCGCCCTTCATCACACCTCAACCTGAGGTTGGAAAAGGCTCGGTGCACCCCGCTACGACGTGGGCAAGAACTGTCTGGAAGGGGACAACCTTCACCCCTCAGCGACGAGTGAAGGTTCAAAGAACTCGTAACACGATCTTGCTGGCGTGCAGCGGCCTGGTCAGGGCAGTTGAGTAGGTCGCTGCTTCCTGTGCCAAGGTCGTCCGTGGGCTTCGCCGGAGTCATGCCGGGACGAAGCTCGGCCACCAGGGTGGGACATTGGCCGGGCAAAGCGGGGCGGGGTAGGAGTCCGGCACACCGAGCCACGTGACGAGGAACCAGGCGAACCGCAGGGTGAAGATGAGCCCCGCAGTCAGGGCTGTCCTGCGGTGACGTTTCCCGAGGGTGCCGTACAGGATCACCCACGGAACTGCAGCGGTGATCCATATGAGAGGCGCAAGAAGCAGCAAAGTCATGCTGTTGGCTGCTGCGCCGCTACCGATGTCACAAGCGGCCCAGGCTCTCCCAATGGCAGCAGTGGTCACCACCGCGGTCAGCCCACCGAAGACGACCCCAAGACCAGTTCCTCTCAACCAGCGGCTCGGAGGACTCGACGGCTCTGCTCCCACGATCATCTCCCCGCCTCGCCGTAGATGCGGAGAATACCAACGTTCTGAAGCAGCCCATCGGGGCCCTGGCCTGCCCTGACACCAGTCAGCCGTTCTTGGGCTTCCGAAGTCGCCGCCAGCAGATGAGGCTGCAGGCGAGGGAGACGAAGGCGTCGTGGAGTTCGGTGCGGCGTTCCCAGCGGACGGCCAGGCGCTTGAAGTTGTGGAGGAGAGCGAAGGTCTGCTCCACAACGTAGCGGAGCTTGCCCAAGCCCTTGATGTTCGGCGCTCCCTTGCGGGAGATGATCGGCAGGATCTGCCGATGACGCAGCTCGTCGTGGTGGGCGTTGGAGTCGTATCCCTTGTCGTCAAGCAGAGCTTCAGGTCTGCGGCGGGGCTTGCCTGGGCGGCCCGCGACGGGCGGGATGCCGTCGACCAAGGGGAGCGTCTGGGTGACGTCGTTGAGGTTGGCCGCGGTCGTGATGACCTTGAGCGGGGTGTTACGTCCATCGCAGATCAGGTGGTGTTTGCTGCCCGTCTTCCGCCGGTCGACCGGCGACGGGCCGGTGTCGGATCCCCCTTTTTCGCGCGGATGTGGGAACCATCTACGCACGCCCGTGACCAGTCGATTTCGCCGGCGGCGTTCAGCTCTGCAAGTAGAACCCGGTGCAGCCGGTCGAAGACTCCTGCTTTCTGCCACCGGTCCAGGCGATGCCAGCAGGTCTGCCCCGAGCCGAACCCCAGCTCCAAGGGCAGGAGTTGCCAGGCTATGTCGTTGTAGAGGACGAACAGGATGCCCTGGAGGCACAGCTGGTCCGAAACCGGTCGTGGCCCCGGCGACCGCTCCGGCCACGGCGGCAACAACGGCTCGATCAGAGCCCACAACTCATCGCCCACGATCCACGGTCGAGTACCCACGCCCTCACGAACGGACGATTCCTCACGCCGGTTACGCCCCACCAGCCAACATCACCAAGATCGTGTTACGAACTCAAAGAGAAGGCTGGGGGCTGGCCTGAGCCGTGTGGCGTGATGGGGACGGTGTCCCGCACGGGGTCGATCGAACCGCGCATGAACCAGGAGGGCAACTTCGGCGTAGGTAAATGTGACGGTGCCTGGAGTGTCGGTTGTGGATCTGTCAGGCCCTATTGGCTCTGGATTGCAGCGGCCTGCGAGGCATGGAACACCAAGGTCATTTCGGGGGCGGGCAAAGCAGAAGACCTGGCGACCTCTGGGCCCGGCGGCAGTACTCAGCTGCCTTCGCTGAGTACTGCCGCCGGATTTGGTGCCGACTCGCCACGGTGATCCCCGACCGGGTGGAGTTGAAGTCGCTGCCGTCTGAAATCAGGGAAGTAGTAGCGGAGAGGTGAGTGATGGGCAGGCCATACGAGAGAATTTTCACGGAATGAATAGAAAAGGGGAGAAAGGGGTGAGCGGGTGTAATATTCAGCAACGCTACTGGGTGCCCTAAATTTTTCCATCTTTCCCGAAACGTTCATGGAGAATTGATTGATGTTATATTGGCTCAATTCGCGGAGGGCGTTCTCGCGATTGCAAAAGGCCCCTGTCGAGGCCAGCACAAACCACTCTGTGAACATCCTCCCCGCCACCGCCCTCAACCTCACCCCAGTTGGTGCCGGGTTGAACGACATGCCACTCGGCACCACCCGCGCCTCCGCCTCGCACCTCGCTTCTCGGCTTGCCGTACAGCCCGGCGCCGCTGGACCTGTTCCACAACGGCAACCACTACGGCTGTTGCATCAGCGAGGACACCGGATCGGCTACCGCGAACGCTCACGCCCTCCAGGCCCTCGTGAGCCATCTGCGGCACTGCCCGACGGCAGAACACGCATAAGCCCCCCGAGCGGCGAAGCAATGTGACTGGCTGATCGGCCAGCAGCAATTCGAGGGCCACTGGACCGACAAGTGGATGCCTCCCCCTACTCCGCTACAGCGCGAAGTGTCACCGCGCTTGCACTGTACGAAGGTCACCACGCATCCAGGGCCGTCCAGACGGCTGCCTCGTTGACTTCTGACGTTCAACAGCTCTTGGGCGTGGGGCGGCACCTGCGAAGAGACTGTATATGCCGTCAAAACTGAGCAGCGCCACCCCGCACCGCCTCATCGGCTCACCCCGACTCTAGATCTCGCCGAGACATACCTGCGCCCGCCTCGCACCCCGCCCTGTGGCACGACACTGTCTGCGCCCACTGCAGTGATCGAAGCGGAAGTGCTCGCTGCGCGGGAGCTGCTGCCGGTACGTCGCGCAGCCGCACGTACAGAAGCATATATAGAAAGGATAGACGCGTGACTATCGAAATCGACGTTCCGCCGACCGCCCCGGGGCGGATGCCGCTCATCGGACACGTTGTCTCCCCGATCAAGGACCGCCTGAAGTTCGTCGAACGCCTGCGCACATACGGGCCGATCGTCCGTATCTCGGTCGGACCTAAGAAAGTGACCGTGGTCAACTCACATGAGCTGATACACGAGATGCTTACCAGCAAGTCCAATTCCTTCTCCAAGGGGTTTCTGGGCGAGAAGCTCAAGCTTCTCGGTGAGTCGGCCCTGCCGCTCAGGGAAGGCGAGCCCCACCTGCGCCGGCGCCGCCTGCTCCAGCCCGCCTTCCACCGCGAACGGATCAGCGGGTACGTCAACACCATGCGGGAAACGGTGGAACCGTCCCTCACAGGCTGGCGTGAGGGGGAAGTGCTCGACCTGAAGACCGAAATGGGGCTCATGGCCCAGGACGTGGCCATGTCAGTGCTGTGCTCCTTCCGCGCAGAGCAGGAGCGGGCACGGGCGATCCTCGACGCCGTCGACACGGTCTTCACGGCCGCCATCTGGCGCACCATGGTGCCCGTGTCCTCGTTGGAGCGGCTTCCCACCCGCAGCAACCGGCGGCTCAAGGCCGCCCGCAGCCTGCTGCGCAGCGAGGTGGCGGACATCATCGCGGAGCGCCGGGCGGCCCCCGACGCCCACGACGACCTCGTGACACTGCTCCTGGAGGCCCGGGACGAAACCGGTGCGCCACTGCCCGACAACGAGATCCTGTCGGAGATCATCGGGCTGCTGGCCGCGGGCTCCGAGACGACGGGAGTCATGCTGGCCTGGCTGTTCCACGAGCTGGGCCGCGACCCCGAGCTGGAGCGCAGGCTGCACGAGGAAGTCGACTCCGTGGTCGGAGAGGGCCCGATCACCGCCGAGCACGTCCCCCGACTCGCCTTCACCCGCAGACTGGTCAGCGAGGCCCTGCGCCTGCACCACCCCGGCTGGCTGGTGACCCGGCAGACTACCGAGCCCGTGCGCCTCGGGCAGACCAGACTGCCGGCGGGGGAGCAGGTGCTGTGGAGTCCCTACGCACTGCACCGGGACCCGGCCCTGTACCCCGACCCGCTGCGCTTCGACCCCGACCGCTGGCTGCCGGAGCGCCCCCAGCCGCCGAGAGGAGCCTTCATCCCCTTCGGGTCAGGAAAACGCATGTGCATCGGCGACGCGTTCGCCTGGACGGAAGCGACCGTCATCACGGCTTTCATCGCGTCCCGCTGGCGGCTGCGGCCCGTTCCGGGCGCCACCGTGGAGCCGGTCGGACTGCTCAGCGTGCAGCCGTCGGACCCTCGTATGGTCGTCGAAACCAGGCAGCGGGCTGTCGCGAGGATATCCGTATGAGTCACACCTGCAGCCCGAGCGTGCGTACCCTTGCCGATGCCCGACCTCCAAGGCTCCTTCCCCAGCTCCTTCGCTACGATCCCGTATGCCGACGCCATGGAGGATCAGACCGCCAACTGGTTCCGGACCTTCCCCTTGATCGGTTCACCCGGCGAGGCGAAGGCCCTCTGTAACATCATGGCCCAGGGGGTGGCTCGTCTCCTGCCCACGGCGGACCGGGACGGCGTGTTCCTCTGCGCCGATCTCTTTCTGTGGCTCGCCCCGTTCGACGACGTACACGGCGAGGCCGAAGGAGGCCGTGACACCGCCCGTCTGGTCTGCCGCATCAGTCAGTGAGCTTCTTCGAGTTGGCCACCGATTGAGTGATGGGCCGTGAAGCCCAACAAGCGAGGCCCCCGGGCTGTTGATCGAGATGTCTGACGTC
>NZ_JBSFBQ010000122.1:0-5785 GCF_053593015.1 Streptomyces sp. NPDC002403 | reverse complement strand
TGTCGGCGAAGACGACGCCGCCGACACCGCGCTTGCCGCGGATGTCGACGCCCTCGCCCAGCACCCGGCAGCTGGACAGGATCCCCATATCGGTCTCCCACCCCTGCGCGTCGAGGCCGGCCCAGCCCCGGGCAGCGGTGCTCAAATCACCGCAGGTCAGCAGAACAGTGAGGCACGCGAGAACTGGCCCGTCGCTAGCGAGGGCGTTCCCGAGGCGGCCAGACCAGCTGAGCAGGGCGGCATTGCCGGTGTCGAGCGCGGCCTGCTCGAAGGTCTCGGTCCATTGCCGCAGCACCGCCGTGTCCCAGTCCGCCGCCTGCGCGATCTGTCCAAGAGCAGACACCAAATATGCCCCAGGGTGCGCGCATAAGCGGTGGTATGTCTCGTCCAGACGGTGTCGGCGCCATCCAGGATCTCCCCAGCGTTTCGCCTCGGGAAGGTTCTCCTCGACCGCGGCGCGCCAGCAGGCGTGGACGTCAGCGAGCCGGAGATGTGCTGCGGTCCAGCGCTGGGGAGAGTGGGCGCGCTGCTGACGGACCATGCTGGCGCGTACGACCGCGTGATAATGCTTGAAGTCATCATGGCCGCTGACGAACGGCTGCCCGCAGAGCCACTCCCACAGCCCTCCTACTTCCGGCCCAGCCGCGGCGGCAAATATGTCCTCGTTCAGCTGTAGCGGCAGAGCGCACGCCCGTATCGCCTCGCGCTGGTGTGGGTCTGTGATCCACTGCACGAACCGCTCCACCGCCACGTCCCCGCTTGCGTCTACCTCCTCGACGGCACAGGGACGGGCCAAGGCAAGGAGTTCTTCGAGCAGCGGCGGCTTGCCAGTCGGCGTCGGTCCAGCGGTCGTCGGTGGCGTCGTCTGCGGTGCGCAGGGTGGAGCGGATCAGGGCGTGCAGGTGGTACGGCCACAGCGCGTACGGGTTCTCGCGGACGAAGGGGCGTTCGGCGAGCCGGGCGGCGGCCGCCTGGTGGGGGAGGCCGGCTGCGGCGGTGGCCAGCTGGAGGTCGAAGGCGTCCAGCAGGGCGAGCTCAGGATGTGGCGCTCGTCGTGTGGACCGCTTCGGTCAGGAAGCGGTCCAGGATCCCGAGCTGGCTCAGGGCCTCAGGGGTCGCGAGCGCGACCACCTCGATCCGGTGGCCGGACCGGCGGTACGCCGCCGACGACGCGCGGGTTTCGTCGGGATCGGCGAGGGCGGATTCGACGACCGCGTCGAACCGGCGGGCCCGGATGTGCTCTTCGGCTTCGGCCTGCCAGCGGCTCGTGTCCGGCCGGACCTTCGCCCCGGCGGTGCGGACATCGGCGGCCAGGAGCGCGTCGTAGTGCCGGTGGGTGGCCTTGTAGAGGTCGCGGGCGACGCGCACGGCGCCGCCCCGGCGGTTCAGGACGCCCTGGACCAGGTCTGCGATCTGGGTCTTTCCCGCGCCGGGCTGGCCGCCGACGATGACGACGACCGGGTGGCTCTGGCGCGCGGCGCCCTGCGTGAACGCCGGGAGGATCACCTGCTGCAGCGTCTGACGGCTCTCTCGCTCGGACATTGTGCCCGCGACGCCGCGCTCTTCCATCGGTTCCCCCCGGACGGCTCTAGCTGTTGACAGATCAAGGTCAACATAACACTCGTACGCAAAAAGAACGTCATTCGTACGGCATGCGTACGCCAGTCGTACGCTTCATGGGGTAGGGTGTTGATCGGGAGGTAACCCATGTCTGAGTTGTTCGACGCGGTCGACGCGCTGCTCGCGTCCCGCGCCACGCTGCCGCCGCCGGGGGAGCGCAAGCGGCTGCGTGCCGCGCACGGCCTGACGATTGACGAGGTGGCAGGCGCGCTGAAGGTGCGCCGGGCCACGGTCAGCGGGTGGGAGTCCGGCAAGACCGAGCCCCGCCCGCCGGAGCGCGACGCATACGCCCGGCTGCTGGACAAGCTCGCGGAGCTCTACCCCGCACCGGCCGCCTCGGCTGCGCCCGTCCAGGACGCTGCGGTGCCGACCGCGTTCACCGCCGCGCACGCCCCGGCGGAAGCGCGGGTTCTGTCCACAGGCCCGGCGCTCGACGCTGCGGCCATGACTGCACCCGAGGACACCCAGACCCCTGCCCCTGCTCCCGTCGCCGCTGCTCCGGCAGCAGCGCCGCGTCCGGCGCGCACCACCAGGCCGTCGTCGACGTCGCGCCGTCCCGGCGCGCGGAAGGCGGCCCCGGCCGCGACCCCGGCGGGCGGCACCGACCCGCGGTTCGAGCACGGCCCGCTCGCGGTCGTCGACGTCGAGGACGGGAAGGCGCTGGCGTACTGCGTCGGCGGTCTGGTCCTGGACGTGCCCGCCAAGTCGCTGCCCACCTTGGTGGACTGGACGCTCAAGGAGGCGAAGCTCGGGGCGCCGAAGCTGTCCGGTCCGGGCAAGCCGGCCGACCCGCTGCTCGTGCTCACCAAGACCGCACTGGAGCGCTACGGCCTCCCGGTTGCCCTCAGCGAGGAGGAGCGGCTGGCCGGGCGGTTGCCGGAGGGCCACAAGGTCATCAAGCAGCTGGTGCGCGCGAAGTGGAAGCTGACGAAGCGTGGGTTCGGGCCGTGGGCGCGGATCTACCGCCCCGCCACAGGCTCGGAGCGGGCCTGCGTGCAGCTGTGCATCCCGTCCTGGCAGGCGCTGGACACGCGGCACTGGGGCGAGGCCGAGCAGCTTCCGTCGGCGGAACTCGCCCGGGTCCTGGGCGAGTACGCGTCCCGGGTGATGACGCCGCGCGGCTCGACCGCCGTGACCGGTCTGGAGCTGATGACCGCGCTGCACCCGGCGACCCGGGCCTCCGAGCCGGACGCCGACGGTAAGCGGCACTCCGAGCACAACCCCGGCTCGCTGGGGAAGGACCCGGTCGATTGCGCGCCGTGCGAGGCCCCGGACGGGCACCCGCTGCTGGCAGATCTGCCGCGCTTCCACGTCCGCGGGCCGTCGGAGAAGCTGTTCGAGGAGGCGTACGACTGGGCGCGGCCCCTGACCGACGACGAATGCCTGCGCCGCAACCTGGTGGGCATCGACGTGAACATGGCCTTCGCCGCCGGAGCGAACGGGCTGATCGTCGGCCTCGGCGCGCCGACGCACGTCAAGCAGCCGGTGTTCGACCCGAAGCTCCCGGGAAGCTGGCTGGTGGACCTGTCTCACGTCGACCTGTCCCGGGTGAAGGTCGGCAAGGACAAGTGGGCAGAGCTGGAGGCTGGCCTGCTGCCGAGCCCGTTCACGCCGAAGGGCGAGCGCCCGGAGGGCCCGGCCTGGTACGCGACGCCGACCGTCGCCTACGCGGTGGAACTCGGCTACGACGTCGCGCCGATCGAGGCGTACGTCCGGTACGACAACGGCCGCTACCTGGACGGCTGGTACAACCGGCTGCGCGACGCCTACCTCGCCACGATGGCCGACCTCGGTGTCGACGCGGATCTGTCACCGGCCGACTTCCTGGCGGCGCTGGACGGCTACCGGCAGCGTGACCCGGAGCTGGCGATCGTGGTGTCCGCGATCAAGGCGACGGTGAAGGGCGGCCTGGGGAAGCTGCGCGAGCGCCCGCGGGGCGAGGGGTGGCGGCCCGGCGAGCCGTGGCGTGCGCTGTCCCGGCCGACGTGGCGGCCGGACATCCGCGCCGCGATCATCTCCCGCACACGGATCAACCTGCACCGCAAGATCGTCAAGCACGCCGCGTTCACCGGGCAGTACCCCGTCGCCATTCTCTCCGACTGCGCCGTGTACGCGGCCGATGGCGAGAGCCCGCTGGACTTCCTGCCCTACCGGGAGGGCAAGCCGCTGCCGGGCGGCTTCAAGCTCGGGGTCAACCCCGGCCTGGTCAAGTGGGAGGGCACGCAGAGCGTGCTGTGGGGCGAGGGCGTCCGCGAGCAGTTCAACGCCCCGGAGCTCAACCTCGCCCGGTACATCAAGGACGGCACCGTCACCGACAGGGACAACGGAGAGTAGGTAGACCGCGATGAGCATGTTCGGGGACGGTCTGGATCAGGCGGTGCAGAAGGCGTTCACCCGCCCGATCCCGAAGTCGGCCGGCGCGCAGATGCGGTACCTGGTCAAACAGCTCAAGGGCACCAAGGCGGTCGCTCAGATGCTGCGGGTCTCTCAGCGGACCGTCGAGCGGTACGTGAAGGACCAGATCAAGAAGCCCCGTCCCGATCTCGCCGCCCGCATGGAGCGCGAGGTGAAGGCCAGGTGGCAGCCGCAGATCCGGGCGAAGGCCCGCGAGCAGGCGGCGAGCACCGGCGGCATTGTCATCGACACCCGCGCCCGACTCGGCTACACCGCCCCGATCGGATCGACGGACCAGGACCGGATCCGGCACCTCACGGTGGCGCTGCCGCCGCAGTACGCCGCCCGCCTCTTCGACGCCCAGGAGCAGGGCGCCACCGACCAGCAGCTGCGGGAGATCGCTGCCGAAGCGCTCAAGGAGGTGTACTTCCAGGACGGCGGCCGCCGCGCCGGCTCCCTGGAGGAGGTCCGCTTCACGGACATCGAGCACCTCGAGTTCGACCTGTAGCAGCCGCCGTACCCTGAGCATCCGCGAGCCCCGGACGGTCGAGCGTCCGGGGCTCCATCGCGTGTCCGCAGGGGCCGCGCGCTGGTCCTCGCCTCCAGGCGCATATTCACCGGCCGAGGCATTCACCCATCACATCAAGCCCTTGGAGAACACTGCCCGGCGAAGGACGGCGGAGACTGGCCAGTCGTATGAGGCCGCACTGAGGGACGTGCGCCGCGAGTAGGCCCGGTTCTCGTATAGCTGCTGCAGCCAGGCAAGTAACGTTGAGTAACCATCGCTCGACGGCCCGCCTCAAGGCAGCCCCGGGAGGCAAAACAGCCGGCCGGGGCCAGCCTTGAGGTCCGGTCACTTTCGCCAGAACAGGTGGTGCGTCACCCCGCTCGGGCTGGGAACGACCTCCAGGTGGTACCGGTCGAGCAGCTCATCGGGGGACTTCCAGAGTCGTACTCCGGATCCGAGCTTCACCGGCGAGACCGCCACGTGCAGGGTATCGACGAGGTCGGCGTCGAGGAACTGCCGGATGGTGGTCGCTCCGCCGCCGAGTCGGACGTCCTTGCCCTGCGCCGCCTCCCGGGCCTGTTCGAGGACCGTGGCCGGGTCGCCGTCGACGAAGTGGAACGTGGTGTCGGAGAGCGTGTACGAAGGACGTGTGTGGTGGGTCATGACGAACACCGGGGTGCGGAACGGGGGCTCGTCGCCCCACCAGCCGCGCCACTCGTGGTTGTGCCAGGGCCCGCGCTGGGGCCCGAACTTGTTGCGGCCCATGATTTCGGCGCCGATGTTGCGTGCGTAGTCCCGCGTGAGGTAGTCGTCGAGGCCCCGGCTGCCCCCGGGTTCGGTGCGCATGGGCCAACTCGCAGTGGCGCCGGCCCAGGCGAACAGCCTCTCGGGCTCGACATGACCGAATGGTCTCTCGAGGGTCTGGTCCTCACCGGCACCGATTCCGTCACTCGAGACGTTGAAGTTCTGGACTCTCAGTAGCTGAGCCACGTGTTCCTCCTGTGATGGCGATAACGGTGGTGAGACTTGGATCGTCACCGTGAGGTCGGAGCCGATCGACGGATCTTGACCTGTACCGGCAGAATCATCTGATCTGCTGAACCCGCCGCCGGCATGTCAAGAACGGTCGGCCCGCGACGACTACCCGATGACGGGGCCCGACCGGGCGCCGCGACGGTGAGGAGTTGGACATGAAGTTCCTGCTGATCATGCACATCAACCCGGCCATCATGGAGGAGCTGACAGAGGCCGAGCGCCAGGAGA
>NZ_JBSFBQ010000121.1:0-5924 GCF_053593015.1 Streptomyces sp. NPDC002403 | reverse complement strand
AGGACGGAGCGGGGGACGAAGCATTGACGGACATGACGGAGGCGCTCCTCGCGTTGTCGATGCGTGCTCGGTGGGAACCGACTGCCGGTCGGTCGCGGTCAGATCGTGTTGCGGTACGGCGGCATGAAGCGCATCCGCGGCATCTGGTCGGCCAGCACTCCCCCGTCGACGATGATGCGCGCCCCGGTGAGATACGCGCCGGCGTCCGAGGCGAGCAGCAGCAGCGCGCCCACGCATTCGTCGGGCTGCGCGTACCTGCCGAGCGGGATGCGCTCGCGGTACGCGGATTCGAAGGCCTCCCGGTCGAAGGGGAATTCGCCGTCGATGGGTGTCTCGACCATGCCGGGGGCGAGGGTGTTGGCGGTGATGCCGTGCGGGGCGAGCTCCACCGCCAGGGTCTCGGTGAGCAGTTGGGCGGCGGCCTTGGAGGCGTTGTAGTGGGCCAGGCCGGCCTCCGCCACCAGGGCGTTCTTCGATGTGATGGTGATGATGCGGCCCGCGACCGAGTCCGCCGTCATGTGTTCAGCGATGCGCTGGCTGAGGAAGAAGACGGCGTCGACGTTGACCCGCATGATGCGGGACCAGCTCGCGGGGGTGATCTCGTTGAAGCGTTCCAGCGCCGCGGTGCCCGCGTTGTTGACCAGGATGTGCAGCGGTCCCGCGTCGGCGCGTACGGAGTCGACGAAGCCGGGCAGCGCGTCGATGTCCGCCAGGTCCTGTCCGTACGTCCGGCAGTTGCGGCCGAGTGCCTCGATCGCCGCCGCGGTCTCGGTGACGCCCTCGGCACCGGGCAGGTCGACGAGGACCAGATCGGCGCCCGCCTCCGCGAGCCCGACGGCGAAGGAGCGGCCGAGACCCCGGGCGGCCCCGGTCACGACCGCGGTGCGGCCGGTCAGATCGAAGCGGTCGGTTCCCCGGGGCGGGACGGCTGCGGTCATGGCGGGGTTCCTCCAGGCGGAGAGGTGGAGAGGCGGAGAGGTACGGAGGGGGTGGTCGGGTCCGGTCCTGATCGCCGGAGAGGTCCGGGCCGCCGCGCAGGGACACTTGGGTGATGGCGCGGCGGCCCGGCTGCCGGCCGGTGCCGGGCGACAGGGGGATGACCCCGGCACCGTACCGGCAGGTACTGAGGGAACGGCCGGGTCAGCCGTTCAGGCCCAGCAGATCCAGCGACGGCCGGTGGATGATCTCCTCCACCGCGTCCACGTCGAGCGGCGGCAGCCCCGGGATGCCGGGGATACGGGCGATCTCCCGCAGCCCCCGCACCGAGTCGTCGACCGTCGTGAACGGGTAGTCGCTGCCGAACATCAGCTTGTGGAAGACCCCGTAGTCCTGGACCAGCCGGAGGCTGTGCCAGAGCTGGAAGGGCCGGTAGTGCAGGGCGCTGATGTCCGCGTACACGTGCGGGTGCTTGCGGATGACCGCGATGCACTCGCCCTCGAAGGGGTGGCCGAGGTGGGCGAGGACCATCCGCAGTTCCGGGTGGCGGATGGCGACCGCGTCCAGGTGGCGGGGCATCGCCCACTCCAGCGGTGCGCTCGACACGAAGGTGGTGCCGGTGTGCACCAGGAGCGGGAGTCCGTGCCGCTCGGCGTACGTGTACAGCTCGTCGTACTCCTCGGCGGCCGGGTCGAAGCCCGCGTACATCGGCATCAGCTTGATGCCGCGCAGGCCCAGTTCCTGGTGGCCGTAGCGGAGTTCGTCCTGCCAGCCGGGCTGGGTGGGGTCGAGCGAGAGGTAGCCGATGAGCCGGTCGGGGTGCGCTCCGGCGTACGAGGCGACGGCCGCGTCGTCCACCCACAGGCCGCTGCGCCGCGCCTTGCCGCCGACGACGATCGTGCGGGTGCCCTCGGGGGCGGTGGCCGCGTACTCCTCCCACTTCACCGTGAGGTCGACCTCGCCCGCGTGGGCGCGGGCGGAGTCGGACCTGAACGGGTCGGTGAAGTCGTGGCTGTGCCGGAAGAGATGCGAGTGGACGTCGACGATCATGTCCGGTTCCGCTTCTCCCAGCCGTCCGCGAACATGTTCCAGAAGCGGTGGCTGGGCGGGTGCTCCTCGAAGACCTCGTCGACGAGCTCGACACCGAGACCGGGTGCGGTCGGCAGACCGATGTGGCCGTCGGTGATCGGAAGGGTGCCCTTGAGTGCGTCGAAGACGTAGTCCTCAAGGAGCCCGTCGAAGGTTTCCAGGATCTTGAAGTTGGGGATTCCGAGCGTCGCGTGCACCGAGACGGTGGTGCAGAGCGGCGAGTTGGAGTTGTGCGGGGCCACGAGCATGCCGTGGGTGTCGGCGATCGCGGCGAGCTTGCGGACCTCGGTGAATCCGCCGGCCATGGAGAGGTCGGGCTGGATGATGTCGACCGCGTTGGTGGCGAAGAGCTGCTTGTACTCGTAGCGGTTGTGGAAGTGCTCACCGCCGGAGATCGGGAACGCGGCGCGCTGCCGCAGCTCCGCGTAGCGCTCGATGTGGGTCCACGGCATCGGCTCCTCGAACCAGCCGATGTCGAAGGGCTCCAGCTCGCGCACCAGCCGGGCCGCGGTCGGCATGGCGAAGCGGGCGTGGCCCTCGATGAAGAGGTCGACATCGGGCCCGATGGCTTCGCGGACGGCGGCCACGAGGTCGACGGAGCGGCGCAGTTCGGCGCGCTCCAGCTCGTGCAGTCCGGGGCCGAACGGGTCGAACTTGAGGGCGGTGAAACCCTTCGCCACGGTCTCCTTCGCCTTGGCGGCGAAGGTCTCGGGCTCGCGTTCGCCGGTGTACCAGCCGTTGGCGTACACCCGTACCTCGTCCCGGCAGGCGCCGCCGGTCAGCCGGTACGCGGGCACGCCGAGCGCCTTGCCCATCAGGTCGTACATCGCCTGGTCGAGGCCGGACAGGGCGACGCCGCCCATGTCGCCGCCGCGCAGGAAGTCGCCCTGGTAGACGCGGAGCCAGAGCTCCTCGATGTCGAAGGGGTCGGCGCCGATCAGGTGGCGCCGGGCGATCGCCTCGGTGAGCTCGCAGACCTCGCGGACCCGGTAGGGGTGGGTGATCTCGCCGATGCCGGACAGGCCCTCGTCGGTGTGGACCCGGACGTAGCCGAAGTCGCGCCAGGAGGTGCCGAGCATCAGGGTCTCGACGCGGGTGATCCGGCCTGCGGGGCCTGCCGGGCGGGTGCGGTTGACGGTCAGCATCAGCGGGTCGCTCCGCCCATGGTGGAGGTGTTTTCCAGGTCCCGGGCTCCGCCGTCGGCGAGCACGGCCTTGACCGCGGCCTCGGTGCCCTCGATGAGACGGTCCACGTCGGCGTCGGTGTGGGCGTAGCTGATGTGGCTGCGCTTGAGGTTGAGCGGCAGCTCGAACAGACCGTGGTCGAGGAGCTTGCGGCGGTAGCCGACGAAGAGCGAGGCGTCGTTGTTCAGCAGGTCCGCGTAGGTGCGGGGGGCCTCGCCCGGCATGAAGTAGCTGACGAAGACGGAGCCGTAGCCGGTGACGACGGCGGGGACGCCGAGGCGTTCGTACAGTCCGCTCAGTTCGGTGCGCACGCGCTCGCCGAGCCGGAAGACGTGCTCGTGGACCGGCTCCTCGCGGAGCTTGCGCAGGGTGGCGAGGGCCGCGGCGACGACGGACGGGTGGCCGTTGTACGTGCCGGCGAAGAAGGCGGGGGCGCCGGGGCGGGTGGAGAAGAGGTCCATCAGGTCGGCGCGGCCGCCGATCGCGCCGACGGGGGCGCCGTTGGCGATGGCCTTGCCGAGGGTGGTGAGGTCGGGGGTGACGCCGGAGATCTTCTGCCAGCCGCCGATGTCGTGGCGGAAGCCGGTGATGACCTCGTCGAAGACCAGGACGCTGCCGGCCTTCGTGGTCTCCTCGCGCAGCGTGGTGAGGAACTCCTGGTACGGCAGGAGCGCTCCGACGTTGTGCGGGACGGGCTCGACGATCACGGCGGCGATGTCGGAGCCGTGCTCGGCGAAGGTGCGGCGGACGGCCTCGCTGTCGTTGAACGGCAGGACGAGCGTGGCTTCGAGGACCTCGGGCAGGATGCCGGTGGAGATCGGGTCGTGGCCGCCGACCTTCTCGGGCGCGGAGATGACGTTGAGGCTGACCGCGTCGTGCCAGCCGTGGTAGCAGCCCTGGAACTTGACGACCAGGCGGCGGCCGGTGGCGGCGCGGGAGACGCGCAGCGCGTGGAACGTGGCCTCGCTGCCGGTGCTGGTGAGCAGCACCTTCTCGATGGAGGGGATCAGCTCGGTGAGCTGTTCGGCGAGGAGGACCTCGCCCTCGGTGACACCGACGCCCATGTGGCCGAGGGTGGCGCCGGCCTCCGCGGTGGCGCGGGCCACGTCGGGGTCGTTGTGACCGAGCAGGGGCGGGCCGAACGCCGAGTGGAAGTCGGTGTACTCGCGTCCGTCGGCGGTACGGAACCGTGCGCCGTCCGTACCCGTGACGACCAGGTCGGTCAGTCCGGGAACGCTGCGCTGACCGCTGTTCACGCCGCCGGGTACGACCTGGCGGGCGCGTTCGGCGAGTCGGGCTCCGGATTCATTGCCTACCGGGCCTGAACTCATATCACTTGCTCCTTGCGTCGAGAGTCGTCGGTCTTCGCAGGCCCTGCCCGGCCCGTGAGTCCCTGGCGCCATCCGCCCGGCAGTCGCCGCAGGAATGAGGATGATCCTTGGTGCTTCAGGTGGTGCGTCTCGCTTTTTCTGAACGCTGTTCTGTAGAGCAGAACAGTGCCTGGATATTACGTGCGGCTCCAGGGCCGGTCAAGACCCTTTCGCACCCAGGAAGGCTCGATTCCGCGCTTTCTTCACAGAGAAAGCGCGTTCGAGCCCCTCCCGAGGCACTACGCTGTTCTGCTATGACGAACAGTGCTGCCCCAGAAGAACCGAAGTACTGGGTCAAGAGCGTGGCCAGGGCAGCGGACATCCTCGAGGCGCTCGCCGCCCCCGCACAGGGGAACGGCCTGAGCGTCACGGAGGTCGGCCAGGCCTGCTCCATCTCCAAGAGCGCCGCTTTCGGCATGCTCCAGACCCTCCGCGCCTACGGCCTCGTCTCGGACGACGGCGAGGGCATGAACCGCCGCTACCGGCTCGGCATGAGCCTGGCCCGGCTCGGCGACCGGGCCCGCTCCCAGGTGTCCCTGCGCGGGGTCGCCCACCCCGTCCTGCGCGAACTGACCCGGACCACCGGGATGGCGTCCCGCCTCGCCGTCCCCGAGGACGGCCACGCGGTCGTGGTGGACCAGGTCGAGCTCGACCAGCGCGTCCGGCTCGACCTGCGGATGGGACAGCGCGAGCTGCCGCACTGCACGGGCCTGGGCAAGGCGCTGCTCTCCGCCGTGCCGCCGAGCGAGGCGGCCGCGGTCGTCGAGCGGTTCGGGCTGCCCCGGCGCACCTCCCGCACGATCACCGACCCGGCCACCTTCCTGTCGCATCTGCGCGACATCGCCCGGGTCGGGTACGCCCTGGACGACGAGGAGGACGCCGAGGGCATCATCTGCATCGGCGCACCGGTCTTCGACGACCGCTCGGTGTGTGCCGGGGCGGTCTCCATCACGGGCCTCAAGCTCGGCCTGCCGGCCTGGCGCTACCAGGAACTGGGCGGCCAGGTCCGGGACGCGGCCCGCCGGATCAGCGTCTCGCTCGGCTGGGTCGACGACGCGGACGGCGCCGATCCCGACACCGGCACATCGCATTCCGACGAATTCAGGTCTTGACCAAATGGTGTAGCCCGCCGTAGGTTCCCTGCCAACCGCGGTGACACTCCATGGTCACCGGCGATTTACCCCTTCCGGCCTGGTTCCGGCGCCTGCCCATCGCGCCATGGACATCCGACAGCCGGACCCTTTTCAGCCATCCGCCTCATGGCAGTCCCCCGCAGGAACGCTCCCTCACTTGTCGCACTTCTCGGAAGGCGAAGTCCGCATGAGCGTTCCGCACCACCACACCC
>NZ_JBSFBQ010000120.1:0-6076 GCF_053593015.1 Streptomyces sp. NPDC002403 | reverse complement strand
GAGACGGCCTGACCTGGGGACCCCACGACGCACAGGAATCCCTCACCCTCTTCCACAACTACACAGGCGACCACTACAACGGCAGCCACACCCCAACCCAGAACCCCCCCACCCCGACCGGCCCACCCGCCCCGGCGCAAGGAGCAAAGCCCCCGGCAGCGCCGCACCTGCCAGCGATGCGGGAGGAGGACCTGGGCCGGCACGGCACCACCCACCTCCCGCCCATCGAAGACCTCGCCCGCACCATCCGCCAACTGGCCGGGGAACAGACCGGTGCGCACCTCGACACCCTGGCCACCCACCTCAGCCGGACACAAGCCGAGATCAGGGACGCCCTCACAGCCAACGGCATCAACGTCAAGACTCTCCAATTGCGGTTCGGCGACGAGCGGCGCCAACGGTTGGGGGTGCGGGTGGACGACCTGGGCCGGCACGGCACCGCCCACCTCCCTACCGTCGAAGACCTCGCCCGCACTATCCGCCGACTGGCCAGGGAACGGGCCGGTGTGCACCTCGCTACCCTGGCCACCCACCTCCGCGACCAGCAGGAATTCAAGCACCTCGACCTGCAGAGATACGAGATCAGAGACGTCCTCCAGGCCGCTGGCATCAGCGTCCAGAAATTCAATGGGCTGGACGGCGAAACGTGGCGGGAACGGTTGGGGGTGCGGGTAGATGCCCTGGGCCGGCACGGCCTCGCCCACCTCCCCACCATCGAAGACCTCGCCCAGACCATCCGCCAACTGGCAGCAGCGAACAACCACCTCGGTGTGCACCTCGACGCCCTGACCACCCACCTCCGCAGCCTGCCGGAATTCAAGCACCTCGGCCTGCAGGAATTCGACATCAGGAACGTCCTTGCGGCCAACGGCATCACCGTCAGGACACTCCGCCTGCAGTTCGGCGGCAAGCAACACAAATGGCTGGGGGTGCGGGTGGACGATCTAGGCTGACCCGGCCACGAGGACGGGGCCGGGTAGGACACACCGCCCCGAGATACCTCCGACGAGCCCAGGAACAGCCGGAAGAAATCAGTCTTTTAGTACTTCAGTCAGATTTCGTGTCCTGAGCTGCTGGTTGTCGTTGTTCGGGTATGGACGTGATGCCTGAAGTCGATTGCTGGAAGGCCGAGTTGGAGTCGGCTTTCGCTCGGGTGGCGGGCCGGTTCGGGAGGGCGGATCTGCGGTGGCGGATGCGTGACTACGTGCGGGGTCTGCTGGCGCCGGTCGGGCGGAAGAACGGCTGGCAGCTGGCCGAATGGGCCGGCCATCGTGATCCGGCGGGCCTGCAACACCTGCTGAACGGTGCCCGCTGGGACGCCGATGCCGTACGCGACGACGTGCGGGACTACGCCGCCGAGCGGCTCGGTCCGGGCGGGGTACTGATCATCGATGACACCGGGTTCGTCAAGAAGGGCACCACCTCGGCCGGGGTGGGCCGGCAGTACACCGGCACCTCGGGGAAGATCGACAACTGCCAGATCGGCGTGTTCGCCGCCTACGCCACCAGTTCGGGCCGGGCCCTGGTGGACCGGGAGCTCTACCTGCCGAAATCCTGGACCTGCGACCGTGAGCGGTGCCGGGCAGCGAAAATCCCTGAGGAACGCGGCTTTGCCACCAAGGGGGAGCTGGCCCGGGACATCGTGCGCCGCTGCGTGGCTGCGGGCCTGCCGGCCGCCTGGGTGACCGCGGACGAGGCTTACGGGCAGGACTGGAACTTCCGACGCCTGCTCGAGCAGCTCGACATCGGCTACGTGGTTGCGGTGCCCAAGTCCCAGCAGATCAAGCCCCTGGCCGGTGCCTGGCGCATCGACCAGCTCATTGACGAGGCCCCCGCCGATGCCTGGCAGCGGCTGTCCTGCGGCGACGGAGCGAAGGGCCCACGCGTCTATGACTGGGCCGCGGCGAAACTGCCCGCCAACATCGTCTTCGACCCGGATCCGCCGACCCATCATCGCTGGGTGCTGGCCCGCCGTAGTCTGTCCGACCCCGCCGAGCTCGCCTACTACCTCGCCCACGCACCCGTCGGCATCGAGATCGACGAACTCGCTCGGATCGCCGGCAGTCGGTGGGCGGTCGAGGAATGCTTCCAGGCCGCGAAGAACGAGTGCGGCCTGGACGAGTACGAGGTCCGCCGCTATCCGGGCTGGTACCGGCACATCACCCTGGCCATGCTCGCCCGTGCCTTCCTCACCGCCCTGGCCGCCCAAGCCGCCCACCGGGAAACCGCAGAAACGAACCGACCAGCCTCGTCTCCCTCACCGTGGCGGAAATCCGACGGCTCCTGGACACTCTCCTGCCCCACCCCAGACCTGAACTCAACCAGCGTCAGCATGCCCTGAGATGGTCCCACTGGCGCGGACGCCACCAAGCCATCGCCCAACGATGCCACTACCTGAAAAGAGCCAGCTCAGGACGCGAAATCTGACTGGAGTGTTAGACCGTGTCCTATGTGGTGATCGCTCGTTGGGTTGTTCATGGGGCGGGATACGTGGAGTTGGATTGTTCCGGAGGGGCTGTGGGAGATCGCGAAGCCGTTGATCCCGCCGTCGAGGGTGCGGCCGCAGGGCGGTGGGACGCAGGACACGCCTGATGAGACCCTGTTCGCGGCGATCGTCTATGTGCTGGTGAGCGGGTGTGCCTGGCGGGCTCTGCCGCCGTGTTTCGGGGTCTCGAAATCTACTGCCCACCGGCGCTTCGCCATCTGGTCCAGGGCCGGTGTCTGGGGCCGGCTGCACGAGGCGGTGCTCGACCGCATCGACGAGTGCGGCCTGCTCGACCTGACTCGCGTGGTCCTCGACTCCGCCCACGTACGGGCCAAAAGAGGGGCGAACTCACAGGTCCCAGCCCCGTGGACCAGGGTAAACCGGGTTCCAAGATGCATGTCCTGTCGGACGCGAACGGACTGCCCCTGGTCGTAGGCATCTCCGCCGCCAACACCCACGACAGCCAAGGCCTGAAGCCCATGGTGGCCGGTCTCCAATCGAGACACGATCCCCACCGCGGCTGGAACCTCAAACCCCGCAAGCTCCACGCCGACAAGGCATACGACATCCCTGACCTGCGTAGAGTGGGACGAGGAGGAGCGCGGCGGACCTGCCTTCCCGGCATCCGGTCGGTAGGGAAGCGCGAGTGCTCAGGGGATCGACGCCGAGGGCATCAGTGACGCCCGATCGTCCATCTCCGCAGGTCAAGGCTCGCCCGTTGCAGGGAACTTCAGGCCGCGTCGTCTCGTTCTCGTTCGATGGCGGCGAGCCGGTTCTTGAGGCGGTAGCTTGGGCCGTTGATGGAGATCACTCCGCAGTGGTGGAGGAGACGATCGAGGACGGTGGTGGCCAGGACCTCATCCCCGAACATCTGTCCCTATTTGCTGAGGGTCTTGTTCGAGGTCAGGATGATCGAGCCCTTTTCGTATCGCTTTGAGATGACCTGGAAGACGAGGTTGGCCTCGGCGCGAGCGAGGGGCTGGTAGCCGACTTCGTCCAGAACAAGGACGGCTGGCCGCAGGTAGCTGCGGAGTTTGCTGGTCAGGCGCCCGGCGGATTCGGCGGCGGTGAGGTTGCGGACCATGTCGTCGAGGCTGGTGAAGTAGATCGAGTAGCCGGCCCAGCAGGCAGCGACCGCGAGAGCGACGGCGATGTGCGTCTTGCCCACCCCCGGCGGCCCGAGCAGGGCAGCGTTGGCCTTGGCCTCGACGAACGACAGGGTGGCAAGGTCTTTGACCTTGCGAGGGTCGAGCTCGGGCTGGAACGAGAAATCGTAGTCATCGAGCGTTTTGTGATGCGGCAGCTTCGACAACCGCAGGCCCTGGCGGAATCGGCGGTCGTCACGGACGGCCAGTTCCTCGGAAAGGATCAGGTCGATGAAGTCGAGGTAGCCCATCTTGGCCTCGTTAGCCCGCTGAGCGTACTGAGTCAGGGCCTCGGCCAGGTGGGTGGCTCTGTACGCGACAGCGAGCAGCGTTTTGACAGCAGTTCGGGAGACCCTGCGGTGGGCTGGCCCGCGTCAAATATTCACGGCTTTGAGCAGCAGCTCAGTGGCCGTAGGCGAGATCGGCCGTCTGCCGCTTCCGGAGGGGCACGGCAAAAGCGCTGGCTACGGGGGCAGGTGGTCCGTAGCGGCGGCACCGTTGCCGGGTGTCAGGTGTGTGGTCCATCTTGCTGCTCAAAGCCGTGAACATCGACATCACCGCCGTGCGGGAGCCTCCCGCAGCGGTGAACAACTGCTGACGCGAGTCGTGAACAAAGCCAGGTGGGGCAGGCCCAGCTTGGCGGCCGTGTTGCGGATGCGGGTGGAGACCAGCTCGCTCAAGACGATTCCTTCGGCGTTCGGTGGGTGGTGAAGGGGCGGATGCCGGTCAACTCGTCATAGACCGACAACGGCCGTCGGCCGACCTCGACCTGGGTAGCCGCGGCCCGGTTCAGCAAGGCCAACAGCGATCCCGCCTCCAGCCCGCTGTCCTGCCGCCGCGGTGCGGGCAGGTCTCCGCCCGCCGTGACGCGGCGGCCGGCCCCGGTGGGCAGACCGTCCCAGTGCCGCTCGTCCACGACCCGGGCACCGCGGCCAAATGCCCGCGGGTGGGTGGCCAGCAGGGTTTCTCCCTGCCGGTCGGGAGTGGTGGCATGCAGAGTGGCCTGGGACTTCGTGGCCCTAATCTCGACCAGCTGCCGCAGCCGGATCCGGAGAGCCGGCACCGAGTAGAGGTTCGCTTCGAAGGCGACGAGACAGTCCTTGCCTGCCGGTCACATCCCGGGACAGTTCACCCGACCCGTCCCCGGCGAGGCCGTGCCCGCCCAAGGCATCCGCCCGTACCCCCAGCCAGAAGGCGCCGCTCGCCGCCGAACCGCAGGCGGAGTGGCTTGACGGTGATGCCGTTGGCCTCGAGGACACCCCTGAGCTCGTTTTCCCGCAGGCGGAGGTGGGCGGCCAGGTCGGCGAGGTGCACACCGAGGTGGTGGTTCGCTGCCGACAGCTCGCGGATGGTGCGGGCGAGGTCCTCGATGGTCAGTGGGGGGAGGCGGGACCGTGGGCCCGGCCGGGGGAGCGGACTTGGTCCATCGTCTCTTCCGGTCCTGTCCTGCCCGGCTCGTCGGAGGCGCCCGGGCGCAGTTCACCCGCCCCGTTCCCGGCGAGGCCGTGCTGGCCCAGGTCGTTCACCCGCACCCCCAGCCGGAAGCGCCGCTCGTCGCCGAACGACAGGTGGAGTGACTTGACGGTGATACCGGCGGCCGCAAGGACGCCTCTGATTTCGAATACCTGCAGGCCGCGGAGGTGGGTGCTCAGGTCGGCGAGGTGCACACCGAGGTGGTGGTTCGCTGCCGACAGCTCCCGGATGGTGCGGGCAAGGTCCTCGACAGTCGGGATCTGGGCGAGGCCGTGCCCGCCCAGATCCCCCACCCGCACCCCCACCCGTTGGCGCCGCATGTCGCCGTCCAGCCCTGTGAATTGCCGGACGCTGATGCCAGCGGCCTGGAGGACGCTCCTGATCTCGTATTTCTGCAGGTCGAGGTGCTGGAATTCCGACAGGCCGCGGAGGTGGGTGGTCAGGGCCTCGAGGTGCACACCGTGGCGGTTGTCCGCTGCTGCCAGTTGACGGATGGTGCGGGCGAGATCCTCGACAGTCGGGAGGTGGGCGAGGCCGTGCCCGCCCAGATCCCCCACCCGCACCCCCACCCGTTGGCGCCGCTCGTTGCCGAACTGCAATTGGACTGGCTTGACGGTGATGCCGTTGGCCGTGAGGACGTCCCTGATCTCGGCTTGTGTCCGGCTGAGGTGGGCGGCCAGGGCGTCGAGGTGCACACCGCCCCCGACCCCCCGTCCGTGCTGCGCGGCCAGCTGGCGGATGGTGCGGGCGATGTCCTCGATGGTCAGTGAGGGGGGTGGGGTGGGTTGGTGGGTCTGGCCGGGGCCGGCCTGGTTCGCCGGGGCGGGTGGGCCGGTCGGGGCGGGTGCGTGAGGGTCTGCCGGAGGACCCATTGCCCCGGTGGGCGGGGAGATGTCCGCCGGTATCGGGGGCGGGGCCTGGAGGGAGAGGTCCATAAGGAGCCGCTGCGTCTGTTCGTGGTGTTCCTCGGCTA
>NZ_JBSFBQ010000119.1:0-6826 GCF_053593015.1 Streptomyces sp. NPDC002403 | reverse complement strand
TATACCCACGAACCGACCACTCAGGAACGCCCTCGAACGAGACTGTGAGGTGTTGCGCGCAGGCATGAGGGGCATCGTTGCCGAGCGTGAAATCCTCCTGATGCAAGACGAATCGGCCGACGGCTACGCAGGTGCGGTCCGCACCCGTCACCGGCCGAACGGTGGCCACCCGAGGATGGCGGCCGTTGCGGGTAAGGGCAGCAGACACACCAGGAAGACCGCTGCCCGGTGGCGCCAGAGCGACTCACACCATCGGTGCCAGAGTCGACTTGGCTTAGCACTTCCGTGTTGCCCGTCGATCGTCATGTCACCTCTCAGTACGTACAGAAAAAGCCTCTCTGTAAATGGATACGTACGATGCGTAGCTTTGGCTCGATTGGTTTTCGATGCGATTGCGGTGAAGGTGCAGGAAGCGACGAGGGGCGGGGATGCCGCGGCACCGTGTTCCTGGCCAGGTGCGGCAGAAAGCCGTCGCACGCTTGAGGACCTCGACGTCCTCGCGCAGGCGGCGGTTCTCCCGCCGCAGTGCGGCCAGTTCCTCGCCCCCGCTGCTGGATAGGCCATCGCGCTCGCCCGCGTCGGCCCCTGACCCGGGGCTGAACCCCTGATCTCCGATGTCCGTCAAAGCGGATCAAGCCCACCCGAGTCAACGCCTGGCTGAACGACACCCCGCTCAGCACCACCCGCGCCTCCCACCTCGCACGACTTACCCTCACGGCATGACCGCTCCCGAGAGCCGATTCGCGGAACTGGTGAAGCGCGCGGCGCAAGCGGCCCCGTCATCGAGGTGGTTCCATGGCCGCACGCCAAGTGAGGGGCTGCTTCGCAGGGCGGGGCAAGGGCGTGAAAAGAGCTCGATGTCCTCGGTGCCAGGGCCGTCCCCCACCCTTCAGCGGGTTCCGCTCGCCTGTTTCTGAAGAATCTCTCAGCCGCCGTGCACCACGATCGACAGGTCGCGACGGTGGATCTCCAGGACGAGTCCCTCGGGCAATGCAGACCACAGTGGCGCGCGCTGCGGCCAGCCGGTGGACGCGATGACTACGGAGTCTGAGCTGCTGCGGTAGTTGAGCGTGAAGAAGTCATCACCGCGCCGCCGGATCACGTCGGAGTACGGATCGTGTGCAGAGTAGGCATAGAGCGCGGCCGGGGTGAGGAGCAGGCAGTTGAGGCTGGCGAAGCGGGTGGCCAGGGCCCGAATGTCGGCCGCGGTGGAGAGAATGGCCTTCGGTGGCTCCATGCCCTCGTCGATGCGGCGCCGGACGGCCAGGTAGAAGCGCTCGCTGTCCGTGTCGCCCTCGGCGCCGGCCAGCAGCTCATCGCCGATCACGTCGTCCAGGCAGGAGGCCGGGGAGAAGTCGCCGTTGTGCGCGAAAGCGACCTGCGTATCACCGAAAGGGTGCGTATTCCCGGGCCGCAGTGTCAGTCCCGGGCTCGCCATGCGCAGGTGAAGTATGGCCGCGTCAGTGATCGCCGTGCGCAGAGCGTCCTGGAAGTGGTCGCTCGTGTCTGCTGGGACGGGCTCCTTGACAGATGCGACGCTCCTGTCCGGGGTGAGTGAGGCAACGCCCCAGCCGTCGCCGTGCTCGCAGGCCAGAGCGAGGAAGGAGGTGATGTCCTCGGCCAGCAGCTCGCTCAGGGGGGCGGTCTTCCGGGAGACGACGCCGAGCAGTCGACACATGGTGATACGCCTCGCTTCATGGGAGTTCCCGTCGAGGGGAGGAGAGAAGGAGAGGAAGGGAGAAGGCTGCCCATGAAGTGTCGCAAGCGTCATGCGCGATACGGCATGACGCAGCGCGGCACACCATGTGGCCTGGTACGCCATGGCGCGGTGCGTCACGGTGTGGACGAACGGGCCGCGGACAGGCTGGAACGGCCGATGGCGTGAGGGGTTGGGGTTTGGGGAGGACCGCGCGCCACCGGCCTGACATGGGGAGGGCGCCGGAAGGGAGAGTCTTCAGGGGCAGGTGGGCCAGGCGGTGGCCGGGGGCGACCCGGTCGTGTCCGCCCGGCCTCGGTCACGGGGTGTCCGCGTCGGTGACGCGGGACGCGCCGATCGTAGGTGCTGCTCCGCGGGGCCGGCCGGTCCGCCGCTCGAGCCGTCCCGCCGCGGCGGCCAGCGCGGAGTTGACCAGCACGTACACCAGCGCCACCACCAGGAAGCTCTGCACGATGGTGTGGTTGTACTCGCCGAGCACCTTCGCGGAGTTGAGCAGTTCCAAGAAGCTGACGACGTACCCGAGCGTGCTGTCCTTCAGCAGCCGGACGAGCTGACTGACCAGCGAGGGGGCGGTCTGGCGGATCGCCTGGGGGAGGACCACCAGGCGCATGGCCGGCCAATACCCCAGACCCAACGCGTACGCCGCCTCCGTTTGGCCACGGGGCAGCGCCCGCACCCCGGCACGGAAGATCTCCGCGAACACTGCCGCGTTGGTGAGCACGATAGGACACACCAACTGCCAGAACAGTGATACCCGCACACCAGTGTCGGGCAGCCCGAGCAGGAACGCGTAGATGAGCAGCAAAAGTGGTACGGCGCGCAGCACCTCGACGTAGGCCGTCGACGGCCAGCGCAACAGGCGCGTGCGGGACAGTCGGCCGAGCGCCAGCAGCGCGCCGAAGGGCAGTGCCAGCGCGGCGCTGACGAGGGTGACCTGTACGGTCGCCCACAGTCCGCCGAGCAGATAGCGGAGCACCGGGGGCTGCACGAACAGACTCCACTTGTCTGCGCCGAGCTGCCCGCGCACCGCGAACTGGTATACCACCCCGGCGAACAGCAGGGCCAGGAGGGCCAGTGACACGGTGGTGGCGACGGCGATCCGCCTGCGACCGCGCGGGCCTGGGGGATCGAACAGATTGTCGTCCTCACCCGTCACCAAAGAGAGGCGGGCCCGCAAGGACGGACGTCGTGAGGCCGCCACCGGCTTTGTGGGGGGGACGGCCGTGCGGACCGGTTCCGCGGACAGGGTGGCCGATCCGGAGACGGTCTGCTTCACCGTTGCACCACCAGCTGGCGTTCGAGGCGCGCCGCCGCCTGCCCGATCAATAGTGTGAGGGCGACGTAGCAGACGGCGGCAGCGCCGAAGGTGACGAGGGGCTGCGCGTACTGCTGGTCCAGCAACTGTGTCTGCCCGGTCAGCTCCTGTGTCACACCGACGGCCGCGGCGAGCGAGGAGTTGAGCGTGACGGCGATGAGCAGCGAGGCCAACGGCTGCACCATGGACCGCAGGGACTGCGGGAAGACGACGAGCCGCAGTACCTGGCCGAAGGTCAGACCGAGCGCTCGGCCCGCCTCGATCTGGCCTTTCGGCACCGCCCGCACACCTGACCGGACGACCTCGCAGAAGAACGCGGCCCAGTACAGGCTCATCGCCGTCACGGCAGTCCAGAACAGTGAGTAAACGAGCCCGACCTCCGGCAGTCCGAAGACGAACAGGGTCAGCAGCACCAGCAGCGGGACACTGCGCAACGTCCCGACATAGGCCCGGCCGAACATCCGCAGTGGAACCACCGGGCTGATCCGGCAGACGGCGAGCACGACGCCGAGCAGACTCGCGAGGATAAACGTGCAGCTGCTCAGCTCCAGGGAGACCAGCAGACCGTGTTCGAACACATCGAGATTGGAGAGAATCAGGCCCATTGTCGCTCAGCCGATTGTCGGCGGCGTCGGGGCCGGACCCGGAACCTCGGTGCCCACAGTGGCCTTCCACACCTTGGCCCAGGTGCCGTCCGCTGTGATTTCCGTCAGCCAGTCGTTGACGAACTTCTTGAAGTCCGGCTTGTCCAGGGGGAGCCCGATGCCGTACGGCTCCTGGCTGAAGGTGTCGGCGAGGACCTTCACGTCGGAGTTGGTCGAGGCGTTGCCGGCCAGGATTCCTTGGTTGAGTACGTAGGCGTCGGCGCGGCCCTGGCGCAGCGCCTGGAGGCACTCGGTGTTGGTTTCGAAGAGTTGTATCTTGGCCGTGGGTGCCTCCTTCCTGACGGTCGTGGCGGCGGTGGAGGCGGACTGCGTAACCACCGTCTTGCCCGCCAAATCGGACAGCGCGTCGATGCCGGAGGTGGACTTCTTCACCTGGATCGCCAGGCCGTCCTCGTAGTACGGGCCGGCGAAGGCGACCTGCTTCTCCCGTTCGGGCGTGATGGTGTACGTGGCGAACACTGTGTCCACCGAGTGGTTCTTCAGCAGGGCCTCACGGGTGGCGGTGGTGACGTTGACCCGCTTGGTGGAGTCCTTGCCAATGGTGTACTTCGCCAGCAGCCGGGACAGCGCCGCGTCGAATCCATCCACTTCGCCGGTGGTCGGGTTGAGCAGCGAGAACAGGGCTGCGGTCTGGGTACCGCCGACGACGAGCG
The DNA here is from genome assembly GCF_053593015.1 of Streptomyces sp. NPDC002403. Lineage (NCBI taxonomy): Bacteria > Bacillati > Actinomycetota > Actinomycetes > Kitasatosporales > Streptomycetaceae > Streptomyces > Streptomyces sp. NPDC002403. The sequence goes on along the minus strand of NZ_JBSFBQ010000119.1, from coordinate 2,476 downwards.
TGCCCTTCTTCCGGATTTCGGCGGCGGTGGAACCGCTCGGCAGCAGCGAGTCGTCGGCGGGCCTCGCGGCTCTCACCAACTGGTCGACGACGTTCGCTCCCGAGCCCGCCGAGGTGGAGGATGTCTTGCTGCCGGGGACTTTCGCCTCGGTGGAGGAGTTGCCTGAGCAGGCGGTGGCTGCGAGGGCGGCGACGGCCACGAGCGCGGCGGCCCGGGCGCAACGCTGGGCGGCGGCGGTACGGGGCAGCGGCGTTCTGCCGTGGGCGCGGGTGAACATGGTGTCTCCTGGCTGGGACGGGTTCCGTGGGACACGGGAACGGGTGGTGTCGTCGAACAGCGGGAAGGGGGAGGGGTGAAAGGAGCGAGGCGGGGGACGGGCCGGCCGTGCCCTGCTAACTGAAACGGTGTGCCCAGTGGCTCGGTTCAGTGATGCAGCGCCTTGAAGAGGAAGTCGGCGGCCCGTTCGCTGCGGGCGTGGGCGAAGAAGTCGGCGGGGGCCGCCGTCTCCAGGATCCGGCCGGATTCTAGGAAGACGATGTGGTCCGCTGCCTGGCGGGCGAAGCCCACCTCGTGGGTGATGACGATCACCGTCATGCCCTCGGCCGCCGGCTCGACCAGGACATCCAGCACCTCCTGGATCACCTCCGGGCCCAGCGCCGAGGTCGGCTTGTCGAACAGCAGTACCTTCGGGTCCATCGCCAGGACCCGCGCGATCGCCACACGCTGCTGCTGGCCACCGGAGAGCCGCCCCAGGTAGACGTCCCCCTTGTCGGCAAGCCCCACCCGGGCCAGCAGCTCATGCCCGCATGCCTCGGCGTCCTGCCGGGACAGATCCCGCACCTTCAGCGGTGCCAGCGTCACGTTCTGCATCGCGGTCAGATGAGCGAAGAGGTTGAACGACTGGAACACCATCCCCGCGTCGGTACGCAGGCCGGCAAGCTCGCGACCTTCAGCCGGGAGGGCACACCGTTGATGGAAATTGTGCCGGAGGCAATGGTCTCCAGCCGGTTGATGTATCGGCACAGTGTTGACTTGCCGGAACCGGACGGGCCGATGACGACGACCTCGCCAGCGGCGACGTCCGGATCGATACCGAGCAGCACCTGGACGTCGCCGAAGTGCTTGTCAACTCCGGCGATCCGCACCAGCGGCGGCCGGGTGCTCGTGCTGGGCTCGGCGACTGCGCTCACGAGAACTCCTGCGGACAGTGGGAGCGGGAAACGGAAAAATAACTCGAAAAGGACGTACTGGAGGAAAAGAGGGGGAGGTGGAACGGGACAAGCTGGGGGAGCAGGTGAAAATTCGAGGCAGAAAGAGCGTGTCGCGCTGTTATGCCGTGACTCCATTCCACCCCTCCGAGTGCGCTACGTCCAACAAGGATCCTTTTGTGATCCCATCAAGAGTCCTTATAATCGCAGGGTGTTGGATATACGCCAGTTGGAAGTCCTGGCGGAGATCGCGCGCACCGGTTCGTATACGGCCGCCGCGGCATCCCTCGGCTATACGCAGCCTGCGGTCAGCTATCAGATGCGGCGGCTACAACAGGCGGTGGGCGCGCAACTGGTGACCCGTGCCGGCCGCGGACTGCGGCTCACCCAGACGGGACAGGCCCTCGTACGGCACGCGGACACGATCTTCGCCGTGCTGCGCGCCGCCGACCAGGACATCGCGGCCCGTGTCGCCCGAGGTGGCGGCCTGGTGCGTATGGTGGCCTTCCAAAGCGGCTGCGGGGCCCTGCTGCCCCAGGTCGTCGGGAGACTGCGGAGCCACCACCCCGACGTGCGCGTCACGGTGCTGCAGGCCGAGCCAGTCGAGGCGCGCCGGATGATCAGGGCCGGCGAGGCGGACCTCGGTCTGCTGTGCAACTGGGCCAACGAGAACCTGCCGGAGGGCGAGACCGCGATGCGGCGGGTGCCTCTGGTGTCCGACCGCCGATGCGTGGTCATGCGGCGCGACCACCCGATGGCTGACCGCGAGACCATCCACCTCGGTGAACTCGGCGACCATGACTGGGTGATGGAGAATTCCCGGGACCGCTTCACGGCGGCCTGCACCAGCCTCGGCTTCGAGCCCCGGATCAGCGCGACCGTCGATGACATCCGCACCATCCAGGCGCTGGTCGCCGCAGGCCTCGGCATCAGCCTGATGAGTGAACTGGCCCTGCGCGACAACACGAACCCGGAACTGGTGCACCGGCCGCTGCGGGACTGGCCGCTGCGCCGCACCTACGCACTGCTGTGGCCGGACATGGCGCATGTCACGGCCGTTGCCACAGTGCTGCAGGAGGTGCGCCGAGCGGCTCACGTCCTGCGTACCGCGGATGGCCTGGGCGGCTCGCGCGCCCCGCACGACCCGGATGATTCGGACGGACCGGGTGATCCGGAGGGGGCGAGCATGCCCAACAGTCCCGAGAAGTCGCGTAGTCCCAAGTAGTCGTGAGGTCCAGGCGGTTCTGAGTGGTCGGTTCGTGGGTATG
>NZ_JBSFBQ010000118.1:0-6836 GCF_053593015.1 Streptomyces sp. NPDC002403 | reverse complement strand
GACCAGGACGACGGGGCGGGGATGGGCTGCGGAGGGCTTGCAGGAGTAGTCGTTCCAGCCGCGGGCGGCGGGCCGGGCGGCGGGCGGTGTTCAGGCCGTCAGTTCCGTGATCAGGGATGTCGCCTCGCCGATGAGTGCCACCTCGTGCGGGCTCATCGTCGGGTTGGCGGCGCGTTGCGCGGCGGCCTCGGCGAGGTGGGGGGCGGGGATTCCGCCGGACGCGGAGAGGCGCGGCAGCAGGGCGTCCAGCAGGGCGCGGGCGCCCGCCGACGCGCCGGAGCGGGGGTCGACCGCCACCTGGGCCAGGATCAGGGACGACATGGCCCGGTCCGCGGCCGGAGCACCCTCCCTGGTGTTGCTCCAGTCGATCACCACCGGGCCCCGGTCCGTCAGCATCACATTGCCCGGATGCAGGTCGAGATGGAGGATCCGGTCCTCTGGATGCGGGGAGAGCCGGGCCGGAACGGTGTGGAGTTCGGCGAGCAGTCCGGCCAGCACGGCCGCCGCGTCGGCCGCCGACAGGTCGCCGCCGAGCAGGGAGTCCAGCATCGTCGGGCCGGTCAGGCGTTGCAGCATCAGATCGCAGGGGGGCGTCCCGGCGTCCCGGGGGCCGAGGCGGGGGAGCGGGTAGCCGTGTGCGCCGAGGTAGGACATGACCATCCATTCGGGAGTGGCGTCCATGCCGTCGCGGTAGCGGCGCAGGACCCACTTCTCGTCGAGTGCGTACACATCGGCGGACCGTCCCGCACCCAGTAGCTCACCAATTCGCATGGGGCGAACCTACGGGGACGGACGCCGGGTGCGGTGGTGTGGTGGCGGTACGGGGCCTACGGCGCTGGTCAGGGGCCCCATAACGCGAAGTGAGGGGGCGGACGGGATCTCCTGGGGATGACGTGTACGCGGCTACCTTGGCGGCAATTCCCCCGAAGTCAAGGAGAGTTCCGTGGAGAGATCCATGCTCCGCAGACGTGCCCTGGCCGCGTGTACCGCCACCGTGGCCGTCGGTGTGCTCGCGCTGGCAGGCCTGACCGGCAGCGCGTCCGCCGATCCGGCCCCCGACCTCCGTACCCCCACCGCCACCGGGGCCGAGCAGCTCTCGCCCGGTCTGCTGAAGGCCATGCGGCGCGATCTCGGGCTGAGCGCCGACGAGGCGCGCGCCCGGATCGGCCACGAGAGCCGGGCGGCGGCCGTCGCCGCCGGGCTGAAGCGCACCCTCGGCGCGGACTTCGCCGGTGCCCGGATGAGCGGTGACGGCGCGGCCCTGACCGTGGCCACCACCGACGCCTCGGACGCCGCCCGGATCCGCGAGGCCGGTGCCAGGCCCGTCGTCGTCGAGCACAGCCTGGCCGAACTCGACGCGGCCAAGGCGGCGTTGGACCGGGTGGCGCTGCTCGACGCCCCCTCGGGCGTGCCCGTCTGGTACGTCGACGTGGCCACCAACCGGGTCGTCCTGGAGGCCGCCCGCACCTCCGCCGCCGATCGGTTCCTCGCCGATGCGGGGGTGTCGCGGGACAGGGTGATGGTGCGTCGATCCAGTGAGCAGCCACGTACGTTCACCGATCTGCGCGGTGGTGACGCGTACTACATGAACGGCTCGGGACGCTGCTCCATAGGCTTCCCGGTCAAGCGCGGCAGCAGCCAGTCCGGCTTCGTCAGCGCCGGGCACTGCGGAACGCCCGGGGTCAGCACCAGCGGCTACAACCAGCAGGCGCAGGGCTCCTTCCAGGGTTCCACCTTCCCCGGCCGCGACTACTCCTGGGTCGCCACCAACACCGGCTGGACGCCGCGTGCCCTGGTGAACGGCTACGGCAGCGGCGATGTGACGGTCACCGGGTCCACCGAGGCGCTGGAGGGGGCGTCGGTCTGCCGCTCCGGATCGACGACCGGCTGGCACTGCGGGACGGTGCAGCAGCGCAACACCAGCGTCACCTACCAGGAGGGCACCGTCTCCGGGGTCACCCGCACCAATGTGTGTGCCGAACCCGGTGACTCCGGCGGCTCGTTCATCTCCGGCAGCCAGGCGCAGGGCGTCACCTCCGGCGGCTCCGGCAACTGCTCCCAGGGCGGCACGACGTACTTCCAGCCGGTCAACCCGGCGCTCCAGGCGTACGGGCTCACCCTGGTCACCAACGGCACCCCGACCGACCCGCCCACCGACCCGCCGACCGAGCCGGGCGGCACCTGGGCGGCGGGCACGACGTACGCGGCGGGCGATGTCGTGACGTACGGCTCCGACAGTTACCGCTGCCTCCAGACGCACCTGGCGCAGCCCGGCTGGACGCCGCCGAACGTGCCGGCCCTCTGGGCGCGCGTCTGACGGCCGTCCCGCGGACCAGCTCTGTGTCATGCACGTGCCCTTCCCCCACCCGAGGAATCAGCCATGACCCCAGAAACGCCCGAAGGCTCCGGCGGCGAAGCCCGCCGGATCAGCCGGAAGACCCTGCTCAAGGCCGCTCTCGTGGCCGGCACCGTCCCGCTGCTGGCGGGCGGAGGCGTCGCACTGGCCCGCGATGCCGCCGACGGCGGCCGGCCGCCGGCCCCCACGCCGAACTGCGACGACGGTGACGGCCCGACCCACGACCAGATCGAGGGCCCCTACTTCAAGCCCAACTCCCCGCTCCGCACGAGTCTGGTGACCGGCAGCACGCCCGGTGTCCGGCTGACCGTGAGCGGCTATGTCTTCGGGCGGGCCTGCCAGGCCATCCCCGGAGTGCTCCTGGACTTCTGGCAGGCCGACACCAACGGCGCGTACGACATGAGCGGATTCGCCTTCCGCGGCCACCAGTTCACCGACCAGTCGGGGGCCTTCAGCCTGACTACGATCGTGCCGGGGCTGTACCCGGGGCGCACGCGCCACATCCACGTCAAGGTCCAGGCGCCCGGCTCGGGCATCCTCACCACCCAGCTGTACTTCCCCGGCGAGCCGCGCAACAACACCGACTCCCTCTTCGACCCGGCGCTCCTGATGAACGTCCGGGACGCCGGATCGGCGAAGCAGGGGACGTTCGACTTCGTTCTCGACGTCGCCCAGACCCCGACCGATCCGCCCACCGATCCGCCGACCGACCCGCCCGGCTCCACCTGGGCGGCCGGGACGCTCTACAGCGCGGGAGACCGCGTCACCTACGGCGGCGTCGCCTACCGCTGTCTGCAGGCGCACTCGGCCATGACCGGCTGGGAACCGCCGAATGTCCCCGCGTTGTGGGAACGCGGGTAGACACGCGGACCAGCGGGGCGCACGCCGCGCCGGGTCCGGGCCGGACGCACCTTCGGCCCGGACCCTTTCCCGTCCCCGCCTCCCGTCCCGACTCCGTTCCCGGTTCCTGTCGGGGCGGGGGACCGGGCGGCGGAGTAGCCTGGATGCGTACGGCTCCCGGTGAGCCGCTCGGGTCGGCCTGCGCATCGAAGGGGGCCGGTATCGCATGGACACCTTGGTCATGGTCGTGGTCGTCCTCGCGATGATCGCGGTCGCGGCGTTCGTCATCCACCTGCTCAACGCACGGCACCGGCATCAGCATCTGCGTCCGGCGCACTACGACCACGGGCTGGCCGGGTTCGACGAGGGGCCGGGCAAGGGGCCGGACAAGGGTCCTACTTCGCGTCCGAATAGCGCTCCACCACCGCCGTAGTGAACGGAAAACGCACCGGGGTCTCGCCGAAGGCGGTCCGCCCGGCCAGCTCACCGGCGGCCCGGATCGCCGCCACCACCGCCTCCGCCTCCTCCCGGGGGCAGTGCACGATCACCTCGTCGTGCTGGAAGAAGACCAGCTCGGCACGGAGGCCCGCGGAGCGGAGCGAGCCGCGCAGGGCGGCCAGGAGCAGCAGCGCCCAGTCGGCCGCGCTGCCCTGCACCACGAAATTGCGGGTGAAGCGGCCTCGCGCGCGGGCGTTCGTCGATGCGTAACCAGGGGTGAACCCGCCATCGGCGGAGGGCGTGTCGGGGCTCTCCTGCGGGATGCCGGCCTCCTCGTACGCCCCGCTCCCGGCCGCCGGGGGACTGGTCCGGCCCAGCCACGTCCGTACGAGACGTCCCTCCTCGCCCGCCTTCGCGGCATCATCGACATAGGCCACGGCCCGCGGGAATCTCCGGCGCAGGGCGGCCAGGTTCTTCAGGCCGTCGCCCGAGGTCTGGCCGTAGACCGCGCCGAGAAGTGCGAGCTTGGCGTGGTCCCGGTCGCCGTGGAACGCCCGGTCCGACAGGGCCGTGTACAGATCGCCGTCATGGCCCGCCACCTCCATCAGGCCGGGGTCCCGGGAGATCGCGGCGAGGACCCTGGGCTCCATCTGGTCGGCGTCCGCGACGACCAGGCGCCAGCCCTCGTCGGCGACGACCGCCTGCCGTATCACCTTGGGGATCTGCAGCGCCCCTCCGCCGTTGGTCGTCCAGCGGCCGCTGACCGTGCCGCCCGGCAGGTACTCGGGGCGGAAGCGGCCGTCGCGCACCCAGTCCTGGAGCCAGCTCCAGCCGTGCGCCGTCCAGATCCGGTACAGCTTCTTGTACCGGACGAGGGGCTCCACCGCCGGGTGGTCCAGCTCCTCCAGCTCCCAGCGGCGGGTGGACTTCACCTTGATGCCGGCCTGTGCGAAGGCCTTCACCACGTCGGCGGGGAGGTCGGGGCGGACCCGTCTGCCGAAGGCGGCCGACACCTCGTCGGCCAGCTCGGCCAGCCTGCGGGGCTCGCCGCCGCCCGCGTATCGCTCGCCGAGCAGGTCGTGGAGCACGTCCCGGTGGACGTCGGCGCGCCAGGGGAGACCGGACCGGTTCATCTCGGCGGCGACCAGCATGCCGGCCGACTCGGCGGCCGTGAGCAGGCGCATCCTGCCGGGGTGCTCGGTGGTGTCGTGGCGGCGGAGCTGGTCGGCGTAGACCTGGAGGAGGCCGTCGAAGGGCAGCCGGGTGCCGGACCGGGGCTCGAAGAGCGAGGACTGCGAGCCGGGCTCCGCGGAGCGGGGCGGGGGATCGGGCGGCACGGGGGCGTTGTGCAGGCGGGCGTGGGCGGCGGCCGCCGAGCGGGGCTCGCCGAGGCGGCCCTCGTGGGCGAGCAGGAGGGATTCGGCGACCTCGATGTCGTAGCAGCGGCTCACGGGGACGCCGGCCGCGAGCAGCCGCGGGTAGATCTCGGCGGTGGAGCGCCATACCCAGCGGGTGACGTCCGGGCGGGCGCGGACCGCCGCCACGAGGTCGGGCTCGGTGACGACCGGGGCGGCGGGCAGGCCGGAGGGAGCCAGCGGGGCCAGGACGGCGCCGCCGGTCTCCGTCATGGCCAGAGCCCAACGTTCGGTCATGCCTTCGAGTCTGGCACCCGGTACTGACAACGCACGGCGGGCGGGCGGTGCGTGTCCCCCGGTCCGCGGGCGCCGGGGGCGGCGCCGGGACCGGGGGAGCGGACGGCGTCAGGAGCCGGATTCGGAGGTCCAGGTGCCCAGGGAGATCTCGGCGGTGATGCCGGGGCCGAAGCCGGCCATCAGGCCGCGGTGCCCGTCGAGGGCCGAGGCCTCGTCGAACATCCGGCCGAGGGCGTCGAGCACCACGGCGCTGGCTATGTTGCCGTACTCGGTGAGCGTGGCCCGGCTGAAGCGGAACGCCTCGGGCGGCACGTCCAGGAAGCGGCTCAGGTCGTCCAGGATGCGCGGGCCGCCCGCGTGGATGATGTAGAAGTCCATCTTGCCGGCGTTCCACTGGTGCTCCTCGGCGACCGCCTCCAGGGCCGGTGCGAGGGGTTCCATCGTTCCGGGCACCCGCTTGTCGAGCTGGAAGTGGAACCCGGTGGACCGGACCGCGTAGGAGATCCAGTCCTCGGTGTCGGGGATGACGAACGAGCCGTTGCGTTCCAGGCGTACTCCCGTGCCGCCGCTGCCGCGGAGCACGACGGCGGCTATGCCGTCGCCGAACAGCCCGTTGGACAGCAGCGACCCCACACCGAGGTCGGTGGGCTGGTAGCAGAGCGAGCAGAACTCGCAGGCCACGATCAGCACATTGGCGTCGGGGTAGGCGGTGCAGAAGTCGTGCGCCCGGTTGACGGCCGCGCCGCCCGCCGCGCAGCCGAGCTGGGCGATCGGCAGCTGCCGGGTCTCCGGGCGGAAGCCCATCTCGCCGATGAGCCACGCGGTGGGCGGCGGCATCATGAAGCCGGTGCAGGAGACGTAGACGATCAAGTCGATCTGCCGCGGCTCCAGTTCGGCCTGGTCGAGCGCCCGGCGCACGACCTCCGGCACCCGGGCCTTGGTGTGTTCCTCGTACGTGATGCTGCGGGCGTCGAACCCCGGGTGCTGCAACACCTTGTCGATCGGCTGGATCAGATGCCGCTTCTGCACCCCGGTGTGTTCGATCAGACGAAGGACCAGGTCGATCTGCGGATGGTCGCCGTGCAGCCGTTCCGCCAGCTCAAGGGTTTCCTCGTTGGTGATGACGTACTCGGGAACCGCGATGGCCGGCTTGCAGAGAACCGCCATGGAACTCCTCCTAGCGGACTTGGTCCACACGGCCGGCCCGAGGGGGTTCCGGGGCGTTCGCCTGCCGGAGACGGCCACTGCGGCTCCGTACACGCGGCGTTGCGCGGACGGTGGAGCGCTGGTGGATTCCGGCGCCGGGTCAGGTACCCCTGGAACGGGCGCGGACGGGCCGACCTCGAAGACTGAGTTCCAGCCGTTCATGGGCGGAGCCAGGTTCCGCCACGGCTGGGGTGGCCGTCGGGTTCACGCTACGGCAGGCGGATCGGGGCCGCACGTCGAGCGCGGGGCGGCGCGCTCGGAGGCCGTACGCGGAGGGTGTGCGACCCGGCGTACGGCGGTTCTCGTGCCGGGGGTCTCGCGGGGGGCCGGCGCCCCCGGCACCC
>NZ_JBSFBQ010000117.1:0-7320 GCF_053593015.1 Streptomyces sp. NPDC002403 | reverse complement strand
AAGCCAGACCTCCACAAAAGAAGCCAGCCCACCACTGATCCGAATATCCTCCACGACTAAAACCACCCACCCAACAAACCCTGATCACACATCACACACACACCAACCAGACACACACCACCCAGGGAAGCACCACCCAGACACACACCACCCAAGGAGGCCTCGTCCGGGGAAGCACCCCCGATCCCGAAGCCACCGAAGCCGACCACGGCCACCAAACCAGCCAGGAACAGAACACCGAACCCCAGCCCACCAACAACCCGGACCCGGGCCCCCACACCCCCGACCCCCGAACCGCACGCGATCTCCTCACAGACCACGCCGAGTTCCACCGCCATGCTCACCGGACCGGAAGGGCCGGCCCCACGGATCCCATCAGAGACCGGCACGATGGCGTCGTCCCCACCCACGCCGCGCCCACCGCCACAGACTCCCCCACCAGCCCGAGCCCGGCACCCCGCAGCGTCCACACCCACGGAAAGGACAGCCTCCTCACCCACTTCGACCCCGCTCCCAGCCCCGGTCCGCATCCCGGTCCGCGCCTCGGCAGGATCCGGGGCGGCTTCGGACAGTCCGACAGCCACACCCCCAGAACGAACAGCATGGGCACCGTCACAGCGGTCATGCAGACAACCGGGAGCCGAAGGCCGGGGGGGCACCCAGCGCCGACCAGCGCTCCGGCCACCGCCTCCCCCCGCACCCCAGCCGGGCGACACCCCCCAAAACAACTCGACGCACGTCCGCCCAGCAAGGTTCAAACCTACTCCGATGCGCTCGCACTCGTCGGCCGAGACCGTCTCGCCGGCGTCGAGCAGCGGCGCGGAGACCGGCAGGTCCACCTCGGTCGTGTGCCCCTGCACCCACCAACGTAGGCCAACGACCGCTTCGGCAGCGGTCGCGTCATGCCCCACCACGAAACCGAGTCCCGGCCTCCGGCGCGACCAGCAAGGAACCAACAGCCTTCGCGCACTGAGACGGTGTCCTACATGGTCAGTTTGAGGAACCGTTTGTAGCAGCAGAGGGCGGTGGCGAGTCCGAGAAAGGCCAGGTAGTTTCCTGCGTTTCCGTTCACACCGCCAGCGTGCCGGAACCAGCGGAATCCCACCGGCGCGGACACACGGGCCTCCACACACGCATCCTCGGTCTTGACACCACGGGAAATCGCCGCCCAGAACTTGACCCTGTTCTCACGCCAGGCCACCGTCGGCCTACCCGGTGACGGAATCTGCCCACGATACGCACGCACCCGCTTCTGGTGCTCCAAGACACCCATCGCTCCACCTCTCGATCAAGGTGTTGCGACGATCGATTGAATCCGCCCTGTGATCCGCGATCGGAGTGGACAAGGCATCCGGCGACCTGGCCGCGGCGGGTGACGGCGGACTCCAGGGCGGCCACCGCGAGACGGGACTGCATGCGGGCGTCGATAGAGCAACCCACGATGCGGCCCGCGCACAGGGTACAGCGTGCCCTCGCCGGTGGGGTGCTCGGTGATATCGGTCAGCCACAGCCGGTTCGGCCCGTCGGCGGTGAAGTCGCGCCGGACCCGGTCGTCGTGAACCGGCGGCCCGGCCTTGGCGTTCTTGCCACGGCCTCTTCGCTTGCCGAACACGCTCCACCAGCCGTTGTCACGGCAGATCCGCCAGGCGGTCCGCCCGGCCATCGGCTAACTGGCTACGCAGGCCTCGTCCAGGAGGAAGCGGTGACCGAACTCCGGATCGTCGCGATGCGCGTCGAACAGGGCATTGGCCCGGTAGGCCTCGGCCAGCCCGAGCACCCGGCACGTCACCGCCACCGGCACCCGCACAGGGGCGTCGGCGGCGGCCAGCTCGCGGACGAGCGGGTACATCATTTTGTTGGCAGGTTCGCCTGCGACAGATACGCCGCCGCCGTCCTGAGCACCTCGTTCTCCTACTCCCGCAACCGGATCCGCTTGCGGGCCTCACGCAGCTCGGCCAACTCACCCGACGCCGCCGCAGGCCCGGCTCCCTCGTCGGCATCGGCGCCGCGCAGCCACTTCGACAAGGTGATCGGGCCGACCTCGAAATCGGCGGCGATCTGTTCCAGCGTGACGCCGGGCTCGCGACTGCGCGCGCCCCGCACGACGTCCTCGCGGAACTCCTTCGGATACGGCTTGGGCACTGCAACATCCTTCCAGGCAGCCTCTCGGCAAGCCAGGTCAGGTGTCACTTATCCCTGCAGCAGTCCCTCCCTCAGGGAGTGGGCAGTGGTTGTACACCAGTTGGTGGCGCCATCCAGCGTGTAGGGCTTGGGAGGCGGCAGCCATCGCTGGGTAAGTGCGTTCGCGCAGCTCGTGTGTGTGTCCGGGATGTCGCTGGCATCGACCGGACGGAGGATGAACCGGTTCGTGTGCAAGATCGCCTCGGAAAACCTCTCCGGCTTCCTTCGCAGCGAATTGCTGGCGTGGGGGGACAGTAACAGGAGCAGTTGGTCCGAAGGGCTGTCGGGCATAGCCGGGACCGTTAACCAGCATCCCTATGCTGCCCAGGGAGATCCAGTTCCTCCAGAACTGTGTGCGGGCAAAAGCGCCCTCGCCCTCCCCCACCGCACTGCCCTGGGCTGGTTACCAGAGTCTCGGCGCCAACCACGGTTCTGCTGATCCCCCGTGGCTGGTCTCGACGGGCGATCAGGATGGTTTGTCCGTACAGTCGGTGTGGGTGCCCTGACAGGACGGTGCTCTGGGTTGGCCCTGCGGTCACTTCGCACGTTCCGCGGGGCCAACTGCTATGTGGGGGTCAGAGCGTCCAGGGATGGCTGCCGCAGGATCCTGCGGGCGAAGACAGCGACGCCAATAAAGAGCCCGAGCTTCGTTGCCATGGTGGTCAGCATCGCGCGGACGGCTGCGCACGTCGCCCGCCCCGTACGTCGCCTACCGCCTGCGCCTTCCTCCCTCGGTCGTTCCGCCCGAGTTTGAATTCTGTCCGTCATGCCGGGATCGGGCCTGCTGTACGACTTCCTCGCCCCAGTCCGGTCCCCAGATCCAATGACCCCCACCTGTAATTCTTGGCGTCGCAATGAGGAGGATGCGATGTCCGTGTATCGAGATTCGCAGCCTTGTGCCAGCTTGGTGTGGGCTGCGGCCCCTGCAGCGTCTGATCCGGTTGGAGGGGGCCCCGGTCCGCCTGACGGAGGCCGCCCACTGCCGAGGGCAGAGATCGACTCCCGCGCAACTGCGCGATGGACTGCCTATCTGATGACAAGTCCGATCAGCGACACGTTGGTCAAGGGGAGGGACGAGTGGAGATCCGAACCGGTAGGCTGCGCCTGACGCCAGACGACCACTCAGAATTGGGATGCGCCTGACGGAGTCCCCAAGGCAAAGGGAAGGCCCCGCTAGAGTTCTGGGTGGTTGCACACCCAGGAGCGGGGCCGGACCGACACCACACAGTCGCGAGAATGAAGGTGCCAGTTCTATGGCGAAGCCTACCCGGATCGCCGGGCATACAGACAGTAGGCCCCAGCCGTCCGCCGTGAAGATCACACCGGCGACGCACCGCACGGACCCTGTCACAGCTACCCACGCGATCGCATGAGTGCGCGAGGCGAGAACTTCCTCGCCTATCTCTCCCTCAGCGGCGCCGACTTCGGGCGCCACCACCTCATCTACCGGCCCGGGTGGAACGAGGCTCTGGACCGCTCCGAGTATCCGCGCGACTGGACGCAGGACATGCTCCATGTCGTCGCCCGAGGCGGGTACCGCAATGACTTCCTGGTCGGAAAGGCACAGGGGCAGACCTCTCCCAGTAAGGGAGATCAGATGACATAGCAACGTCCTGAGCGGGAGGCATTGGGCCCCTTGGCGGGGGCACTTCCTCTACCGCTACCGCTGGTGTTGGCGCACCGTGCGGCTCTTGATACGGCTCGAAGTTGGCGCTCCGAGCTAAGGCCTGACTCTTCGGATCCGGTTTGGCGACCGGGACCGAGTAAGTCGAGCGAACAGCAGGTTCTCCCCGAACCCCTTCACCATCGCAGCGAGAGCCACTTTTGGCGTTCTCCAGCACAGTGAAAGCAGCTACATAGTGCCCTACGCGCACACCACTTGTCAGCTTCCACGCGCCCGGACGGGCGATTCACCCCAAAAGTCCCCACTTTCTGGTGGCATCCCGTGCCAGCGAAGTCATGGCAACACGACCACTCCACACGATTCATTCGAATGTGTGCACGAGTACGATGCGGGCCAGGCCGCCCTGGTCCGTGGTGCCTTGCAAGAGGTCGCTCACACCACCTCGCGCCGCAGCGGCCCGCGTCGGTGGCTCCGATCCGTGGAATGGCTGATCGCAGCCGGCCTGCACCCACGGGCGAACACCACCACGCTCGTCATCGCGCAAGACTTGGGGGCGCGTATGGATTACGACACCGGACACGTCCTCTACTGCCTCAACGAGATCGTCGCCCGCACCGGGATCTCCCGCGCCTCGGTGAAGCGGCATATCAGCTACCTCCGGGAGCTCGGCTCTCTCGCCTGGGTCCAGCACGGCACCCGTACGAACATCCGCCGCGCCCTCGGGCTCAGCGGGTACGCGGGTACCGCCACCATCTACGCCGCAGTGATCCCGGCCGCCTACGATCACGCCCTCGGTCACCGCATCATCGGCACCGGACACGAGGCAAGGGCCGTTGTCGACTACCGGCAGATGCGGGAAACCCGCACTCAGGCCACTGCCACCGCCCCAGTAGACAGAGCCGCTTCGAACCCTGTGGACAACTCAGCTAAACGATCTTGTGAGCCCCCTTCCCTTACCTCAGCTGATGAAGAGAGTCAGGTTCAGATGGTGGGGGGTGTAACTACTACCGCAGCACGGTCGCCAAAGACCTCCAGCCTCCTCTCCCCCACACCCCAGGAACAGGCAGGCAGAAAGAAGCGGGCCACGATCCTCGGTACCACCGTCACCGCGGCAGGCATGCAACTCGGCGACAAACTCGCCCGCGCCATTCACCACCACGTCCCCTGGACCCGAAGAGCAACCCACGACCAGCTCCGATGGGTGTGCGCCGACATGGGCGAGCAGCAGTGGACCAGAGGCCAGGCCGTCCGCTTCGCCGTCGAAACCGGGCACGCACACGCCGCCGGATACGCATGGCAGCCCGACCATCCACACCGCCTTATCGCCGCCGCCCTCCACACCGCCAACGACAACCACCTTGAGGACCCTGCACCCACCGGAGCCGACACCGTGCACGCCGTGGCCTGGAGAGACAGCACCGCCGGCCGGGCCGCCGCCCAGCAGGCCGCACTAGCCGCTCTGTTCGCCACCGCAGTTTCCAACGAGCAGCCGGAACGCACCGACGAGGATCGGCTCCGTGCCCGCCTCGACTGGAACACCTGGCCCGACGTAGCCCACCACTACGCCACCGATCCCGATGACGCTCTTGACCTCTACGGCATCCGCTTGTGCACCTACGCGGTCCGCATGGATTCCCGCCAGGAGGTACAGGCGTGATCAAGCAGGCCACAATCCGGGGCCCGGACCCTGTCCGCCCTACGCTCGCCCAATACAAGACCCGCACCAAGCCCGCGGGCCGGATTGCCGCCTCCGCACTGCCCCACGCGTAATGCCGTGACCGGGAAGGTTTGCAGGGGCGGGATGGCGCGTTTGTACGGCCTGGAAGGGGGAAACACCTGATGACTCATCTCGGGCTCGTGACTGTTGTCGTGCGTGACTACGAGGCCATTGCCTTCTTCCAGGACATCGTCGGGTTCGACCTCCTGGAAGACATCCGCATCAAGCATGGAAATCTGAACTCTGAGCCGTACCGTCCCGAAATCTCTGATCTGCAGCCCTCTGAAGCCGAAATTGGTGATGCCAGAGGAATCTCAGCGAGATGATCCGGAGAGCGAGAGCGGCTCTGCTTGCCGCCTCAGTACTGTGACTTCGCATGGCCGACACCGAGATCACCGCAGACCTGGTCCGCGACCTGCTGCAGAAGCGGCATCCAGACCTTGAGGAGCTTGCCATCCGCGGGGTGGGGCGGCTGGGGCAACCAGATGTGGCGCCCGGGGGACGAGCTTGTCGTGCGCATGCCGCGCACGGACTCCGCCCCGGAGTTCCAGCTCAACAAGCGGCGGTGGCTACCCATGCTGGCCCCGCACCTGCCTCTTCTGGTACCGACGTCCGGGCCGTCTGGAGCGACGCCGTTGCGGCCCACGCGTGGGAGGGCCCGCCGGTGTGGGTGCACGGCGACCTCCATCCCGCGAACGTCGTCGTCTCGGACGGAACACTCCCGGGCATCGTCGACTTCGGTTGCATGGTCGCCGGCGATCCAGCGTGGGACCTTGCCGCCGCATGGGTGCTGCTACCCGCGGGCGCCCCACGGTTCTTCGACACATACGCGCATGCAGTCGAGGCGGCGATCCGGCGCGCCCGCGGGCTGGCGCTATGAAGAGCCTCTTCCTGATGCTCATGGGGCAGAACGGAGATCGGGGCCTTCCCGGTGGCAAGCCGAACTGGGGACCTGGAGGCCGGGCAGCACTTGACCATGTCCTCAAGGGCGTTTGATACAGGCATGGGGTGCCGTAGGGACGTGCGCAGGAGCCGAGGGCGAACTCGGCAGGCAACCCGGCGACGAAGGCGACGAAGGCGACGAAGGCGACGAAGTACCGAAGAGATGAGCCGAGCAAGGCCCGCAGGACATCGGCCTCATCGAGCCCCTCCACTACGACGGCGAGCGCTGTGCCCTCGAACCTCGCCTCGAATCCCCCGCCCAGTGCCAAGCAGATCAACGACAGACTCGGCACCCAAGCCGACCGTGCGACCGTGCTTTACCAATCAGCCGAATCAGCAACGTCCCAACCCACTGATCCGCCTTCCCTCCGCAGCTCTCTCCCGAAGCACCAGTGAAGACGCGCGGCACAGCTGCCCCTGGCACTGTGCCGCACTGTCCGCGATCCACTAAAGACCCACAGCACCATCGCCGCCGTGACAGCGATAGAGCGACAGACCCACGCCAAGCTTCGCGAACCGAGATTGCGTTCGCCGACGCCGTAATGGCTCGCAAGGAACTGACGCCGAGACCCCCTGTCACTCGCGAACATCCGAACCGGGCCAGCTACCGCGGGGCGGACCAGCCCGTCCGATGGGCCTTCAACGTCGCCTGCCCCCCCGCTACCTGAACCATGCCCCACCACGCCCGGACTCCCCCACCGTGCAACCATAGAGCCGACCTCAACCGGCATCGCAGGCGCTCCTCGGCACCGGAAGACCGAGAACTGTCTCGAACCGCGTTTCTCGGAGCACAGATCGCACCCAGGAGAGGCCAGTTCGTTGGAGGCAAGGCGTATACCGCGGTATACGCCTTGCC
>NZ_JBSFBQ010000116.1:0-7406 GCF_053593015.1 Streptomyces sp. NPDC002403 | reverse complement strand
GCGGCCGCGACAACGTGACGACCGGCTGGATCTGGCCCGGTCAGGCCATCGCGTCACCCGTCGACTGGCGGCGGCGCAGCTTGTACGCGCCGACGCCGACGCCGCCCAGCAGCAGGGCCGAGCCGGCGGCCAGACCGCCACCGGTCATCGCCATGCCGCCACCACCGGCGTGCACACCACCACGGGGCCGGTCGCCGCCACGGCCGCCTTCGTCGCCGCCACGGCCGCCTTCGTCGCCGCCACGGCCGCCTTCGTCGCCACCGCGGCCGCCTTCGTCGCCGCCACGGCCGCCTTCGTCGCCACCGCGACCGCCTTCGTCGCCGCCACGGCCGCCCTCGTCGCCGCCGCGACCGCCCTCGTCGCCGCCGCGGTCTCCACCACGGCCGCCCTCGTCGCTGGTGATCACGGAAGCCATGAAGCCGCCACCGGCGTGGACGCCGCCGTACGGGCGGCCGTGGTCGCCGCGGCCACCGCGGTCGCCACCGCGACCGCCCTCGTCGCCGCCACGGTCGCCACCGCGGCCGCCTTCGTCGCCGCCACGGCCGCCTTCGTCGCCACCGCGGCCGCCTTCGTCGCCGCCACGGCCGCCTTCGTCGCCGCCACGGCCGCCCTCGTCGCTGGTGATCACGGCCGCCATGAATCCGCCGCCGGTGTGGACACCGCCACGCGGGCGGTCACCGCGGCCACCGCGGTCGTCGCCACGGTCGCCGTAGCCACCGCGGTCTCCGCCGCGGTCGCCACCGCGACCGCCTTCGTCGCCACCGCGACCGCCTTCGTCGCCACCGCGACCGCCTTCGTCGCCACCGCGACCGCCCTCGTCGCTGGTGATCACGGCCGCCATGAATCCGCCGCCGGTGTGGACGCCGCCGTACGGGCGGCCGTGGTCGCCGCGGCCGCCGCGGTCGCCACCGCGACCGCCTTCGTCGCCGCCGCGGTCGCCGCCACGGCCGCCTTCGTCGCCGCCGCGGTCTCCACCGCGACCGCCTTCGTCGCCGCCGCGGTCTCCACCGCGGTCGGACTTTCCGTAGTCGTCGCCGCGCGAGGACGAGTAACCGTTGTCGTGGCCCGAGTCGCCCGACGTGACCATGGCGTAGGCGGACGGGCCGGTGATGGCGAGGACCGCTGTGACAGCGGCCGAAGCGAACAGTGTGCGGGCAGAGCGCATCTGAACACATTCCTTCCGCCGCAACTGCGAAGAGTGACTGGGTGTCGACTCAATGTGGCGCAGTGGCGACGTGATCCACCGTCAGCCGGAATGCGGATCCGCGCCATCGGGGAGTGCAGCATTGGAGCTACGCCGTGGGCTCTTCGGGTGGAGTGGGGCCGATAATCACCCGTTGGACTGCACACGGTGACGTGCGAGGTTTGGGCGGCGCGGCCCCACTCGTTTGCCTCCCCCCTTCGTGCGGCCGGGTGGTCTTCGCGCACCTCGTGACGGCCCCTCGGGTCAGCTGAACCGAGGGTGGAGCGAGGGGACTTGGCGGAGGTCGCCCGGTGTGCCGGCCGGGCGGGGAAAGCCCTTCGGCCTGCCGGATTCCCCGCGCGGGTGCCCCCGGACCAGGACCGGCGGCGTGTGTGATCCGGCGACGCGCCGCCCCCGGACCTGCTTGCTTTCGAGTGCCGAGGTGTGCGGGGCGCAGCGGCCGCTAAATCGGTTGCCGGACGGTTTGCCCCTCTGCTGTACTCCCCGCTGAAGTCGACCGACAAAGGAGCGGGTCATGCGAGGAACTCTCATGTTCATTCAGGCGGGAATTGCCACCGATCTTGAGGACATGGAGTTTCGTGCACACGCTGAATCTGGGAATCCTGGCGCATGTCGACGCCGGTAAGACGAGCCTGACCGAGCGGCTGCTCCACACCGCCGGTGTCATCGACGAGATCGGCAGCGTCGACGACGGCAGCACCCAGACCGATTCCCTGGCACTCGAACGGCAGCGCGGGATCACGATCAAGTCCGCCGTCGTCTCGTTCGCCGTCGACGACACCACCGTCAATCTGATCGACACCCCCGGCCACCCGGATTTCATCGCCGAGGTGGAGCGGGTGCTGAGTGTGCTCGACGGCGCCGTCCTGGTCATTTCCGCGGTGGAGGGCGTACAGGCACAGACCCGCGTGCTGATGCGAACGCTGCGGCGCCTGCGCATTCCGACGCTCGTCTTCGTGAACAAGGTCGACCGCGGCGGCGCGCGGGGCGAGGCCGTGCTGCGGAGCATCGCCGAGAAGTTGACTCCGGCCGTGGTCGCCATGGGTTCGGTCCACCGGCCGGGCGGCCGGGACGCCCGCTGCACGGCGTACACCGACGCCGACGCCGGCTTCACGGACCGGCTGACCGAACTGCTCGCCGACCACGACGACGCCCTTCTGGACGCGTACGTCGAGAACGCCGCGCCCCTCCCGTACGGCAGGCTGCGCGAGGAGCTGGCGGCGCAGACCGGTCGGGCGCTGGTGCATCCGGTGTACTTCGGCTCGGCGATCACCGGCGCCGGGGTGGACGCCCTGATCGGCGGGGTCCGGGAGCTGCTGCCCGCCGGCGGGGGCGATCCCGGCGGGCCGGTCTCGGGCACGGTCTTCAAGGTGGAGCGCGGACCGGGCGGCGAGAGGACGGCGTACGTCCGGATGTTCTCGGGCACGCTGCGCATCCGTGACCGGCTGCCGTTCGGCCGGGGCGACGGGCGCGCCGAGGGCAAGGTGACCGGGATCAGCGTCTTCGACCACGGCTCGGCCGTGCGCGGGGCGGAGGTCCGCGCGGGCCGGATCGCGAAGCTCCGGGGGCTCGACGGCATCCGGGTCGGTGATCCGGTCGGCGAGCCGGACCGGGCCGCACCGGACCGGTCGTTCGCTCCGCCGACGCTGGAGTCGGTCGTGGTGCCCCGCGCCCCGGCGAGCCGGGGCGAGCTGCACTTCGCGCTCGCGCAACTCGCCGAGCAGGACCCACTGATCAATCTGCGTCAGGACGACGTCCGGAAGGAGGTCTCCGTCTCGCTCTACGGCGAAGTGCAGAAGGAAGTCATCCAGGCGACGCTGGCCGATGAATTCGGAATCGGTGTCACCTTCCGCGAGACCACGACCATTTGCCTGGAACGGCCGAACGGCAGCGGAGCGGCGTACGAGATCATCGATCAGAACGGGAATCCCTTTCTGGCGACCGTCGGCCTCAGGGTCGACCCCGCCCCGGTCGGCAGCGGAATCGCCTACCGCCTCGAGGTGGAGCTCGGATCGATGCCCTTTTCCCTGATGCGGGCGGTGGAGGAGACCGTGACGGAAACCCTGCGGCAGGGAATTCACGGCTGGCAGGTCACCGACTGCGTGGTCACCATGACGCATTCCGGCTACTGGCCCCGCCAGAGCCATTCCCACGCCGTTTTCGACAAGAGCATGTCGAGCACCGCGGGCGACTTCCGCAATCTGACCCCGCTGGTCCTGATGAGCGCGCTGCAGCAGGCCGGCACCACCGTGCACGAGCCGATCCACCGATTCCGCCTGGAACTCCCCGCGGACCTGCTCGGCCCGGTCCTGCCCGTACTCGCACAGCTGCGCGCCGTCCCCGGGACACCGGCCCTGCACGGTTCCGTGTACGTACTGGAGGGCGGGATCCCGGCGGCCCGCGTCCACGAGCTCCAGCAGCAGCTGCCGGCCCTGACGCGCGGCGAGGGGGTCCTGGAGTCCGCCTTCGACAGCTACCGCGCGGTCGCCGGTACGCCCCCGGACCGGCCGCGCACCGACCGCGATCCGCTCAACCGCAAGGAGTACCTGCTGCGTACGGTGCGCAGGATCGCCTCGGGCGGGGACGGGCGGTGACCCCGGGCGCGGTGCTCAGTTCAGCAACGACCGGGCCGCCCTGGCCCGGTGCCGGATCGCCTCCGCCGCCGCGGGCTCGACCCGGTCGACCACGTCCGCGTACTCCTCCATCTCCGCCGCCCCGCGCAGGAACTGCCCGCTCTGGACGAGCAGCTGCGCGCGCTCGTAACGGAGCCTGGCGGGATGCGAGGGAAGCAGCAGCGACAGGTCCACCGCCCACAGCGCCACATCGGTGTGCTCGGGGCGGGTCGCCGCCCACGCCCTGATGTTGTTCAGGATCCGCAGCACGATCTCCAGCGGCCGCGCGGGCGCCAGCATCGACTCCTCCAGCGGTTCCCCGGTGGCCCCGGCCACCAGCAGCTCGGCGTCCTGCCCGGTCATCGGCCGGCCCCCGTCGAAGGGGTCGGCCAGCACCCGCTCGGCCGGATCGCCGAAGCCGACGACGAAATGGCCGGGCAGCGCCACCCCGTACACCGGGGCGCCCGCCCGCCGCGCGACCTCGATCCACACCACGGACAGCAGGATCGGCAGCCCGCGCCGCCTGCGCAGCACCTCGTGCAGCAGCGAGGACTCCAGCCGCTGGTAGTCCGCCGACGAACCCGCGAAGCCGCACCGCTCACCCAGCAGTTCCGCCAGCGCCGAGGCCCAGGCCCGGCCGCCCCGGATGCCGTACGGAAGCCGGCCCGCCAGCTCGTCCAGCTCGATCTGCGCCGCATCGATCCCGTGCGCGTCCAGCTCCGGATCGGCCACCGCGCCCACCAGCAGGCAGAGCAGCGCGAGGTCCGGCCGCTCGGCGCGCGCCTCCTCGGCGAACCGCCGGCACAGCTCGTCCCGGTCCGGGCGCTCGGCGGGTTCAGGGTTCATCGGGCCCATCCGTCCCGTCACGCCGACCGGAAGTGGTGGTACAGGTGATGGACCGAGAACCCCATGCCCTCGTACAGCGCCCGCGCCCCCTCGTTGTCCGTCTCCACCTGGAGCCACGCCGCCGATGCGCCCTCCTCCAGGGCCTTGCGGGCGAGCGCGGTCATCACGGCGGAGGCGAGCCCCCGGCGCCGGTGCGCGGGATCGACCTCGACGGCCATGAAGCCGGCCCACCGCCCGTCCACCACGCACCGCCCGATCGCGGCGGGCGCCGCGTCCTCGCTGTCGCCGGGCACCGAGGCGAACCACACCGAGGGGCCGCCGCGCAGCACCGCCAGGACGTGCGGGCCCTGGGTCTCGAAGCGCTGGTAGCGGGAGAGCCACTTCTCGTCGAGATCCCGGCTCAGCCGCACCCGGGACACGTCCGCGTCCAGATCGCCGATCGGGGCGAGCCCGGCGGTGCGCACCTGAGCCGTCACCTCGCGGCTCCATCCGCGCTCCTCCAGCTCCGCGCAGAGCAGCTCCTGGGTGCCCTCGGCGCCGGTCGCGGTCTGGATGTACGCGGGCAGGTCCCGTTCCCCGTACCACCGCCGGACGTGCCCGAGCGCCTCGTCGAGCGGGACGCCCGGATCGCCGAGCGGCAGCACGGAGTTGGCGCGCCGGGTGAACCCCCGCGCCGCGCGCAGCCGCCAGTCGCCCAGCGCTTCGCTCTCCACCGGCTGCCAGGCGCGGGCGCAGACGGGCGCGAGCTCCTCGAAGGAGGCCGCCGGACCGCGCCGCCGGGCCGGAGCCGCGGGCACCACCTTGCCCGCCACCAGAACCGACTCCGGGATGCGGACGGATTCACCGCTCTTAGGTGTGATCGAGAGCACACCGTCGTCCCACGATGTGAGAACCCCTACCGTGTCGGCAAACGTCGCTCCTTGTGGGGCCGTCTCGCACACACGCCGGACTGATACCCGTTTGCCCACGTCAGCCGGTGTGATTCGGACCCTGAGCTGTCCGCCGATGGTGAATTCCACAGCTCTGTACGCCCCTCCTGTTCGGTTCGTGCCCCGGAACGGAGATACTAGGGGCGGGCATCGACGACGCCGCGCTCCCGCGCGAGAGCCAACGCCCTACCGAGGAGGAACGACAGCGTGACCTACGTCATCGCGCAGCCTTGTGTCGACGTAAAGGACAAGGCCTGCATCGAAGAGTGCCCCGTCGACTGCATCTACGAGGGCCAGCGGTCCTTGTACATCCACCCGGACGAATGCGTCGACTGCGGAGCCTGTGAGCCGGTGTGCCCGGTCGAGGCCATCTTCTACGAGGACGACACCCCGGAGGAGTGGAAGGACTACTACAAGGCGAACGTCGAGTTCTTCGACGACCTCGGGTCGCCCGGTGGTGCCTCCAAGCTGGGCCTGATCGAGCGCGACCACACGTTCATCGCCGCGCTGCCGCCGCAGAACCAGTAGTCAGCGGCCAGCACGTGCGCCGCCCCGGTCCCGTACGGCTCGTCACCGTGCGGGACCGAGGCGTTTTCGCGCCCGGGTGACGAGCGGTCCGAGACCCTCGTGACCCCGTGTGTGTCCCGCGTGACCCCCGTACGAGAAAGCAGAGATCCGTGTCCGCAGTCTCCTCCCGTCTCCCGGTCTTCCCCTGGGACAAGCTCGCGCCCTACAAGTCGACGGCCGCGGCCCACCCGGACGGCATCGTGGACCTGTCCGTCGGTACGCCCGTCGACCCGGTGCCCGGGCTGATCCAGCGGGCGCTTGTCGCCGCGGCGGACAGCCCCGGCTATCCGACGGTGTGGGGGACTGCCGAGATGCGTGACGCGATCACCGGCTGGGTGGAGCGGCGGCTCGGCGCGGTCGGGGTGACGCACGAGAACGTCCTGCCGGTCGTGGGGTCCAAGGAGCTGGTGGCCTGGCTGCCGACGCAGCTCGGTCTCGGCGCGGGCGACAAGGTGGCGTACCCGCGCCTCGCCTACCCGACGTACGAGGTGGGCGCCCGGCTCTGCGGCGCCGAGCCCGTCGTCTACGACGACCCGACGGAGCTGGACCCGGCCGGGCTGAAGCTGCTCTGGCTCAACTCGCCGTCCAACCCGACCGGCCGTGTCCTGTCCAAGGACGAACTGATCCGGATCGTCGCCTGGGCGCGCGAGCACGACGTGCTGGTCTTCAGCGACGAGTGCTACCTGGAGCTGGGCTGGGAGGCCGAACCCGTCTCCGTACTGCATCCGGACGTCTGCGGCGGTACGTACGAGGGCATCGTCGCCGTCCACTCGCTCTCCAAGCGCTCCAACCTGGCCGGATACCGCGCGGCCTTCATCGCGGGCGACGCGGCGGTGCTGAGCGAGCTGCTGCTGATCCGCAAGCACGGCGGCATGATGACGCCGGCCCCCGTCCAGGCGGCGACGGTCGCGGCGCTCGGCGACGACGAGCACGTCGCCGAGCAGCGGGCCCGGTACGCGGAGCGGCGCGCGGCCCTGCGCACCGCGCTGGAGGCGCACGGCTTCCGCATCGAGCACAGCGAGGCGAGCCTGTACCTGTGGGCGACGCGCGACGAGCCGTGCTGGGAGACCGTGGCGCACCTGGCGGAGCTGGGCATCCTGGTGGCGCCGGGCGACTTCTACGGACCGGCCGGCGACCGCTTCGTACGGGTGGCGTTCACGGCCACGGACGAGCGGGTGGCGGCGGCGGTCAAGCGGCTGTCCTGAGAACGACGGCACACGCGCGGGGCCCCGGGAGTGCGCACTCCCC
>NZ_JBSFBQ010000115.1:0-7418 GCF_053593015.1 Streptomyces sp. NPDC002403 | reverse complement strand
CGGGCAGCCCGTTCGTGGTCCCAGGTCGGTGACACGGGCTCGATGATCCCCTCGATGATCTGGACGCGGTCCCCGCGGATGTGCTGAACGGCGTATTTGAGGGCGCGCTCGGAGTCGATGCCGTGGCCGTAGTCGGGCGCGCTCGTCATCCTGGTAGCTCCTTCCGTCCAGCTCTGTCCCGATGGCTTAGGGTATCGGCCACACACTCGTCGGCCACCACGCATGGTGGTGGCCGCAAGGTTCAGCGGGCCGGCGCCGAACAAACTGCACACCAGTGTCTTGCTGAATCACTTCTTGAAGCTGTAAACCTTCTCGGCGAGATCGATCCGCAGCTCAGGAAGCCGGGTGGGGCTGAGGTCAGTTGGCAAGACGATCTCCTAAGGATTCCCTGAATGTCCCACCTGCCAGACCAGTCAAGCACTGGCTGGCCTGGCAGACGATGAAACGTCGGAACGGCGGGTTGCTGCAGTACACGTCGACCCGCTCGGGGTGCCGTACTGGGCGGCGAACGGAGAGCGGCCCGACCTGGTCGTCGCTACCGACACCGGCCGGGTTGCCCTGGCATAGGACGTCAGCTGCCGCGCGTGATGTGTACGCCTTGCTCGTTAAAGTGGTCCCAGTCGGGAGCCAGGTAGAACCGGGTAGGGGACGTGCTGGTTCTCACGCTGGCTGGTGTTCCTCGTGGCAGACCTTGCAGGAGGGGCGCTGCTGAAGGTCGCGCATGTTCGTTGCGGCACCGCAGTACCGGCAGGGAAGCCGGACCGCGTCCCAGTGCTTCCGGTCGCTCCAGTCGACGGCCCGCTGAGGCGGGACCAGGGGAACCTGGGGCTGGCACGCCTGTCCGCCTGCGGCTGCTTCCTGGGTTCGGGTTTCCAGAATGATCGTGCGGCTTTCACGCTTCTGCCTCGGTTCGGCCCGCACCTCAGAAGCCGGGCGGTCCTCAGTGCACTTGTCGCGCCGATCCCCCTGCCGTACCGATGTCTCGCGTTCCTTGTCGTCCCGGTCCGGGCCGTTCGCCTCGAGGTACCGCTGCCACTGCTGCGCGGGAAGCCACCCGTGGCGGCCGCCCCGCTGGAATGGGATCCGCTCGCCGGCCGCAGCTTCCACGATGAACTGGGTGAGGGTCAGGGCGCCGTCGCCATCGAAGGCACTCGACTGATGAGCAGGGACGAGGATTCGGTGCCAGCCCCCGCAGTACCCAGTGGCGGTGGGATTTTCCGGGTCGTAGGGCTTCTCCGGGCAACGGTCGAGCGCTCCGCTCTGACTGCAGTGGCCCTCCTCCAGGACGAAGTTGCCGTCCCGGATTGCGATGGGGTTCTTCTGCACGCGGATGACAGAGGCCGGCAGGTTGGGCGTGCGGACGTAAGGGACAGTGCCGATTCCTGTGTGATCCGGGTCGGCGAAGTCCCAGACGGACTGGATGCCGCCGCGGCGCCGGAACCCTTCTCGCGCACGCATTCCGCGAGCGGTCTGGGCGCTCAGTTGCGGCTCGTACCCGAGGACGATGCCGTTGGCCCCGTTGATGCGCACATCGAGGCGCGCGTGCCCGTCGGCGGCCGGCGACTCGATGTCGGCCGGGAAGCCGTGGTCCTCGGAGTCTTTCGCGACGCGTTCCTTGCGGGCGAGATGCTCGTCGGACTCGTGGCTGATGGGCTTGTCCCCGGGTTTGCGGTAATGGGAGGCAAGCCACACGCCATCACGTTGGACGAGATACATGGGGACGCGCCGGTGCCGGATGTCGCGGCAGTCGGGGCAGATGAGTCCGCGCTGCTCGACAGGGACGCGTTTTCGCATACGCAGGAGCTTCTTCAGAAGGTCTTCGCCCTGCGGGACGCCGAGGTCGGCCCGTTCCAGGTCGAGGCCGCAGTC
This sequence comes from Streptomyces sp. NPDC002403, assembly GCF_053593015.1. Lineage (NCBI taxonomy): Bacteria > Bacillati > Actinomycetota > Actinomycetes > Kitasatosporales > Streptomycetaceae > Streptomyces > Streptomyces sp. NPDC002403. Next base: position 5,549 of record NZ_JBSFBQ010000115.1, on the reverse strand, counting down.
ATCCGGTTCGTAGTGAACAGGGTTCCGGAAGAGTTCTTCGTCGCTGTCACGCTCGAGATCGCCGTCCACTGAGGTACTCCCCGCAGCCGCCACGAGTAGGACAAACAACGTTACGGGGCATGTCTGACAACGGGGGGTGAACTGCGGAAATGGGATACACGCGACGACGCCCCCCCCAGCGCGAGGCCCAGCGGATTCTCGACCTTGACGACGATGCGAGCGTGGACGTGGTACGTCCGGATACCGTTCGCCCATGACCGCAGACACTCATGAGGCAGTGCTCGGCGCGTTCGGTTCCATCCGTCGGCAGCAGCAAGAAGCCGAACGGGAGACGGCGCGGCAGATCAGGGAGTACGTCACGGCTGGGGCGGGCGCTGGTGTTCCCGCGTCCGCGGTACATCGGTTGACCGGCATCCGGAGAGACACGGTTGACCGCTGGCGCGTGGAGCACCACGCCGAGCCTCATGTACCGAGGGCCCGCGCGTAGGCTTCCGCCCCTATCCCGAAGCCTGAAACGGCAGGCAAGGCTGCCGGAAGCGTGGCGGCGACTGTTGTCCCGGCCTCGGTATCTGTTCCCGGTGCAGCCGACAGAATTCTGGGCACTGTGACCGCCGCCGGCCGTCCCATGCGCCAGAAGGACATCGTCGAGGCGGTCGGGCTGAACAAGGGCACGGTGTCGAAGGCGCCTCCTGGCACCTACGAAGCTCTGCCTCCTGCGCCCTCTGGTTCTCAAGGATTCGCTCGTATGTCTCCGGGTGATTCGGCACGGCCCGTTCAGGACAAGGTTCCACCGGCACGACGCGCTTTTGGGTCGTGGAAGTTCCGCAGCGGTTCTTCTCGTTGCCGGGGCCGTGGTGAGGGCAGGGCTCGAAGCGCGTATCGACCCTGCACGGCCGGCCGGTGGTCGCGCCGATATGCCGACAGGTGTCCGGCCGGAGCGCGGCTTCGCCTTCCCCCACCATCTACGCGGCAATGGTTGGCCAGGTATCGGATTTGATCTGGCTGCGCCACCATTCCACGGTGCCGTGCAGTGATACCCATCCTGCGCTGTCCGTCTGGAACCTGGGGGCAGGAGGCTCCTGGGCTGCATTCTCCGCGCCACGTACGTCATCCACCTGGAACTCCTACAGTCCTGCTATTGGGGAGGCCGCTTCGGTATCAGCTCCCGGCATTTGCCGTAAATGGTGGGAGCAGGGTGTCAGGCTTCCTCTCCAGCTCGGCGATCGTCTCGTCCTCGCCGTCGATCGCCCGCAGCGTGTGCGGCATCGCGCGGGCCGCATCCGCGATGATGAACGCGTCCTTCGCGTCCGTCTTCGCCTCGCCCGGGTAGAGATCGGCGATCCGCCGCATCGTCAGCCCCGGAAGGTAGGCCACGGGGCAGCCCATGTCCCGGGCCACGGCCAGCGGCAGGGCACCGATCGAGGCCGGCTGGTCGACGACGACCAGCACCGTTCCGTGCTTGGCCTGGAGTTTCGCGAACAGTTCGCGGAGCTTGGGTTCGGTGTTGGGCAGCCGCTTGTCGAAGGCCTTCTTGCCCGCCGGGGTGACGGCGGTGGCGTGGTGTTCGCTCTTGCCGACGTCCAGGCCGAGGAAGACGTCGATGTCGCCGATGTCGATCACGTGCAGGCCCCTCCATCACGCTTTCGTCCGGCCTTGCCTCGGCATCGAGCTGCCACACCCACGTTACGGAGAGCTCTTCCGGCCCGGGTAAGCCGGTACTCAAGCCCCTCATCAGCGGTCCGTCGATGCCTCCGGGCCCGGTGACACCACCCCCCGGATCATCAACCGCAACAAAGGGGGAAGTCATGCCGGACCCGAAGGCCGGTAGCCCCATTGCGGAGCCACAAAGACGGTAACGGGGGGGGACGGTCCCGGGGCGCGGCTACGCCGGAGACAAGGTGGCATGTCAGCCGAGCCGCCAGCATGCCTTCTGCTTCGATCCCTTGAACTGCGTACACAGCAGCGTCCCTTTGGGAAGCTGCGGCCCGTCGGCCCGTTCGCCATGCCCCCACAGAGTTTCGACCGCGACTCCAGGAGCTCTGCCGTTGTCACCGGCCCAGCTGGCCCTCTTCCAACCGCTGGACTTCGTGCTGCCCCCAGGCTTCTGGTACGACCACCGGGCCCAGTAGGCCCGGCCCTTCACACCCGACACCTTGTGGGCAATGATTAGCGGAACCCTGCGGGGTGAGGTCTTGGTGTACCCGACGACGATGCAGTAGTCCCTGCTCTGGGTGCACCGGTGAGTCCTGATGACATCGCCGCTTCTGGCAGCCTGCGCGTTCGCCGACACCGAGGCGAGCAGCACTGCTCCAACAGCCACACACATGATCATTCGCATGCCAAGGTCAACGGCCCCGCCCCGCGAAGGTGCGGTCAGTACACCATGTCATCACCCATACGAGGCGCTGCCGAAGGCGGCGCTTTACAGCAGGGTCAAAGACGGATCCCGGAAAGACGCGACAGTCGCTCCAGTTCCGGGTTGGCGCGGCCGTGCAGGGAGACCAGGGCGCGCAGCACCTCACGGCCCATGGGATGGATAGGGGCCCGTCGAGCTCACAGGACAGGTTCTCCAGTGCTCCGTAATGCAGAAGTCGACGCAGGGACGAGGTACTCCGCCTGCGGCCAGCCGGATGCCCGGTCAGTCCCCCTGTTGGGTCGTTGCGCCGTGGCCGTACGGACGAGAGGTGGCGTCGTCTGCTGCGGACGGTTGCCAACCGAGCACGCCTCGGGCACGCATATCGGCGAGGGTGTCGGCGTTGGGCCGATACAGCGTGCCCACGTCGAGATCGGCGTCCGTCGCGTGGACGCGGAGGGCTGCCGGTCCAGGATGGTCGTCTCCCACGCCGCGGTCGCAGGGGTTGTGTGCAGTGGGGCCAGGTCCCAAGGGCTGGCGGCGGGTCGTCATTCCGGGATCGTACGTGCGACCGGCCAGACCGGAATCCGAAGAGGTAGCTGGGTGGGTACTTGGGTCAAGTGAGCATGCCGCGGAGTACGTCGAGGTGTTGGAGGTCCAGGACGGTTTCGGTGGCTCCGGCTCTGCTGAGGTCGTCTCAGGTTGATTTGCCGGTGGCGACGCCCAGGACCTGCTCCGTTCTTTGCGCCGCGCGCGGAGGACGTGTGCTTGACCGCCTTGCGGTACTTCCCTGGCCCCGGTACAGCGGCTGTCGCCCCCTTCGTGCCGGTGGCCCGGGGGCACCGGCACGAAGGGGAGCTGCTGTGGTTTCAGCTCAGGCGGTAGTTGAGGAGTGCGAGGCCGGCGGCGGCGCGGTGCTGGTAGGCGCGCAGTCCGGGGGCTCCGGGGGGTGCGGGTTTACGGGCGTTGCGGTGCCAGTGACCGGTGAGTGCGGTGAGGAACGCGGTGGTGGTGTGGGGGTTGGTGGCGGTGGCGGGGTGGTCGCGCAGGAGGCGGGCGATGTCTGCGGGCGTGTGTCCGGCGAGGACGAGTTGCGGGGCGAGGGAAGCGGCGTCGATGCAGGCCGGGCCGGTGGTGGCGTGTGCCCAGTCCACGAAGGTCACGCCGAGGTGGTGGTCGCGGACCATGTTGTCGGCCCGCAGGTCTCCGTGGACGATGCGGTTGCCGTGGGCGAGGGCGGGCCAGGCGGCTTCCTGTTCGGCGAGCTGCGGCAGGCGGTCACGGGCGGCGGGGGAGAGGTCTGCCGGCGGATCGCGGAGAAGTTCGTCCCAGCCGTGCAGGGCCGCCGTGGTGGACGGTGTGGTGCTGACCGCCGCGGCGTACGGTGCCGGGGCGGGGCTGGAGGTGAGCTTGTCCAGCAGTGCCCATGTCTGCCCGGCGTCGTCGGAGGCGGGGGAGAGATCGGGGTGCGGGCCGTCGAGGTGGGCGATGACGACGGCTGTCCATCCGGCGGCGTGGTGGATGCCCAGCAGTTTCGGGGCCGGTGCGCCGTCAGGCAGTGTGTCCAGGACGGCGGCTTCGTGGACGTTGGCGGCGGTGAGCGGGTCAGTATCGGGGGCTGCCTTGACGAAGGCCCGTCGCCCGTCGGCCAGACGCAGGGCGGCGGCCAGCTGGTGGCCGAAGCCGCCGCCGGGGGTGACGGTATCGGTGACGGGTGCGCCGAGGGCCTCTTCGAGGCGGGCGCGCAGCGCTGTGGGGACGTCGGTCTATTGCAGACGGCCGCTGGTGGGCGGTACAGGCATCGGGGCAGCTCTCAGAGGTCCAGGGGGTGGCGACGGGGTGACGGGGGTGCGCGCCGGGCCGGACCGGGGTCGGGGCTGAGGGGGCGGGGGTCCGCGTTCTCAGTGCTCCGGCTCGGCGCCGGCCGCTCGTCGCGGCATCACGCGCATTCGCCTGTGTCCTCTGGGTGCAGGAGTGTGGAAGGGGCGCCCGTGGGGCGCCCCTTCACTGTAGTGCGGCGGGTGGGTCACGCGCTGTGGATTCGGGGCAGGTGGTTGAGCAGGGACGGTCCGATGCTGGCTGGTTCTGGCAGGAGGTGGCTGGCCCCGGCGGCGCGCAGGGCGGCGGGAGGGTGCCAGCCCCAGGCCATGTCGGTGGGGCTGTCCCCTACGAACACCGCACGCTGCGAGGGGACGTCGAGGCGGATCAGGGCGAGATGCAGCCCGTCGGGGGCCGGTTTGGGCGGCGCGTCCTGTCGTGTGACGACGACCTCCAGCATGTCGGTTAGGGCTGGTGGCAGCATCCACCGCAGTCGGTCGGGGTCCTGGACCGTGACGACGCCGACGGCGGTGCCCTGCGCGCGCAGGGCCAGCAGCCCGGTGAGAATCCCGGGGAACGGTTCGACGGGGAGGGTTGACGCCGCGCCGTCCCACCACCGGTCGCAGGCGTCGTCGGGATCGGCGACGTCCAGGAGCGCCAGGACCTCGCAGCGGGGGCGGCGCAGGGCAGCGGGCGAAAGGTCATCCGGCGTCACCCGGCGGCCGAGAGCGCAGGTGGCAACCGCCGCGAGGGTGGAGCGCACTGCGGCGGCAGGAGCACCCCGTCCAGGTCGAACAGCGCCGCTTCGCGGGGCGCGGTCACCGGGCACCGTCCGGGTCTTGGACCAGGGCGCGCAGGACCATGTGGTGGCCGGCGAGCAGGGTGGCAGCACCCGCATCCCGGTCCAGGATGCACACGGCCGTGCCGACACGTGCGCCGCCCATGCGCAGCAGGCGGGCACTGCGCAGGAGGCTTGTGCCGCTACAACCTCGGCGAGACCCACCAGCTCATCGGCAGCTCCGCCCTCAACCTGGGCAACCCCAAACAGGCCCTCGCCCACTTCCTGGAGGCCTCCACCGTCCACACCGACCAGGAGGCATACAACGGCGACGCCTTCCCCCGCGGCCACGCGATCTACCTCGCCCAGCTCGCCGAAGCCCACCTCGGTCTCGGAGACGTCGATGCCGCCGTGGCCACCGCCCACGACGCCGTCGACCAGATGGGAGGCGTCACCTCCGCCCGCGGCACCCACACCCTGGAAGACCTGCGAAAGAAACTCGCCCGCCGCCGCGGGATCCCCGCCGTCGCCGAATTCCTCGACTACACCAACACCGAATGATCACCCAGCGCTCCTTCAAGACCTGCGAGCTCGGCGCAG
>NZ_JBSFBQ010000114.1:0-7467 GCF_053593015.1 Streptomyces sp. NPDC002403 | reverse complement strand
CGACGACGTACCGCATCTGCTGAAGGTCCATCCATCCATCGTGAACACACCCGCTCAGGGGGTCAGCGGCGGCCGGGGTCCCTCGTCGGGGCGTGCGCCGGGCTGTGCGCCCTCCTCACGGATGACCTCGCCCTGTACGACCTTTCCGTCCGGCCGGTGAATGCGGGCCTGCTGGAAGGCGTCGGAGAGGCTGCCGGGGCTCGCGGCACGCATCCGGCGCTCCAGCGACCGCTCCGCGAACCGGCCGAGCCACGAGCGGACCGGCGGCACCAGCAGCAGGAGCCCCGCGGCGTCCGAGACGATGCCCGGGATCATCAGCAGCAGCCCGCCGAGCATCAGGAAGCCGTTGCCCTTGCCGCCCGAGCCGGTGGCCGGCGGGGCAGCGGCCGCACCGGGCTGCCCCGGCATCTGCTGGAGGGTCTCGGCGAGGTTGCGGAAGGCCCGGCGGCCGGCCCGCTTCATCACGGCGGCCCCGAGCACGATGCCCGCCGCCAGGAGCAGCAGCACGGTGAATCCGCCCGCCGCGTCGGCCACGACGGTGAGCAGCCAGATCTCCAGCACCGCCCAGGCGGCGATGGCTAGGGGGACGAAGGTACGGGCGCGGGAGCGCTTGGGGGCGGTCGGGGGCGGTGTGCCGGTCGTCATGGTCCCCAGTGTGCCCGTACGGCCGTCCGAACGGCACAAGGGGGTGATCATGGGCGGCTGCCCCGCTGCCCGCCGCCGTCGGCGGCGGGCGCTGCGGATCAGAGCGCCTTGCGGCCCAGGACCCGGTTCGTACGGGAGCTGACGCCCCAGGAGGTGACCCGCCAGAGCGCCTCGACCAGGATGTCGCGACTCATCTTCGAGTCGCCGATCTCCCGGTCGACGAAGGTGATCGGGACCTCGACGACGTGATAGCCGGCCTCGACGGCCCGGCGGGCCAGGTCGACCTGGAAGCAGTAGCCCTGCGAGGCGACCTGGTCGAGGCCGATGCCGTCCAGGGTCTCGGCGCGGAAGGCCCGGTAGCCGCCGGTGACGTCCCTGGTCCGCAGCCCGAGGAGGAGCCGGGAGTAGGTGCTGCCGCCGCGGGAGATCATTTCTCGGGACTTCGGCCAGTTGACCACGCGCCCGCCCGGCACCCAGCGGGAGCCGAGCACCAGGTCGGCGCCCTTGAGCGCGGTGAGCAGCCTGGGCAGTTCCTCGGGCTGGTGGGAGCCGTCGGCGTCCATCTCCACGAGCACGCCGTAGCCGTGCTCGGTACCCCAGCGGAAGCCCGCGAGGTAGGCGGCGCCGAGCCCTTCCTTGCCCTTGCGGTGCAGCACCTGGACCTGGCTGTCGCCGGAGGCGATCTCGTCGGCGATCTTGCCGGTGCCGTCCGGGCTGTTGTCGTCGGCGATCAGGATGTCGGCGTCCGGCACAGCGGCGCGCACCCGGCTGACGATCGGCTTGATGTTCTCGGCCTCGTTGTAGGTCGGAATGATCACCAGGATTCTGCCGAGCGGGCCGTACCGCCGCTGACCGCCGTCGTTCACTTACTGCCCCTTAAGTCCGTACGCAGGTGCACACCATATCCAGCGGGCGGGGGCCCATCGCCGACACGGTCGGACGGGGCTGTTCGGCGCCGGGGACAGAAGGACGGAAGTGCGGACAGAAACCCGGGTGCGCACGCGGACGGGAACTACGGATGGGGGCCCAGCGCCCTTCGGGCCGGCCTGGGACCCGCTGGCTGCGGGTCGACCTAGAGCCGTTGTCTACTGAACGTCCGGGCCCCACCCGGGTCGCACCGCCGTCCGGATGAAACCTTCCCTCGCCCCCGAGGCGCGGACGCTGAACCTGGCTGTCAGTGGTGGTGCGCCGGTGCGGCACACCACCCCATGACCCAGCGGCGTTCGACGACTGCGTGGAGTTTCGACCGGTCGGACGTCCTGTGGTGGACTCGCCGAACCTACCGGCCGGTGGGCGCGTTCTGTCAATAGCCGTCTGACCTGCAATATTTACGAAACTTGCCTGGTCAGTAGCGAAGATCCGCAGGTCGCGGCGGAGCGGGGACCACGATCGGTGACGATGCGCGATATCCGCACGTCACTCGTTCGGCCGCGCATAGACAGTTTGTCCGAAGACCACGGTCCTCAGACAGACCGGCAGCTCGGTGCCGGGGGTGAGATCGGGCAGGCCGGGTGTCCCCGACCGGGGGTCGGTGGACCAGCGGGCGACCCGGTCGTCCGGAGCCTGGACCACCAGGTCAGCGGTGCGCCAGACCGCGTAGTCGGCCGGGGCGCCGGGCACCAGGATCCCCGCGTCGTCGCGGCCGACGGCCCGCCAGCCGCCCCGGGTGTGGGCGGTGAAGCCCGCCCGTACGGAGATCCGGTGTTCGGACGTGCGGTGGAAGGCGGCGGCCCGTACGGTGCCCCACGGGTCGAGCGGGGTCACCGGGCTGTCGGAGCCGAAGGCCAGGGGCACGCCGGCCCGCAGGAGCGCCGCGTACGGGTTGAGGGTCCTGGCCCGCTCGACGCCGAGCCGCTGTGCGTACATCCCCTCCTCGCCGCCCCAGGCCGCGTCGAAGGCGGGCTGCACGGAGGCGGTCAGACCCAGCTCCGCGAAGGCGGCGACGGTCTCGGGGGTGAGCATCTCGGCGTGCTCGACCCGGTGCCGGGCGCCCCGGATCCGGGGCAGGCCGAGCGTCTCGGCGGCGGTCCGGACCCCTTCCACCACGGCGGAGACCGCGGCGTCCCCGATGGCGTGGAAGCCGGCCTGCAGCCCCGCCTCGGTGCACGCGGCGACATGGGCGGCGATTCTGGCCGCGTCCAGGTGGGCGGTGCCCGTACTTCCGGCCGGGCCGTCGGCGTACGGCTCGTGCAGGCAGGCGGTGTGCGAGCCGAGCGAGCCGTCCACGAAGAGGTCCCCGGCCGCTCCGACGGCGCCGAGCTCCCTGATCCTGCGCGCGTCCTTCTCGTCCGCGACCTGCTCGGCCCAGTAGCCGAAGACCCGCGGTCCGCTCTCCGCGGCGGCGAGCTTCAGCAGTGCGGCGAAGTCCTCCTCGTCGGAGATGTCGGGGCCGCCGCACTCGTGGACGGTGCCGATACCGAGCGACGCGGCGTGCCGCAGGGCGGCGCGCTGGGCGTCGGCACGCTGCCGCGGCGAGACGGCGCCGTGGGCCGCGGAGCGGACCGCGTGGTGGGCGGCACCGGTCAGCGGGGCGTCGGGGTGATAACCGATCAGCCCGGTGACGCCGGGGACCAGGTCGAGCAGGGCGGTGGTGACGACGGCGGAGTGCACGTCGATCCGGGGCAGGTAGACCGGCCGTCCGCCGGCCGCCGCGTCCAGCTCACCGCGGGACGGGGGGCGCTGCTCCGGCCAGCGCGTGGCGTCCCAGCCGTGGCCGAGCACGACCCGGTCCCCGGGGTGGGCGGCCACGTACGCGCGCAGCAGGCCGAGCGCCTCGTCGAGGGTCCGGGCGCCGGACAGGTCGAGGCCGGTGAGAGCCAGGCCGGTCGACGTGGTGTGGACATGGGCGTCGGTGAAGGCGGGGGTGACCAGCGCACCGTCGAGGTCGATCACTTCGTCGACGCCGCTCGCGAAGGCGTCGGCGGCCCCTTCCGAGCCCACCCAGGCGACATGGCCGCGTTCGACCACCATGGCGGTGGCGAAGGGGTCGGCGGGGCTGTGGACGTCTCCACCGCGCAGCAGCACGGTGCGGTGTTCGCTCTGGGGGGCGGTGCTCTCGGTCATGGGACCAGTCTCGCGCCTCCGGGGAGCCGCGCGGCCCCCGGCCCCCTCAGATCCGCGGCGGCCGGGCCTCGTACGGGGTGGACAGCACGACCGTGGTCCGGGTGGAGACACCGGCGAGCGAGCGGATCCGGGTGAGCAGGTGCTCCAGCTCCAGCGGCGTGGCGACGCGGACCTTGAGGATGTAGTTCTCGTCGCCCGCGACGCTGTGGCACGCCTCCAGCTCCGGGACGTCCGCGAGCCGCTCGGCGATGTCGTCCGGCGCGCTCGGGTCGAAGGGTTTCACCGAGATGAACGCGGTGAGCGGCAGGCCGACGGCCTCGGGGTCGACGACCGCGGCGTAGCCCCGGATCACCCCGCGCTGCTCCAGCCTGCGGACACGCTGATGAACGGCCGATGTGGACAGGCCCGTGGCCTTGCCCAGGTCGGTGTAGCTCATCCGCCCGTCCTTGACGAGCAACTCCACGATCTGTCGGTCCAGCTCCTCCATACGGATCAACCTATTGCCCCGGGTCCCTCCAGGCACAGCGGCAGGGGCTCCGGAAGGGGCACCTGCGGCAGGCATGTGACGAATGCCACAGGTTTACGGGTGGGTAGCGGGCCACCTGGCGGTTACGGCCGTTGCGCGACGGGAAGTGCTTGCTGTGGTCGAGGCCCTGTCGCCTGGTCGGCCCACCTGAGGGGGGAATTTCCCATGCAGAGCCTGAAGCTCACCGGACGTACCGAACCGGATCCCGTCGAGGATGCCGCGCCCGTCGAGGACACCGCTCCCGACGCGTACGACACCTTCGAGATGTACCGGGTGATCTGCCCGGACTGCGCGCAGCCGATCGCGCTGCTGGCGGGCGAGGAGGTGCTGCCGGAGCACGCGCTGTGCCCGACGCCGTGGAATCCGTTCGTGCTGACCGTCTGCGCCGGTACGGGCCGCGCGGCGTCGCAGTCGCGGCCCGCCGACGATTCCCTCGACGCCCAGGAGCAGGAGACGGGCCTGCTGTTGACGCTCCCTCAGGGGCTCGACTGGAGGATGCAGCCGTTCTCGCACGCCGGCGGCCCCGGCTCGCGCCCGCTGCGCGTGCCTCGGATGCGGCGCGACGCCGCCTGACAGCCGCTCCCGCGTCCGCGCGGGACCGGCCCGGACCCACCGGTCCGGGCCCCACAGCCCGTCTGCGCCCGCACCACGACGGCCCGGCCGCGTGGTGCCCGCGATGAAGGACCGCCTGCCGCCCGGGGACGGGGCGAACGGGCTCTCGAATCGGCCGGACAGTGACCAGGTCCCGTCCGGCGCCGTTGGCCAGGCATGACCCTGCTGCACTCAACGGCCGGTCCCGGCCGACGCCGCCTCGCCGCTCCCACCGCCGAAGAATCGGTTCCGCAGCCCGGTTCGCAGCCGGTGCCCCGGCTCGCGACTCCCCGTTCGGCGCCGCGACCGCTGCCGCACTCCACCGATCCGCCCATCTACCGGGCGCTGCTGCACCGTTGGGAGAGCGCCGACCGGACCCTGCCGGGCCGCCATGACCAGGAGTGGAACCGGATCATGGCGACGCCCGTGTGGTCCGAGCGGCCGCTGCGGGTCAGCGCGTCTCAGGACCCGCGAGGTGGCGCGCGATGACCATCCGCTGAATCTGATTGGTGCCCTCGACGATCTGCAGCACCTTGGCCTCGCGCATCAGCCGCTCGACCGGGAAGTCGAGGGTGTAGCCGTATCCGCCGAGCACCTGGACGGCGTCGACGGTGACCCGCATGGCGGTGTCCGTGCAGAACAGCTTGGCCATGGCCGCCTGGCGCGAGAAGGGCTTGCCCTCGTCGCGGAGCCGGGCGGCCTCCAGGTAGAGCGCGCGGCCCGCCTCGATCTGGGTGGCCATGTCGGCGAGCATGAAGCGCAGGCCCTGGAAGTCCGCGATGGGGCGGCCGAACTGCTGCCGTCCGGAGGCGTAGCCGACGGCCTCGTTCAGGGCGGCCTGGGCGACGCCGATCGCACAGGCGGCGATGCCGAGACGCCCGGAGTCGAGTGCGGACAGGGCGATGGCGAAGCCCTGGCCCTCCTCTCCGATCCGGCGCGCGTCGGACACCCGTACGCCGTCGAAGTTCAGCTGGGCGGTGGGCGAGCCCTTCATGCCCATCTTCTTCTCCGGGGCGGCCGCGACGAGCCCCTCGGCGTCGCCGGGAACCAGGAACGCGGTGATGCCGCGCGCGCCCTCGGCGCCGGTGCGGGCCAGGACCGTGTAGAAGTCGGCGATGCCGCCGTGGGTGATCCACGCCTTGGTGCCGGTGACGACCCAGTCGTCGCCGTCGCGTACGGCCTTCGTGCGGAGCGAGGCGGCATCGGAGCCCGCGGCGGGCTCGGAGAGGCAGTAGGCGCCCAGCAGGCCGCCTCCCAGCATCGCCGGGAGGTGTTCGGCCCGCTGCTCCTTGGTGCCGTATCCGGCGACCGCGTGGCAGGCGAGGGAATGGACGCTGACGCCGAGCCCGACGGTGAGCCGGGCGGCCGCGAGTTCTTCGAGGACCTGGAGGTAGACCTCGTACGGCTGGTCGCCACCGCCGTACGCGGAGTCGTAGGGCAGTCCCAGCAGTCCGGAGTCGGAGAGCAGCGTGAAGACCTCACGCGGGAACCGCCCCGCTTCCTCCTCCTCTGCCGCCCCGGGCGCGATCTCGCGCTGGGCGATGTCGCGGACGAGCGCGACGAGTTGCCTGGACTCCTCGGTGGGCAGACGGCGTTCCACCACGTGCGAAGCACGGTCGGTCATGACGGCGCTCTCCTCCCTGTCGGGCGTTGCGACGGTCGCGCGCGAGGGGTGTGGGCGGCGCCGCCGGGGGGCTTCCGGGCGGCGCCCGGAAAGCACTGCTGTCCAGCCGACGCCGGCCCCCTCGGATTACGAGAGCTGCTGGCCAGCGGCTGTGGCGGCTTGAGTATGCCCGATCGGACGATATCCGTCACGGGGTCACCGGGCGACTCGGCACCGGGCGGAACGATCACCGGAGTTGGTCCGAACCATTGACCCGACTGGTCTAGTCCATCTACGGTTCCCAGCGGAACGGCCTCAGCGCGTTCATGCCAAGTACACGTGACGGCCGACCACCAGCCCCCACAAGCGAGTTCCCTCCCCCACGAGGAGACAAGATGTTCGGACTGCATCGTCCACGCGCCCGGTTCCGGGCGCTCGCCGCAGCCGCCTGTACCGCCGCCCTCGGCGCCACCCTGCTGGGCGTCGCGGGCACGGCGTCGGCCGGCACTCCCCCCACCACCACGCGGGCAGCGGCTCCCGCCTCCGCCGACGCCACCCCCACGGCGGCCGGCGACAAGGTGGTCGGATACTTCACCAACTGGGGTGTCTACGGCCGCAATTACCACGTCAGGAACATCGAGACGTCCGGCTCGGCCGACAAGCTCACGCACATCAACTACGCCTTCGGCAACGTCACCGGCGGCAAGTGCGCGATCGGCGACTCGTACGCCGACTACGAGAAGGCGTACACCGCCGACCAGTCCGTCGACGGCGTGGCGGACACCTGGGACCAGGATCTGCGGGGCAACTTCAATCAGCTGCGCAAGCTGAAGAAGCTGCACCCGGACCTGAAGGTCATCTGGTCGTTCGGCGGCTGGACCTGGTCCGGCGGCTTCGGCGAGGCCGCGAAGAACCCCGCCGCCTTCGCCGAATCCTGCTACAACCTGGTGGAGGACCCGCGCTGGGCCGATGTCTTCGACGGCATCGACATCGACTGGGAGTACCCCAACGCCTGTGGCCTGACCTGCGACACCAGCGG
>NZ_JBSFBQ010000113.1:0-7605 GCF_053593015.1 Streptomyces sp. NPDC002403 | reverse complement strand
GACCAGTCCTCAAGCCCCCTCGCCGTCTCCAAAAACGGCAACCGGCTATCAAACCCCCGACCCTCACTCCCCCTCGGCACACTCGCACCAAGCCAAACCCGCATAAAAGCAGCCAACCCAGGACTGATCCGAATATCCTCCACGACTAAAACCACCCACCCAACAAACCCCGGCCATCAACCACCCGGAAAACACCACCCCACAACTCCCCCACCCCACCCAGACACGCACCACCCAGGGAGGCGTCGCTGTTCTCGAAGCCGCCGAACCCGTCGAGGCCGACCGCGGTCACCGGACCAGCCAGGAACAGGACACGAAACCCCAGCTCACCAACAGCCACAGCCCAGGCCTTCTCACTCCCGGCCTCAGCGCCACCCTCGATCTCCATCTCCGTCTCCGCCCGCATCCCGCTCCCGGCCCCGGTCCGCATCCCGGTCAGCGCCCCGGCAAGATCCGGGGCGGCTTCCGACAGCCACGTCCCCAAGACGATCAGCATGAGCACCGTCGCATCGGTCACGCAGATAGCCGGGGGGGGACCGAAGACCGGGGGCCACCCAGCGCCGTGCCGCCAGAGGTGGCGGACACCGGTCGGCCGCTCGCCATGACCTGGACCGCCACCCCGGCATCGACCAGTGCTTCGGTCACCGCCTTGCCCGTGCTGTAGCCGGGAGGCGTCCCCCACCGGACCAGGCAGGGTCGCTCATGCCGATCCGGTGATCGGGCGCGGGGGTGTCGTCCATCGTGTCCTCACATGACGGGAGTGATGGAGTTCCGCTGGTCCGGCAGGGGAACCTCAGGCGAACAGCCGCCGTTCAGCAGCAGCGGGTGAAGGAAGGCCGGATCGGAACCCGACCCAGAACAGCGGCTCTCACCGTCCCGAACAACGACGATCACGATGCCCAACCCGCGCGCGAGTGCGGACGCCACCACGTCATTGAAGGCATCACGGACAAAGCTCGGTCGACCGACCCGCAGCCGGAACCGCTGAAGACGGTCGAGCTCGAACTCCGCGATGGGAATCTCCCCTCCAAGCAGTCCAACGTACGTCCGCCCGGCAAGGTTCATACTTAGACGTCATCTCATTTGGCGAGTCGGCGGTAGCAAATGAGGGTGCAGGCGATGCTGGTGAAGGCCAGGAAGTGGTCGGCCTTGCGTTCGTAGCGCCGGTGGAGTCGTCGGCAGCCGGCGAGCCAGGACATGGTGCGTTCGATGGTCCAGCGGTGTCGGCCGAGTCGTTGTGAGGTCTCGATGCCTTTGCGAGCGATGCGGTGCCGGATCCCGCGTCGGCGTAGCCATTGCCGCAGGTGACGGTAGTCGTAGCCCTTGTCGGCGTGGAGCTTGCCGGGTCGGCGTCGACGGGGGCCTCGGCGGGAGCGGATGGGCGGTATGCCTGTCACGAGCGGGATCAGGGCTTGGCTGTCGTGGACGTTGGCGCCCGAGATTGCGACGGATATAGGCAGACCGGTCCGCTCGGTGATCAGGTGGATCTTCGACCCGTACTTGCCCCGGTCGACAGGATTCGGACCTGTCAGGTCCCCCTTTTCAGGGCCCGCATGTTCACCGAGTCGATCGCGCACCGCGACCAGTCCAGCTCGCCGCGGGCACCGAGTTCGTCCAGGACCAGGCGGTGGAGCTTGGCCCATACCCGGGCCTTTGACCACTCCGAGAACCGGCGGTGGGCAGTCGCTCCCGACGGGCCGAACGACGCCGAAGGCAGCTGCTGCCAGGTACAACCCGACGTGGCCACGAAGACGATCGCGGCCAGCACCTCCCGGTCGCCGTGCCGACGCCGACCGCCGCCTTGCGGCCTCGACGGCGCCTCCGGCACCACCCGCTGGAACAACTCCCACAACTCGTCCGGCACCAGCCGTTCAACGATCCCCACCATGACGCACAGAATACCGAGATACCCAAATGAGATGGCTTCTTAGCGTGCCGGACCTGCTCGACTACGGACAGATCAAGGCCCCTGCCACGACCGTGCTCATGACGGCAGCCGAACGCTGGGCCACCGAGACCGGCTGGTACCCCACGCCGAGCTACACCGCCTGAAAGCGGGCCAACGGAACACCGATCGTCAACTGCCGACTACACCGTAAGGTCCTCTCTTCGGAACCTCTCCGCCCGACCAGGGCGTCGAACGGGCGGCCATGGTCATCCACTCCACCTGAGCGTGGTGACAAGGAGTTGTTGCGCCGGACCTCGACCGACGACCGGATCGACCAGCTGTGGGTGTCGGCGCTCGGGCCGCGGGCGGCACTGCAAACAGAGTGGACTCGCGGATGTTCTCCCGCTCGGCACCCTGCGGGAAATGGCAGCTCAGCCAGCGCGCGCAGTCCACTGCGGCGGCGTCCACAACCGGGCATCGGCGCTGCCGACCTGGATCAGCGTTCCGGTATGTCGATCCTGACGCGCCGGGCGGAACCCGTCGATCGCGAACACCTGCTGTCCGCTGGTGATGTCGACGCCCTGCAGACCGGCCTCGTCGGCGATCAGCAGATGCTCTCCGTCGGTGAAAAAGCCGAAATCGCCGACCGGCCAGGGGAACGTCGCGACCGCCTTGATCCATCGGACGCCCGGCGAGCGCAGTTCGATCGAGGTGGGGTCGAGGATGTGTACGGTACCGCTGCCGGCATCGTCCCGGTCATACAACGCGATCCGCCCGTCGTCGATCCACACCACCGGCCAGTTCCACTCCGAGACCTCGGGATACACCGCATAGCTGGGCCCGTCCTCGGACTCATACGGGTTGTCGTGCAGCCAGGCGGTCAGGCTCCACACCGCCGGCATCCCCCACGGCTGCCACACCCAACCGCCGTCGTAGACACGAGTCCCGTCAGGACTCAGCGACAGCGCGCCGTGGAAGTAATCGAGGTCGTACTCCGCATCTTCCTCATCTCTATCCGGGCTGTCCCGCGCCGTAAGAACCTCGCCGGACGCGAGATCGGTGACATCCAACCGGTTCCAGTCAACGCGATGGACGACAACCGGCCGGCCACCGTGTTCGGCGAACGCCAACGCGAACGGGACGGTTTCACAGCAGTAATCCCCGCCGTCCAACTTCAACGCTGGCGAACCGGTGGCGAGATCGACGACGGTGCCGTACCGACCGCGGTCTTGAACCACCGCCGCCCAACGGCCACATCGAGACACATGAAGCCGCAGTCGAACGCCACCACCGTATTCGGACGCCAGCCTCTCCTCCCGATACCGGGCCACATCCTGCATCTCGCCGGTCGTCGGCGTCCACCGCGCCAGCCGTCCGTCCTCGGACAGCACCAGCCACGCCGGCCCCGCGTCGCCGAGGGCCGCTGGCAACGCTGCCATATCCACGACCGGCCGCAGCGCGTCGGGAACTGCCACGTCCACCGTGATCGTCGCCATATTGATCCCCTCGGTGCGCCCGTGTGATCCCCCGCGGCAACGTGAACAGCAGGTGATCCGGCACCGTATCGGCAAAGTCGGTGAGCGCCGCGATGCCGGTCACAGCGGTGAGGTCAGCACGGATCTGGTCTATGTCGGGCTCATTCTCGCGCAGGTCCGCCTCGGTGTCGTCCAGCGAGAAGCCCCCTCCGGTCGTCATGACCGGACCAACCTCACCGAGCACGGCCCCCGACAGACCCAGAAGATCCAAACCGCTGACAAGCACACCCCAGATCCGCTACAGAGAGCGCCCGCACCCCCGGAACCAGGGGCTTCACCCTCATTCCGAAGCGATGGGCGCTCGAGCGGACCTATGGCTGGCTCAGGCGCTGTCCCGTTGTTGGCTGCGTGGGTCTCTGACGGTGCGTCGGGACGTAATGGGGGCCGAGTTTTCGGGCTGGTGCTCAGGCTTCGGCGGGCTGGTCGGCGGCGCCGGTGGCCTGGTCCCAGCTCGCGAAGCGGATGGTCATCTCGGCTCGGTAGCCGGGGGCACTCATCAGGTGGCGGCGGGGCCGGAAGTGCGGTGAGATGCCACTGAACGCGGACAGGAACCGCTGGGCCCCGCCGGTACTGCGGAAGCCCTTCATCGCGCGTTCACGCTGCCTCGTCGGCTGATGACTGTTCTCGGCCCGGTTGTTCAGACCCTTGTGGGCGCGGTGTTCTACGGAGGGCATGACCTCGCGGTGGGCCGCGCCGTAGGAACGGAGCTTGTCGGTGACGATCACCCTCGGTACCGAACACGTCTTCTTCATAAGGCGGCGGAAGAACCGCCTGGCCGCAGCGGTGTCCCGCCGGTTCTGTACGAGGATGTCGAGCACGTTGCCGTCCTGGTCGACGGCCCGCCACAGGTACTTCTGCTCTCCGTTTTCTTGAGGAAGACCTCGTCCAGGTGCCACTTGTCCCCGGGCCTGGGCTGCGGGCGGCGCAGCGCGCCGGCGTAGACCTGCCCGAACTTGGCGCACCAGCGGCGGACCGTCTCATAGGAGACGGCGACACCGCGCTCGAGCATCAGCTCCTCGACCTCGCGGAACGACAGCGGGAAACGGAAGTACAGCCACACACAGTGCGCGATGATCTCCACCGGGTACCGGTGCCCCTTGTACGACGGCAGCGCGCTGTCCACGGACGACCCCTCCCAGCATGACCAACCAGAAGATCATCCCACCCGGTCAGTCAACGTGACAGTGCCCCGAGGACTTCTCTCCGGCAGCGCCGGCGGCCACCGGCCTGAGTGTCCGCCCGACGCACACCAACCGTGTGGACGCCCAAGAAGGCCAAGGGGCGCCGCTACCGTCCATGCCGGGCACCCGCACGGAGAGCAGCAGCCTACGCGGCCGCCGATTTCCGAGCAGTCACAGCGCAGCCCCATCCGCATGGCAGGAGCAGGTACACCGTGCGTCACAGAACTTGCACCGTCCCGGCCGCTTCTCTCCCTGTTGACCCGTCATCGACTGGCAGTACGCGTGTTCACCGTGCAAGCATCCGGTCGACAGGTACACGTGCGTGTCTGCCGTACTACTTGCCTTGGCGTTCCGAGGGCGCAGCATGATCTCCATACGGGTCAGCAGGCCGGCAAGGACCAGGACACCGACCGCAAGGAATACCCAGAGCACCCGCATGAACCCGGAGTCGCTCTTCCACTCGTACGGGATCAGGGCCACCATCAAAAGCCCGATCGCCCAAAGTCCAGCCACCCACGCGCGACGCTTCGCGTTTTCCACGATTCTCCTTCTCGGCTGCCAATGTTGCCTGTTGATCAGGCACTCATGCTGCCCAGGGACGCCAGCGGTCACTCGGTACTGCCCAGGTCTCCGCCGCCGAGGACGAGGCGGAGGCGCACTTTCTGCGGAACCGGATCCCGCCCAAGGGACGGGCCAGCCGTCGGCGCACAGCCCGTGCTTCGCGGGCGGCTCCCAATGCGAGCGCTTCCAGTCCGACGCCTTCCGATACACCCGGATCCAGCCTTCGTCCCCGTCGGAAGTCTGTAGGTACGACGGCACGAGGCCGCCCGGCCAGTCCTGCTCGCAGCGCGGCCTGTCCGCGTCAATCAGGATCCACCACCCCAACTCCCGCCCTGCCGCGCCTCATCCGCCTGTACCAGGCCCCCGCAGCCCGTAACCCGCCTACGCTGAACCGACGGCCCCATCCGCCCCGCACCCCTGGGAGGCCCCGTGTCGCACTCCGTGGAAGCTGGCCCGACGCCGCCGTCGTACCCGCCGAAGACTCCGCCTCCGCCGAAGAAGCCGCCGAACCCTCCCCGGCCGAACCCGCAGGACCCGCCGCCCCAGAAGCCCCCGGCCAGCCAGGTGATCCCGACTGCGCGCCGCGGGGTGGGCATGGTGAACCGGCGCGGCATGAACTGGGTGCTGGAGTCAGCCCCGTGGGCGGCTGGGAAGGCCCGGACCGCGGTCATGGGACAGCTCGGAAAGTGGAAGTACCGGCCGGCCCCGGACACGGTCACCGCGGTGGAGGCGGTGACGACGCTCCTTGTCGAGGCCGCGGTTACCGACGGCGGGACGACAGTGTCGGTGCACCTGTCGGATCAGGACGGGCAGGCGTGCATCCTCGCTCTCTCCCACCACACCGCCCTGACCACCGGTCACGACGACGCGGGTGGGGATGTCCTCCACCAGATCACTGCCCACCAGGCCGTCACCGGGTGCGGAACCGACACCGGGCCAGATGGGCGTCGCATCTGGGCTGTCCTCACCCTCTGAACCGGTCACGCGAGCATCCGTTCGGGCAGCTTCCATCCTCAGGATCTGGGTGAAAGCCCACGCCGAAGATGTGCCCGCAGTCGTGGCACATCTTGACGAAGTGGTCGTTGCAGCCGTTGGAGCAGTCGAGGTCCTCGCACTGGGACGGGCCGGGGCAGACGTACGGCTCGAAGCCGGGGCCGCGCCAAGGCCGACCCCAGCAGTCGTAGTTGGAAAGGTCCAGTTCAGGGCACGACTCGCACCTCCAGTCATGGCCTGGGACACCACACGGAGGAGTGGTCAGAACGGCCACGAGCCGTTCGTGATCAACGGCTTTGGCGGCGCGGTGAAAGTTCTCGCCGGTCTCAGCCATGCGCTGGCGGATGGCTGCTTTGCGGGAGTGGTCGACAGGCATGAAGACTCCAGAACGGGCTTGAGGTGTGGTCTCAAGCGCGGCGCGGAGCACCTTGAAGACGAGTCGGCGGGGCCAACGTCGTGGGCTGGCGCGACAGCCCTTTGATCCAGAACGGTAGCAGCCCGGCACCTCGCTACAGAGTAGTGTCAGTGTCCTCGAGCTCGTCGTCATCCAGGAAGTGCCCGCCCATGTTCGACAAGGGCCCGGGGCTGCCCGCATGTGGCTGTAGGCAATCTGGGTAGCGCACGACGCGTCGTGCAGGGCCCGCAGCGCCCGGGACGTGGATTCTTATCAGCTCGGAGTCCTGCTGTGGGGAATCTTCACGGAAGACGCTGTCCCCGCAGGGGTGCGTGGCCTCCGACCGGATGACGCCGGGGGCGAGGGTTGTGTCAGACCTTCGGCTCACCTCCGCTCGCGCGGAGAGCACATGAGGCTGACACCGGCCGGCCCGCCCAGAGCCGCCGATGACGCAGGAGTTGCGATCCTCGGTCGACCCGAAGGCCGACCGCCACCGGGCCGGGTGCGGTTGTGCGGCGGCACGGTGGATACGTTGCGATCCCCGGTCGACCCGAAGGCCGACCGCCACATCCACGCCTGATGCGATGCTGTGTGTGCGGTCGACGTTGCGATCCTCGGCCGGACCCGAAGGCCGACCGCCACGCCAGATCCCGCTGCAGGCTGTTGGGCGCGAAGGGGTTGCGATCCTCGGTCGACCCGAAGGCCGACCGCCACGGGACAGTCCGGCTGTTTCGCGGCGTAGCGCGGTGGTGTTGCGATCCTCGGTCTACCCGAAGGCCGACCACCACCTGGAAGTCGCCCTCATCGAGGGCGGGTCCGCGGCGTTGCGATCCTCGGTCGACCCGAAGGCCGACCGCCACCAGGGGGGGCGGCGGCGTACATCTCGAGCGGCGTGCCGTTGCGATCCTCGGTCGACCCGAAGGCCGACCGCCACTGCCACGGCCGGATCGTAAACGGCGGCACTGACATTGATGCTGATACTCAGGTTCCGGTGGCCGTGGCTCGGGCACTGACTGACGCCCTGCTGGGCTGTCCTCAAGTTGTTCTGTCCGG
>NZ_JBSFBQ010000112.1:0-8283 GCF_053593015.1 Streptomyces sp. NPDC002403 | reverse complement strand
AACCCCCACCACCCCAACCTCCCCACCTACCCCTTCCAACACCAACGCCACTGGCTCAACCCCACCCACAAACCCACCACCGGCACACACCCCCTGCTCACCTCGTCGCTGAGGCTCGCCGACGGCACGACAGTCCACGGCGGACCTCTGGACGTCGACGCGCAGCCATGGCTGGCCGAGCACACCATCGACGGCAGCACGATCCTGCCCGGCACGGCCCTGCTCGACCTCGCCCTGCACGCGTGCGGCGGCGCCGTCGAGGAACTCGTGCTGGAATCCCCGCTGCCGGTGGGCACCGCGGCCGAGCTCCAGGTGCGAACCGACGGCGACACCGTGACGGTCCACGCCAGGCACGGTGAGGACTGGACGAGGCACGCCGGCGGGCGGCTGGGAACCAGGGGCACACCGGACCCCGCACCGGTCGAGTGGCCGCCGGCGGATGCCGACCCGATGGATCTCACCGACGCCTACGAGCGGCTCGCCGGCCGCGGCTACGACTACGGCCCGGCCTTCCAGGGACTGCTGGCCGCGTGGACCTCGGGCGACACCGTGTACGCGGAGGTCCGGCTGCCCCAGGACGGAAACGGGTTTGCCCTGCACCCGGCGTTGCTCGACGCGGCCCTGCATCCCCTGGTACTGGCCGCGGACGGCCTGGTCGTGCCGTTCGAGTGGCGCGGCGTGTCCGTGCACGGCACCCGGGCAGCCACGCTGCGGGTCAGGTGGACGCGGACCGCCGAGGACACGACGCGGCTGGCGGCGTGGGATGAGGACGGCACCCCGGTGCTCACCGCCGAGGCGCTGGTGCTGCGGCCGTTGACGCGCGACAGGCGGGACGACCTCTACCGGGTCGACTGGCGGGAGCTGCCGGTTCCCACGGGAGAGGCGGAGTTCGAGGTCGTGCGACCACCCGCCCCCGGGACCGACATCCCGGCCGCCGCGCATGCGGCCGCACGGTGGGCCCTGGCCGAGGCGCAGCGCGCGGATCGGCTGACGGTGGTGCTGACCGAGCGAGCCGTGGCGGTCGGCGAGGAGGCGCCCGCGATCGGGGCGAGCACCGTGCTGGGTCTCATCCGGACCGCACAGACCGAGAACCCCGGCCGGTTGGTGCTCGTGGACACCGACGGCGTCGGCGCGTCGGACGCCGTGCTCTCGGCGGCCGTGGCGACCGGCGAGCCGCAGCTGGCGATCCGGGCCGGCCGAGTGTATGTGCCGCGCCTGGTCGCGGCCCCGGCACGGGCGGCGGAGGCGGAGCCGACTCTGTCGGACGGGACGGTCCTGATCACCGGCGGCACCGGCGGGTTGGGCGCACTCGTCGCGCGTCGGCTCGTCGTCGAGCACGGTGTGCGGCACCTGCTGCTCGTCAGCCGGCGGGGAGCGGCGCCCGAGCTGGTGGCCGAACTGACCGGGCTGGGTGCCGACGTCCGGGTCGCCGCGTGCGACGTCGCCGATCGTGCCGAGGTCGCGGAGCTGCTGGCGTCCGTACCGGACCGTCTGCCGCTCCGTGCCGTGGTGCACGCGGCCGGGGTCCTCGACGACGCCACCGTGCCGAGCATGACCGAGGACCAGCTCGCCGCCGTGCTGCGGCCGAAGGTCGACGGCGCTTGGAATCTGCACGAGTTGACCGGCGACCTCGCCGCGTTCGTCGTGTTCTCCTCGATCTCCGGCCTGCTCGGCACCGCCGGCCAGGCCAACTACGCCGCGGCCAACACCTTCCTCGACGCCCTGGTCGATCTCCGTCGTGCGGAGGGCATGCCGGCGACGTCCATGGCGTGGGGCCTGTGGACGGCCGGGATGGGCGAGAGCCTCGGCCAGGCGGACATCGCGCGATGGGCGAGGGCCGGCATCCCACCGCTGGACACCGAAACCGGTCTCGCGCTGTTCGACGTGGCACTCGGCTCGAACCACGGCGTCGTCGTGCCGGCCAGGTTCGACCGCGCGGCCCTGCGTGCGGTGCCGGAGCCGCCGGCCGTGCTGCGTGACCTGGTCCGGCGACGACGTCCCGCCACGACCGGGATGGCCCGGCTGGCGGGCCTGCCCGAGCCGGAGCGGCGGGCCGAGGTGTCGGCCACGATCGCGAACGCGGTCGCGACCGTGCTCGGTCATGAGCAGGGCACCGCGATCGCGCCCGACCGCGGCTTCAGGGAGCTCGGCGTCGACTCGCTGGCCGGTGTGGAACTCCGCAACCGGATCAACGCCTCGACGGGAGCGCAGCTGCCGACGACAGCCGTGTTCGACCACCCGACCCCCGCCGCGCTCACCGAACACCTGCTCGCGGAGCTCGCCGGGGCGGCGAAGGCACCGGCCGTGCGCCGCACGGCGAGCACGGGCGACCCCGTGGTGATCGTGGGCATGGCCTGCCGGTACCCGGGCGGTGTGCGCTCCCCGGAGGACCTGTGGGAGCTGGTGTCCGGTGGCACCGACGCGATCGGTGACTTCCCGGACAACCGGGGCTGGGACCTCGACTCGCTCTACGACCCCGATCCCGAGCACGCCGGCACCTCCTACACCCGCCACGGCGGCTTCCTGCACGACGCCGACCAGTTCGACCCGGAGTTCTTCGGCATCAGCCCCCGCGAGGCGACCGCGGCCGACCCGCAGCAGCGGCAGCTGCTCGAGGTGGCGTGGGAGACCTTCGAGTCCGCCGGCATCCGGCCGGTGACGATGCGCGGCAGCCGCACGGGTGTGTTCGCCGGGGTGATGTACAACGACTACGGCACACGGCTCGGCCGGGCGCCCGAAGGCTTTGAGGGCCACCTGCTCACCGGGAACACCGCCAGCGTGCTGTCCGGCAGGGTGGCCTTCACCTACGGGCTGGAGGGGCCGGCGATCACCGTCGACACCGCGTGCTCGTCGTCCCTGACCGCGCTCCACCTCGCCGCGCAGGCGCTGCGGCAGGGCGAGTGCGATTTCGCGCTCGCCGGCGGTGTGACCGTGATGTCCACACCGAACACGTTCGTCGAGTTCAGCCGGCAGCGCGGGCTGTCCCCCGACGGCCGGTGCAAGTCGTTCGCCGCTGCCGCCGACGGCACGGGGTGGAGCGAAGGCGTCGGGCTGCTGCTGCTGGAGCGGCTGTCGGACGCCCGCCGGAACGGGCACCGTGTACTCGCGGTCGTACGCGGCTCGGCGATCAACCAGGACGGTGCGTCGAACGGGCTGACCGCCCCGAACGGGCCTGCCCAGGAGCGGGTGATCCGGCAGGCGCTGGCCAACGCAGGCCTCTCTCCCGCCGACGTACAGGCCGTCGAGGCGCACGGCACGGGCACCACGCTCGGCGACCCGATCGAGGCGAACGCCGTGCTGGCCACCTACGGGCAGGACCGGGCGGAACCGCTGTGGCTCGGCTCGCTGAAGTCCAACATCGGGCACAGCCAGGCCGCTGCGGGTGTCGGCGGCGTGATCAAGATGGTGCAGGCCATGCGGAACGGAGTGCTGCCGAAAACCTTGCACGTCGACGAGCCGTCACCACACGTGGACTGGTCGAACGGTGCGGTCGAACTTTTGACCGAGCCGGTGTCATGGCCCTCCGGCACCCGCCGTGCCGCGGTGTCCTCGTTCGGCATCAGCGGCACCAACGCGCACGTGATCCTGGAGCTGCCGGCGTCCGCCGAGGAGCCCACCGCGGACGGTCCGGGGCAGCCGGTGCCGCTCGTGCTGTCGGCGCGGAGCCCGGAGGCGCTGCGTGCACAGGCCACTCGGCTCGCCGACCACCTCGCCCGGCGACCGGACCTGCGCCGGCTGGATGTCGGCTGGTCGCTGGTCACGACGAGGGAGCCGTTCGACCACCGGGTGGCCGTGGTGGACGAGGACGCGATCGCCGCGCTGCGGTCCTTCGGGCAGGGCACACCGGGCACGGGCACGGTCGAGGGCACGGCCCATGGGCCGGCCGGACCGGTGTTCGTCTTTCCCGGTCAGGGCACGCAGTGGGTCGGGATGGCCAGGGAACTGCTGGACACGGCACCCGTGTTCGCGGCCAGGATGGCCGAGTGCGCGGCCGCACTGGCGCCGCATGTGGACTTCTCTCCCATCGAGGTGCTGCGGGAGGGCCGCGACCTCGACCGGGTCGACGTGGTGCAGCCGGTGACCTTCGCGGTCATGGTGTCGCTGGCCGCCCTGTGGTCGTCGTACGGCGTCACCCCGGTCGCGGTGGTCGGGCATTCCCAGGGCGAGATCGCGGCCGCCTGTGTCGCGGGTGGACTGTCGCTCGCGGACGCCGCACTCGTCAGCGGCCTGCGATCGCGCGCGATCGTCGCGCTGACCGGCGTCGGCGGGATGGCCTCGGTCTCCGCGCCGGCCGACCGGACGCGGCAGCTCCTTGCGCCGTGGGCGGAGCACCTGTCGGTCGCAGCGGTGAACGGGCCGTCCGCGACGGTCGTGTCCGGGGAGGCCTCGGCCATCGACGAGTTCCTTGCCGCGTGCGAGCGCGACGGGGTGCGGGCCCGGCGGGTGGCGGTCGACTACGCCTCGCACTCGGCGGCGGTCGAGCGGATCCAGGAGGAGCTGCTGGTCGCGCTCGCACCGATCACGCCGACGGCCGGGACGGTCCCGTTCTACTCCTCCGTGACCGGTGAGCGGCTCGACACCGCCGGGCTGACGGCCGAGTACTGGTACCGGAATCTGCGGCAGACCGTGGAATTCGAACAGGCGACCCGCACCCTGGTCACCGCGGGCCACCGCGTGTTCATCGAGGTGAGCGCCCACCCCGTGCTCACCGCAGCGGTCGGTGACACCGCGAAGGACGTCGTCGCGCTCGGCACGCTGCGGCGCGGCGAGGGTGGCATGTCCCGGTGGGCGACCGCACTCGCCGCCGCGTACGCGAACGGGGTCGAGGTCGACTGGTCGGCGGTGTTCTCCGGCGGCCGGCAGATCGGCCTGCCCAGCTACGCCTTCCAGCACCAGCGTCACTGGCTCACCGGGACCTCGGAACCGGCGTCCGTCGCCGGCCTCGGTCTCGGCACCGTCCGTCACGCGCTCCTCGGCGCCATGGTGGAGGCCGCGGACGACGGGACCACCGTGTTCACCGGCCGGATCGGCCGGACGACGCACCCGTGGCTCGCCGACCACACCGTCCTCGGTGCGGTGCTCCTTCCCGGGGCCGCGTTCGTCGAGCTGGCGCTGGCGGCGGGAGACACGCTCGGCTGCGAGGAACTGGACGACCTCGTGCTGCACGCCCCCCTGGTGCTGCCCGAGCGGGAGGCCGTGCGCCTGCAGGTCAGGGTGAGCCCGCCCGACGACGCGGGCAGGCGGGGCGTCGCCGTGTACTCGCGCCAGGAGAGCGAGGAATCCTGGACCCGGCACGCGGAGGGCGGGCTGATGCCCGGCGGCACCGTGCCCCGGTGGCGCTGGGACCAGGAAGCCCCCGAGATCGATGTCGCCGACCTGTACGCCGACCTCGTGGGCCGGGGCTACGGCTACGGCCCCGCGTTCCAGGGACTGGTGTCCGCGCGGCGACGCGACGCCGATGTGTTCGCGGAAGTCGCGTTGGGCGAGGAGGAACGGAACGGCGCCGGCCGGTTCCTCGTGCACCCGGCGTTGCTGGACGCCGCGCTGCACGCCATCGGGCTGGGACCGGTGGAACAGCTGTGGGACGGGATGCTGCCGTTCTCGTTCGGTGGTGTGCGCGTGCACCGGCGCGGTGCGACCGCCGCGAGGGTGTGGGCCCGCCCTGCCGGGGCGGACACCGCCTCGGTGGTCCTCGCGGACGCGGACGGCGAGGTCGTCGCGTCGATCGGCTCACTCGCGACGCGACGGTTCAGTCCACAGGCCCTCCGGTCCCGGGACGCCGGGCTGTTCGTGACGGAGTGGGTCCCTGCCGCACCGGACACCGCCCGGCCGGACACCACCGTGGTCGAGTGCCCGCCGTCCGACCCCGGGGCACCGATCCCCGACCAGGTGCGCGCGGCCACCACATGGGCGCTGGACCACCTGCGGGAGTGGCTCGCGGACGACCGCGGGGGCCGGCTCGTCGTCGTCACCCGGTGGGCGGTCGGCCGGGCCGTCCGGGACATCG
The DNA here is from genome assembly GCF_053593015.1 of Streptomyces sp. NPDC002403. NCBI lineage: Bacteria > Bacillati > Actinomycetota > Actinomycetes > Kitasatosporales > Streptomycetaceae > Streptomyces > Streptomyces sp. NPDC002403. Next base: position 2,276 of record NZ_JBSFBQ010000112.1, on the reverse strand, counting down.
GGCAGGCGGCGGTGTGGGGCCTGGTGCGTTCGGCCCAGTCGGAGAACCCCGGCCGTTTCGCGCTGCTGGACACGGACGGCGACGTGCCGGAAGTCGCCGGCGACCAGCTGATGGTCCGCGACGGAACCCTCTACGCACCCAAGCAGGTACTCGCCGGCGCCACCGAACCGACCCAGCCGTCCACGGCGGACGGCACGGTCCTGGTGACGGGGGCGACCGGCACGCTCGGCGGCCTGGTGACGCGACGGCTGGTCACCGAGCACGGGGTGCGAAGCCTCCTGCTCCTCTCACGCATGGGCGATCGGGCACCGGGGGCCGCCGAACTGGTGGCGGAACTGCGGTCGCTCGGCGCCGAGGTCACCGTGGCCGCGTGCGACGCGGCGGACGCGGACGCGCTGGCGGCCGCCGTGGCCGGTGTACGGGTGACCGGCGTGGTGCACGCGGCCGGTGTGCTCGACGACGGCGTGATCGAGTCCCTGGACGCCGCGCGGCTCGACCGGGTCCTGCGACCCAAGGTCGACGCGGCGGTCGCGCTGCGGGCGGTCGTCGACCCGGCCGAACTCGCCTTCTTCGTGATGTTCTCCTCGGTGGCCGGCACGCTCGGCACTCAGGGCCAGGGCAACTACGCCGCCGCCAACGCCGCGCTCGACGCCATCGCCACGCGATGGCGTGCCGATGGCCTGCCGGCGACCGCGCTTGCGTGGGGGCCCTGGGAGGAGCGCAGCGGCATGACCGGCCACCTCACCGACGTCGACCTGCGCAGGCTCGCCAGGAGCGGACTGGCTCCGTTGTCCACCGAGGACGGACTGCGGCTGTTCGACGACGCGTTGCGGCGGACCGACCCGGTGCTGGTGCCGGCCCACCTGCTGCCGGTGGCGCCGGTACGTGCCGAGCGGCGCAGGCCGGCCGCCACCGACCCGCTCGACCTGGTCCGGGGTCACGTCGCGGCCGTGCTCGGCCACGAGGACGCTGCCGGTGTCGATGTCGACCGGGCCTTCGCCGAGGTCGGCTTCGACTCGCTGCTCTCCGTCGAGCTGCGCAACCGTCTCGCCGGCGCGACCGGACTCCGGTTGCCCAGCACGATCGTCTTCGACCACCCGACACCGCGAGCACTCGCCGACCGGCTGCGGTCGGACCGTCCGGAACGGACGGACAAGACCGGACCCGCGACCGTGACACCGACCGACGAGCCGATAGCGATCGTCGCGATGGCCTGCCGGTTCCCTGGCGACGTCCGCTCCCCGGCAGACCTGTGGCGGCTGGTCGCCGACGGCGTCGACGCGATCACTCCCTTCCCCACCGACCGGGGGTGGGACCTCGACGCGCTCTACGACCCGGACCCCTCCACGCCCGGCACCGTCTACACACGTCACGGCGGATTCCTGCACGACGTCGCGGACTTCGACCCGGAGTTCTTCGGGATGAGCCCGCGCGAGGCCATGACGACCGACCCGCAGCAGCGGCTGCTGCTGGAGACCACGTGGGAGGCGTTCGAGCGTGCGGGCATCGATCCGTCGACGCTGCGCGGCAGCCGGACCGGTGTGTTCGCCGGGGTGATGTACAACGACTACGGCGCCCGGCTGCACCAGGGCGGTTCTCCGGCCGGTTACGAGGGTTACCTGGTCAGCGGGAGTGCCGGCAGCGTGGCGTCCGGCCGGATCGCGTACACCTTCGGTCTTGAGGGACCCGCGGTCACGGTGGACACGGCGTGCTCGTCGTCGCTGGTGGCGCTGCACCTCGCGGCTCAGGCACTGCGGCAGGGCGAGTGCGACCTCGCGCTGGCGGGCGGTGCGACGGTGATGGCCAGCCCCGCCGTGTTCATCGAGTTCAGCCGTCAGCGGGGGCTGGCGCCGGACGGGCGGTCCAAGGCGTTCGCGGCCGGGGCGGACGGTGCCACGTGGTCGGAGGGCGCCGGTCTGCTGCTTCTGGAGCGGCTGTCCGACGCGCGCCGGAACGGGCACCAGGTGCTGGCCCTGGTACGGGGTTCCGCAGTCAACCAGGACGGGGCGTCGAACGGGCTGACCGCGCCGAACGGGCCCTCGCAGCAGCGGGTGATCCGGGCCGCGCTGGCCGGCGCGGGACTGTCGACCTCGGACGTGGATGTGCTGGAGGCGCACGGGACGGGGACCGCGTTGGGTGATCCGATCGAGGCGGAGGCCGTTCTCGCGACGTACGGCCGGGCGCGTGAGCATCCCTTGCTGCTGGGTTCGCTGAAGTCGAACATCGGTCATACCCAGGCGGCTGCCGGTGTGGCGGGTGTGATCAAGATGGTGCAG
>NZ_JBSFBQ010000111.1:0-9140 GCF_053593015.1 Streptomyces sp. NPDC002403 | reverse complement strand
CGTCTCAATCACATGCGCGGGGGCCTCGTTGGTCATCCATCCTGCCGCACTCGCCCTGCCGCATGCACTCGTGGAGTGGGTCACCATGCTGATCATCACCCGTGAGAGGCGACCGACGATGCAAGCTCCGTCCGTCCCAGCGCGCGATGGTGGCACCGGTGTATCTGCGCGAACACACCACTCCGGCGGAGATCGCCGCCGGGTTCGGGATCAGCGAGTCCACCACCCATGCCTACACCAGCGCGGTCGTCGACCTGTTCGCCGAACGTGCACCGGGCCTGCTGAAGACGCCGCGCGAGCACGAACCCGACTTCGTCCTGCTCGACGGGACCCCGCGCCGAGCGCGACCGAATCGGCGACGGCCGGGCCGACCACTCTCACAAACACCGGCGCCACGGCGTGAACGTGCAGGTCGTCACCGACCCCGGCAACCGGCTGCTGCGGCTCTTACCCGCCCTGCCGGCCGCATCCACCTGACCGCCGCCCGTACCCACCGGATCATCCGGATCCGCGAGCGCCAGGGCGTTCCCATCCCAGCCGATCTCGCCTACCAAGGCACCGGCCCATGGCTGACCACCGGCATCAAGCGCGAGCCCCCGCAGGAGCTCACCCCCACCGAAAAGACCCGCAACCAGGCACGGGTCTGTCAAACCAACGGCGGGCCACTGAAAGCCGGCGGTCGAATGTGATGTCGAAGGCGTTCGGCACGGCTTCCAGCGCATAGTCCGACGGGCTGGGTGGGGTCGGGCGACATGATGGCCATGTAGACGCACTTCAACGCGGCCTGCTCGTTCGGAAAGTGTCCGCGGGCCTTGACTGCTCGCCGGATGCAGGCGTTGACCGACTTGATCGCGTTGGTGGTGCAGACGATGCGACGGATATCGCCGCTTCTCGCAGCACCTCGATCGTCCCGGCCTGCTCACGGTTCTGCCGCCACAGCTGCCGCAGCTCTTCCCGCTCCGCGCCCGCCGGCTCGCTCAGTGCCCCCTACCCGCAGTCGATCGTGTCCTGCTTGACCCAGTTCCGCAGTCCCTCGGCGCTGACCCCGATCTTCCGGGACACATCGGGGACCGTCTTGCCGGAGGACCGGACGAGCGCGACCGCGTCACGCTTGAACTCCTCCATATACCGCCTTCCGCGGCGGTTGCTCTTGCTTCCCACCTGGCACTACTTCCTCTGGAACCTCACGTCCCAGTCTCCAGATGTCCAACATCAAGGGGAAGCTTCGCAGGGACAGAATCCGCGGCACTCGATTTGGATGGGCTGGCGTCAGAATCCCAGGAATCTCGGCCATTTGAACCCGTTCCTTCTCGTCAACGTAGATCCCACTGAATTGCAGATCTTCGACAGAAGGCGGTCCCATGATGTCGTTCAGAGTTCCCCGCGTCGTCGTCTCCGTGGCTGCCCTGATGGCCACCACAGCCACCACTGCCACTGCCGCGCCACAGTCCGGTGATGCCCCGCCAAGACCCAATGTCCATAGCGGTGATACCGACGTACACAAGCTCCGCACGAATGCGCGTACCGACCGCGACTCAATCCGACAGTCGCTCGATGCGGCCGCCGCGGAGGCGGAGCTCGACGCCCGGCGGGATGCGGCCGCCGCAGACGCAGAGCTTGACGCCCGGCGGAATGCAGCTGCCGCGAAAGCGGCTTTGGACGCCAAGCAGAGCATCGCGCGCAGGGAGGCTGCTAAGACCGCCCTGCGTAAGAAGCAGGCCCTGGCCGCGGAGAAGAAGCTCGCTGCGGAGCAACAGGCTGCCGGGGAGGCAAAGCAGTCACGAAGGGAGCACGCGGCAAACGCTCCCACCACGAGCCGGGCCGCAGTCGCGCTGAACCAGGCTCTCGCGCAGCGTGGAAAGCCCTACGTCTGGGGGGCGGTCGGACCCTCGTCGTTCGACTGCTCGGGACTCATGCAATACGCCTACCGTCGTGCAGGGCTGAACCTGCCCCGGACAACGTGGGGCCAGATCAACGCCGGCCGACGTGTATCGGTGTCCGAGGCCCGGCCGGGCGACCTTGTCTTCTACCGGGGCGCGGCCCATGTCGGGATGTACATGGGCCACGGCCAAGTCGTTCACGCACCGCGGCCGGGCCGCAATGTCTCGGTGCAGCCGTTGCACGCGATGCCGGTCTACGCAGTGGTGCGCCCAACCTGACCCACGACGCCGTGGCCGAACGCAGGAACTTTTTCTGGGCTTGCTCGGCTCACATACTGACCCTGCCAAAGGCTGCGGCCTCGGCGGTCAGCGCAGCGGTTTGGGTGGAATCCGCCAGGGAGTCCTTCGCACGTCGACCGGGCGCCCCCTTCAAGGTTCCTGTCGCCATGTGAGGGGTGCCCCTATGTCTTTGGTCAAGCTGGTCGGGTTTTGGTTCGGGGCGTCTGGAACGATGCGTCCGTGCATGCTGATGATCAGGTTGGCGAGGGTCTCCCCGCGGACCCTGAAGCGTTCCTGCGGGGTGCGGCATTTGTGTGTTCTTCGTGCTGGTCAACTTGTCCGGGGCGGAAGGGGAGTGTTCGGGCTGCGGCAGCCGTGCGTTCATCGCGGACAGCTAGGGGTTGTTTCTCGGATCTCCTGACGGGAGTGGGGTGTTGAGGTCAGGGTGGTGGGATGGGTCGCGGGGATCTGACGAATGCGGAGTGGGATCGGCTGGACTCATTCCTGCCTCGTGGTGGTGGGCGCGGGGGTCGGTGGAGTGACCACCGTCGGGTGATCAACGGGGTTCTCTACCGAGTGCGGACGGGTGTCCAGTGGCGGGACCTGCCGGAGCGGTTCGGGCCGTGGGAGACCGTCTGTAAACGGCATCGTCGCTGGTCAGCTGATGGAACATGGAGGATGTTGCTGTCTCGCATCCAGGCCGCCGAGGGTGCCGCGGGCCGGATCGAGTGGGATGTGTCCGTGGACTCGACCGCCGTGCGAGCCCACCAGCACGCTGCCGACGCGCGGAAGGCGCCGGCAGCCGAGGGTCCTCAAAAGGGGAACGTTCGGGGGACGAACCAGGTCGATCCGGTGCTGCGGAAACTGGCCGTCCGGCTGGAGGAGGTGGTCAGATCGGCGAATTCCTGGGACGCTCCGAGGCGGCTTCACCACCGAGATCCACCTCGCCGCCGAGGGACGATGCCGCCCCCTCGCCTTCGTCCTGACACCCGGCCACTACGGCGACGGCCCCCAGCTCGAGGCCGTGCTGGAGCAGATCTCCGTGCCCCGCAGCGGACTCGGGCGGCCCCGCACCCGACCAGATCACGTCCTGGCGGACAAGGACTACACGTCCCTAAGAAACCGTCGCCACCTGCGACGACGCGGCATTAAGCACACCATCCCCGAACGCCTCGACCAGCAGAAACACCGCCAGAACCGGGGCTCTCGAGGCGGCCGGCCCACCGGCTTCGACAGCGAGTGATACAAGAAGCGCAACACCGTCGAACGGGCCATCAACCGGCTGAAGGGCTTCCGGGCGGTCGCCACCCGCTACGAGAAACGCGCCTTCTACCTTGGCACCGTCACCCTCGCGGCCCTCGCGATCCGGCTTCGAACATGATCCAAGAAACAGTCCCTACTAGTTGCTGGAGGGCATTCGTGCGGTCAGCGTCAGACGAGGCTTCTGTGTTCGCATTTCGTATGTGGTGGCGCGCGTGTGACTCCGCAGGGTGGTCGCCGGCGTCACAACTTCTGATACGTGTGGGCGACGGCAGGAGCGTGGTGCCGGCGCAGCTGTCCTGGATTACAGAAGACGGCCGGCAGTCCACGGTGGGCTTCTCGCTGGATATGGTGAGCTGTTATGGCCATTGCCGCACAGCCAGCGGTGATGTGGTGGAGATGCGGGGCGAACTCGACGACCGGTTGGAGCACCCGGAGGGGGCTGACGGTGCTCGTGGGTATGAGTTCGACACGGAGGTCGAGGATGCTGGAGGCTGGCATCCGGCGGAACGGCTGTGTGTATGGATCGATGACGGTAATGAGGCGCCCCTGCGGTGGGTGGCCTGGGGCGACCATTCGGGTAACGCCTGTTCGGTCGAGCTGCGTTCGGTGAGTCCGTCCGGTATCGCGGACGCCAGCGACCTGGTGAGCGTCGTGTGGGCCAGCGCCGAGTATCGCGACGCGGGCGAGGTGGCCACGAACCTCGTGGACGCATCGACCAATAAATGGTTCGCACCGCACAACCGTGCGTCCCTTGAATTCCAGCTGACCCAGCCGATCGTGGTGGATCGGTACGTTCTCACCTCCGCCAACGACGCACCTGATCGCGACCCGGCGACATGGACCCTGCGCGGCTCATCGGACGGGCACTTGTGGCGAATCCTCGATATTCGCTCCGGTCAGTCGTTCGCCGAGCGGCATCAGTCCAGGATGTACCAGATTGCCGAGCCGGGATCCTATGACCACTATTGTCTCGATATCACCGGCAACAACGGCTCCTCACACCTGCAACTCGAAGCCGTTCGGTTCCTGGCTGACGGCCGCGGCGGTTTTGCTGGCTACCGCCAACGTGCAGGCCACGCCCCAGTCCCCTACCGGGGCATACGTGTTGCGAAGGCGCCTTCGGATATGCCAGCTGAACCGCTTTCCGAAGATGCGCCAGCTCCCTCGAAAGTGAAGTTGCCCATATCAATGCCGGGGTTTCCGCCCTTCCTCCAAGCCCGCGGGAGCCGACCGGCCGAGTGGGAGGGGTGGCAGCCAGGAGGGTCGTGGCTGCCGCTGGGCGGCAGGCTGTCGATGGAGTCTTTGACCTCGCTGTCGGGGAGGTTCACGGCGCTGCACTCGGTGTACGACCCGTCGTTGGCGGTACGGGACAATGTCACGCAGGAGCGGGTGTGGATCAGTGACTCGCCGCGCTCGAACCAGGTGTGCCTGGGGCCCGACGGGGACCTCGTGGCCAGGAATCACTGCGGCGAGCGGGTGTGGAGCACAGGTACGGGGTGGCTGGGCGTGCGGCGGCTGGAGATGCGGGACAGCGGTGAGTTGGCACTGACCGGCGCGGACGGTGTCGTGCTGTGGAGTTCGGGGATTCCTCAGGTGTCTGCAGGGGTCGGCCACCGGAGGGTGGCTCGGGGATCGACGATGCATCGAGGCGAGAGCCTGCACGGACAGTCGCTGACCAGCGCTGACGGGTCGACCATACTGTTCCACGACGGTCGCACGGTGCGGATCATCCTGCGGGGACGGACCTCGCATTGGGACAGATTCTACGATCAGCAGACTGTCCTGGTGCTCGACGAGGACGGGGTCCTGCGCTCGCGGGCCCTGGACGGCACTGTGATGGAGCAGATCGCCGGGCCGGGCACCGAGCTCATTGTCGTGCGCGGCGCCGCGGAGCTCCGTGACGACGCGGGGACTGTCGTATGGGCGTCCGAAGGCAGTTCGACGCGGCCGGCCCCGGTGCGTGAGCCGGCAATGCCGCAGAACGACGACCTGGCCGCCTGGTTCCGCGCCTTGGTTGGGGAGGACCGCGGCTACTGCGTTGCGGTGGTGAAGGAGAGCACCCCGCGGGAGGTACTCCAGCGAACCAGTGCTTTCCGGGACTCAATGGTGCGGGGCACATGGCGCCAGCTACAACGGCACCGGGACGCCGCACATCCGGATAGGGGGAATGTGGTGGCGGCGATCGCCGTGGGGCTGGACGTTCTCGTCGTCAGCGACGACCCCGCCCTGCCGGTGGCGGCACTGTCGCCCTCGACGTCGGTGGTGGCCCTGCATCAGCCGTTTGGGGGGAACGACTTCGAGGGGACATTCAGCCTCCATCAGGACGGCAGACTTGTGACTGAACTGCGGGACGACCCGCGCCGTCGCAAGGGGGTGGAGGTAGCGGAGGTCGCTGCCGCACTGGACGACATCGCGTGCGAATCGCACCGCCACGAGCTGGTGTTCCGCACGGCCGGGGTGGTTCCCAGTGCCGCCGAGTTCGGAGGCGCGTTGCTCGGCGGTGCCCTGGCGCCGGCGCGGTTACCATCCGCGACGCCCACGGCCGGGCCGGCCAAGCCGCCCCTGGCGGTCGAGGGGTATGACGGCATGAACCCGCTGGTGGTCCGCACCGACTTCACCGATGAGGACGCCTGGAACCAGGTGGTCAAGGAACTGCGGGCGCCGTGGACGGACGACAATCCGGTGGACCTCTACGTAATCTCCGACCCCAGGTACGCCGACGCCCCCACCGAGCGGGTGCTCCAGGACGTCCGCACGGCCCTGCCCGGTCCGAGCCTGCCTGGGGCAGTCTTCATCGCCGACAGCACCACAATGAACGGGACGGGTCATCCGCTGCTGGCCGTGTCGACCGAATGGGACGGCGAACCCTTCAAGGAGGACGAGGAGAACTTCGTCACGCAGTTCCGCCTGCTGCCTAACGCGGCCGTGGAGATCAGTACGAATCTCGGTCTCGGCAACAAGGACTTCGAAGACTTCGCCGGCGACGGGCCGTACGAGCGCCTGGTGTGATGACGCTCCTGGCCCGGCGCCTGGCGCGCCTCACCAGGCCCATTCATACTCGTCGTCCTCCCGTCGGCGTCGCGGTCCTCGGCGCTGAGAAGCTCGTACACCTCGTCCTCAGTGAGCTCGCGCCTCTCGTCCATGGCTCTCACGATGCCGACCCGGTCGCGGCCGGGTCCGGTGGCGTGGTCGAAGACGGTCTAGGCCAGGGTTCCGGTCGCGCAGCGGAGTGAAGTCCACGTCGAGGCTTGGGCCGTACGCCTCGGGCTGGATGCCGAGCTCGTGCGTTGAGTACTCGCCGAACCGGCTGATGTGCTCGGTCAGATACGGTGAGATGTGGGCCAGCGCCTCCGGGGCGATCTCCCAACCCTCTCCCAGCAACTGCCGAACGAGCTCCGCGATGTCCGGAGCGTTGTGGCAGATCACCGCGTTTGTGAGCAGGGCGTTGAATTTCATTGCCTTCTCCTGCTCGGCGGGGTCGTTGTCGGCGATGACGCCGCGGTTGTTGAAACCGAGCCACTGGGAGGAAGCCGATGAGCGTCTCGATCCTGTTGGTCGCCTCGGCCGCAGGGCGCCGCAGCGGGGCGTCGGAGAGGTATCGCAGCATTCTGTGGAATCTGATTTGTCAAGTAGTTCAGCCTTTGCTCTGGGTGACGGTGACGATCGGCAGGAGCGTCACCGTCACCGGAACGCCGATCTCACGGGGTGTCGTCCCAGCCAGCGTGGGGACGTTGACCAGCCGTTTCAGCAGTTGGTCGAGCGCGGCCTGACCGTCTTCGACAGCGGCGCGCCCGCCAGCATGCGCTGAAGGTTTTCCTTGGCCCCCAGGAGCCGGCCCTTGCTGGAGTCCTCGGGCGTATAGAAGTCGCAGCGGGCGCAGGCTACGCAGTGTGGGCACTGCTCGAAGAAGGTGTAGGTGCAGATCTTGTGACCAAGGTCGTAGTACTGCCACGGCTCACCTGACGCGGCCGCTCCGGAGGCAACCGCGTCCCGGTGTCGGCGTACGGCCTTAACTCCCCATCCGCGTACACGCGAACGTCCCCAGGCGCCAGGCCACTTCGGTCGCTCAGTCCTTAAAAGAGCGTTTTGTCCTGGCAGGAGTGTTTGGTAACGCAGCGCTGCCGTGGATGATTACGGGATGTTGGTGCAGGTAGAAGCAGTACAAAAGGCCCCCGGCGGTCCTGTTACGGTCCGGGTGCGCTCGGGGGTGGGCACCGCCGCGGCGTTCTGGTGCGGGGACCCGACGGTAGTGGGTCGCGAGCACCATGTGGAGTGGACTGTCGATGAAAGCGTGGCCTGGGATGGCAACACGCGGCCAGCCACTTTGTCCTCACCCGCGTTGGGCGAGGACGGCGGTCAGGTTGTCTTCCGGGGGCGGTTGAGTCTCACGGGCGATGGTGGGGCCCTGCTGGAAGTGGCCGGCACCCAGATCCTGTTCGACCTCGCCGACCCGCCGCCACCGATGGCAAGTGATGGAACGTGGGTCGAGGTCCATGTGGAGCGCAACAGCGTCAGCCTGTGGCCCTACCTGCTGTGATTCACAGGAGTCCGACTCTGTCGCCGTTCAGCTGTCCCGCCAGTTGCGGGTTGATTCGCGGGTGAGTCTGCGGCTCATGAGGTCGATCATCGCGACGCGGATCACGGCTTCGGAGCGGTGCGGGTGGGTCTCGTAGTCTCGGGACAGGCGGCGGTGGTGCATGAGCCAGCCGAAGGTCCGCTCGACGACCCAGCGCCGCGGGATGACCTTAAAGCCCTTCTGGCCGGGGTCGCGGCGGGTGACTTCCACGTCGATGCCGAGAGTGGCCCCGTGGTCGATGGCCTTGGTGCGGTAGCCGGTGTCGGCCCATGCCTTGGTGATCTTGGGGTGGGTGGCTGCGATCCGGGAGAGCAGGTGGATGCCGCCGGCGTTGTCGGAGACGCTGGCCGCGGTCACCCAGACCGCGAGGAGGAGGCCGAGGGTGTCGACGCCGATGTGGCGCTTGCGTCCGACGATCTTCTTGCCTGCGTCGATGCCCTGGCTGGCGGCCGGGACGTTGGCGGAGGTTTTGACGCTCTGTGCGTCCAGCACACACGCGCTCGGCTCGGCGTCCCGACCTGCGACCTCCCGGACCAGTCGGCGGAGCAGGCCGTTGAGTTGGTCGAATACGCCACCCTTCTGCCAGGCGGCGAAGTATCCGTAGACCGTTTCCCACGGCGCGAAGTCGTGGGGCAGATAGCGCCACGGGATCCCGGTCCGGTCCACATACAAGACCGCATCCATGATCCGGCGCAGGTCATGCTGGGGCGGCCGCCCGATGTCCAGCCCCTTCCCTCGCCGCTCAGCCCACCAGGCCGACAGGACGGGCTTCAGCAGTTCCCATCGAGCATCGGACAGGTCACTCGGATATGGCCGCTGTTGAGACATGTTTCGATAGTTCCGTCGACCGACACCCAGCCACAGGGCGCAAACAGGGGTGAGTGGGGGCGCCTTGGGATCAGACAGGAGCGAAAGGACCGAAACGGGTCCGGCTCTGGCGTCAGCCGTCTCTCACGTCACGGAGAACGACACCAGTCCCAACAGCCCCAGCCCAGTCCGCCACCAATACAGACACCAAACACTCCTGTCAGGACAAAACGCTCTTTTACTGATCGTTTCAGAATGCGGTTCGGAGTCGTCTCAAGCAGATGATGCTGCAGGCGAGTTGGAGCAGACCGAGATGGAGGTCGGCGCGTATCTCG
>NZ_JBSFBQ010000110.1:0-9302 GCF_053593015.1 Streptomyces sp. NPDC002403 | reverse complement strand
GTGCGCTCGGGGCGGTTGCCCTGCCGCTGGACGCCGGCCACCTCCACGTACCCGTGCTTCTCCAGGTTCTGGACGACGGTGTAGAGCGTGCCGGGGCCACGGTTCACCCACGCTCGGGTCGGGGGAAGCGGCATCGGGGGGACAAGCCGCTTCCCCCGGTGAGAACAGGGCCTCCGGTCCTCGTCGCGGTCAGGGGGGTGAGCCGCGGCGGGGATCCCACAGTGGGGGCCCGTCCCGAGCCCTTCGGATTCCTGCCGTGTCCTCCGGGCTCACCGTCCATCCTGCTCCTGCTCAGGGCCCGTACGGGCGGGCAAAGGGCCTCGATCGCCGGGTCCTTGGTCCCTAAAGACCGTGTGAGGGGGTCGGAAACCTCCCAGGGGTGCGGCCATACGTGTGGATAGACTCGCCGGACTGCACAAAGGATCGAAGCAGGGGACCGAAGGGGAGGCGGGGGCTGTGGTGCAAGCGAAGAAGATAGTTCTCTACGTGATATTCGTCTTCGTGGCGTACACGATCATCACCTCCCCGGAGCGGGCGGCGGACCTCGTCCAGGTAGGGTTCGAGGGCGTTTCGAGTGCCGCACAGGGCGTCGGCGATTTCATGTCCGAGCTCGTGAAGTAGGAGTACACCGTGATCCGCCATCTGGTCCTGTTCAAGCTGAACGACGGCGTCGAGCGGGACGACCCGCGGGTCGTCGCCGGGGCGGAGGCCTTCCGGAAGCTGGAGGGGCAGATCCCCGAGCTGGAGTTCTGGGAGTGCGCCTGGAACATCACCGACCGGCCGATCGCGTACGACTTCGCCATCAACTCCGCCGTCGCCGACCAGGACTCCCTGAAGCGGTACATCGAGCACCCCGCCCATCAGGCCGCGGCCGGGCAGTGGCGTGAATTCGCCAGCTGGGTGATCGCCGACTACCCGTTCTGATCCGGACGGCATCCAAGCCCCTCACCATCACGGTGAGGGGCTTTTTTGGTGTTTAAACCAAGTTGACCCCAACACGGCGCTATACGGTGCTTGCACACAGTGGACATGTCTTGTGATGCTATGACCGCTTTTGACGGATGAGTTGACCGAAGTTGACTGCAAAGGGGTGGCCTCATCGTGCCGGCCAGTACAGCGCCTCAAGTGCCTCCCCAGTCCGTCCAGACCGAGGCGCCCGACAGTACGACGACACCCGCCAGGACCCGGGGCGCGGACACCCGGGCGCTCACCCAGGTGCTTTTCGGACAGCTCAAGGACCTGGAGCCGGGGACCCCCGAGCACGGCCGGGTGCGGGCCGCCCTCATCGAGGCGAACCTTCCGCTGGTGCGGTACGCCGCGGCGCGGTTCCGCAGCCGGAACGAGCCGATGGAGGACGTCGTCCAGGTCGGCACGATCGGCCTGATCAACGCCATCGACCGGTTCGACTCCGAACGCGGCGTCCAGTTTCCGACGTTCGCGATGCCCACCGTCGTCGGCGAGATCAAGCGGTACTTCCGTGACAACGTACGGACCGTCCACGTGCCCCGGCGGCTGCACGAGCTGTGGGTCCAGGTCACCGGCGCCACCGAGGACCTGACGACCGCCCACGGCCGTTCACCCACCACCGCGGAGATCGCCGAGCGGCTGAGGATCTCTGAGGACGAGGTGCTCGCCTGCATCGAGGCCGGCCGCTCGTACCACGCGACCTCGCTGGAGGCCGCCCAGGAGGGCGACGGGCTGCCCGGGCTGCTGGACCGGCTCGGCTACGAGGACCCGGCGCTCGCCGGGGTCGAGCACCGCGACCTCGTCCGGCATCTGCTCGTACAGCTGCCCGAGCGCGAGCAGCGCATCCTTCTGCTGCGCTACTACAGCAATCTGACGCAGTCCCAGATCAGTGCGGAACTGGGTGTGTCCCAGATGCATGTGTCAAGGCTGTTGGCGAGAAGCTTCGCCCGACTCCGATCCGCAAACAGGATCGATGCCTAACCGGATCGGGTAGAGCGCTCGAAGTCCGTTTCGCGCGACCCGAATGCCTCGCACCCCCTGTTAACTGCACAGACTCCACAAAGACTTGTCGACATGTCACTACAGCGTGTTGCCGACATGTGACATTCTGCGGAAACCGCGTTTGCCGTGGCCTCGCCTCCGGTATTCAGGTGGAGGCTGCGTTCCTCCGATGGTCGCGGCCCAACGCGACCGTCCGCGACCTCAAGGGGGTGGCATGTCCGCAGAACAGGGCAGCTCGAAGGTGCTCACGCTCACGAAGAGCGAACCCGCACCCGTTGTGCTCACCGGCTCGTCGGAAGCCATCGACACCCGCACTCTGTCCCGCTCCCTGTTCCTGCGGCTCGCCGCGCTGGGGCCGGCACCAGGCCCCGAAGGAACGGACAGCCCGGAGCGTGCCTACGTACGGGACACGCTCATCGAGCTCAACCTCCCGCTGGTGCGGTACGCGGCGGCGCGGTTCCGCAGCCGCAACGAGCCGATGGAGGACATCGTCCAGGTCGGCACGATCGGCCTGATCAAGGCGATCGACCGGTTCGACTGCGAACGGGGCGTGGAGTTCCCCACGTTCGCGATGCCGACCGTCGTCGGCGAGATCAAGCGGTTCTTCCGCGACACCTCGTGGTCGGTGCGCGTCCCGCGCCGCCTCCAGGAGCTGCGGCTCGCGCTGACCAAGACCAGCGACGAGCTCGCGCAGAAGCTCGACCGCTCGCCGACCGTGCCGGAGCTGGCCAAGGCGCTCGGGGTCTCCGAGGAGGACGTGGTCGACGGGCTGGCCGTCGGCAACGCGTACACCGCCTCCTCCCTGGACTCCCCCTCGCCCGAGGACGACGGCGGCGAGGGCTCCCTCGCGGACCGGCTCGGCTACGAGGACTCGGCGCTGGAGGGCGTCGAGTACCGCGAATCGCTCAAGCCGCTGCTGGCCAAGCTCCCGCCGCGCGAGCGCCAGATCATCATGCTGCGGTTCTTCGCGAACATGACCCAGTCGCAGATCGGCGAGGAGGTCGGCATCTCGCAGATGCATGTCTCGCGCCTGCTGACCCGTACGCTCGCCCAGCTCAGGGAAGGGCTCATCGCCGACTGACACCGTGGACTCCCGTACCGGAGCAAGAGGGTTCCGATTTGACGGACCGTCAGCCACACTGGCGCGATGCGACGTCAGATGCTCGGCTCGAACGGCCGCCGGGGCACCGTGATCGCCGCCTCGGCGGTCGTGCTGTGTCTGGGCGGCGTACTGGCCGCCTGCGGCGGCGGTGCGACGGACGAGGGCTATGTGGCGCTCGGCGCGGCGGACTCGGATCCCGGGAGAGCTCCGACGGGGGCCGTGGCGCCGTCGGGGAAGGTGACACTGGTCCCGCTGGACCGGGACGGCAGGAGCCACGCCCCGGGTGATGACCGCGGCCGTGATTCCGGCGAGGGGCGCCACCCCGGCGAGAGCCGTGATCCCGGCAGCGGTGACGACGGTGATGGAGGCCGGTCCCGTGGCTCCGGGGCCACGCCCGGCGCGACTCCGGAACCGTCCGGCACGCACGCCACACCCGGCACATCGGCCTCACCCGGCCCCGGAGGGGGCTCCACCGGGCCCGTGACCCCCTCGGCGCCCGGATCCGGCTCACCCGCCGGGCCCGCCGCGCTGTCGGTGGGCGACCCCGTGCGGGCGGCGGCGGACGAGCGCTGGTGCGAGAAGGTGACCGTGGAGTTCCGGAACACCGGGGGATCACCGGCGCGGGCGGGAACCGTCACCTTCGCCACGCATGTGATCGGCGCGCTGGGGGTCGACTGGGCGACCATCGAGTCGACCGGGCCGCTGCCCGCGCCGATCGGTGCGGGAGCGGCGCGGACGGGGACGTACACCGTCTGTGTGGACGCCTGGCGGGTGCCCCTGGGCATGCATGTCGAGACCCGGGACGTCACCGCCGTATTGAAGTGACAGATGGACTGGGGCCGTGTGCGGTGACCGGCGGCGCCGGTCAGCCGAGCGCGAGCCAGCCGACCGCGGCGAGGACGACGACCACCACGACGACGGCGGCGATCACCCCGACCTTCGGTCCGGACGAGGCGGCCGGCTGCTGCCGGCGCTGCGGCTCGCCCTCGTCGACGAAGGCGCGGAACATCTGGGTGCTGCCGGCCGGGTCGTGGTTGCCCTCGGGGCCCTGCGGGGCGTGGGGGTTGTGTGCCATGGGCCAGGACCCTAGCGAACTCGGCCCTGCGGCCCAACCCCCGGGTCGGGAAAGGGCCGAGGCCAGGGCCGGGGACCGGCGGGGAAGGGGCCGGTGCGCGACGGTGGAGCGGGGGCCGGCCGGCCGGGCCTCGGGGGTGTTCCGGGGAGGAACCAGCGGCGCACCCAGGTGAGTTGCCGGCTCCAGCGAGAGACGGGATCTTCAACTCGACTTTTCCGTACGGAACTTGTTGTCCCGCTCGGCTCCGGAACCGCATCCCGCGCACGCGGCGTGCACGCTTCCTCACGCGGTCGCCGTAGCCCCGGAGCGGAGTCCCACCGTTCTCGACTGTGGCACGACACACACCCCGCACCACCCGCACCCCACACGCTGGGCCTTTGACCCGAGCCGTACGCAGCCTTTTGCTTTCCTTTACTTCTGCAAGCCCGATTTCGTTTGCCTGCAGCAACCAACGGCTTCTATGGTTGCCCTAAGCAACAAGATGAACCGGTGAGATGTCTGGGGGGTCCCGTGGCCGCACGGAGTCAGTACGAAGAACTGGCCCGGCAGCTCAGCGCCGTCGGAGCCGTCAAACGAGGTCTCGCCCGGATCCTGCCCGCCGAATGTCCGGGCGGCTCCGCCGCCGTGCTGGCTCTTCTCAGACAGCACGGTGAGATGCGGATCAGCCGACTGGCCGAGCTGCTGGACGTCGACATGTCGGTGACCAGCCGCCATGTCGCCCATGTGGCCGAGCGTGGCTGGATCGAACGGTCCCCGGACCCGGCGGACAAGCGGTCCCGCATCCTGCGGCTGACCCCCGACGGACGTGACGTACTCGGCGACCTGAACCGGCGGACCACCGAGATGTTCGCCCACAACCTCTCCGACTGGTCGGACGACGAGGTCCGACAGCTCAACACGCTGTTGGCCCGGCTGCGCGACAGTTTCGCCTGTCGCGCGCCCAGCGGGTGCGGGCCCGGAAAGCACAGCGGCGACTGCCGTTCCCGGCCTGCCGACAGCGACAACGACTCGCACACCCGTACACCTGTGTAACAGAAGCAAAGACAAGGACTTAAATGGCTACGACCACACCGACCGGTGTGCGGGGCGGCCACGCCAAGCACGGGGGATCCTCCGATTCCTCGTCCGGCGCGCCGATGACACACCGGCAGATCATGGAGGCACTGGCCGGGCTGATGCTCGGCATGTTCGTCGCGATCCTGTCGTCGACGGTCGTCTCGAACGCACTGCCCGAGATCATCTCCGACCTCGGCGGCGGCCAGAGCGCCTACACCTGGGTCGTCACGGCCTCGCTGCTGGCGATGACCGCCACCACCCCCCTGTGGGGCAAGCTCTCCGACCTGTTCAGCAAGAAGCTGCTGGTCCAGATAGCCCTCGTCATCTACGTCGCCGGCTCGGTCGTCGCCGGTATGTCGACCAGCAGCGGCATGCTGATCGCCTGCCGTGTCATCCAGGGCATCGGCGTCGGCGGTCTCTCCGCCCTCGCGCAGATCGTGATGGCGGCGATGATCGCCCCGCGTGAGCGCGGTCGCTACAGCGGATACATCGGTGCGGTGTTCGCCGTCGCCACCGTCGGTGGTCCGCTGCTCGGCGGTGTCATCACCGACACCAGCTGGATGGGCTGGCGCTGGTGCTTCTACGTCGGTGTGCCGTTCGCGATCATCGCGCTGATCGTGCTCCAGAAGACGCTGAAGCTCCCGGTCGTGAAGCGTCAGGTCAAGGTCGACTGGTGGGGCGCGTTCTTCATCAGCGCCGCCGTGTCGCTGCTGCTGCTCTGGGTGACCTTCGCCGGTGACAAGTACGACTGGCTCTCCTGGCAGACCGCCGCGATGCTCGTCGGCTCCGCCGCGCTCGCCGGGCTCTTCATCGCCGTCGAGTCCAAGGCCAGCGAGCCGATCATCCCGCTGCGCCTCTTCCGCAACCGCACCATCACGCTGGCCTCGCTGGCCTCGCTGTTCGTCGGTATCGCGATGTTCGCGGGCACCGTCTTCTTCAGCCAGTACTTCCAGCTGGCGCGCGGCAAGTCGCCGACGATGTCGGGCGTCATGACGATCCCGATGATCGCGGGTCTGTTCATCTCCTCGACCGTCTCCGGCCAGATCATCACCAAGACCGGCCGCTGGAAGGCCTGGCTGGTCACCGGTGGCTTCCTGGTCACCGCCGGGCTCGGCCTGCTGGGCACCATCCGGTACGACACGGAGTACTGGCACATCGCGGTCTTCATGGCCGTCATGGGTCTCGGCATCGGCATGATGATGCAGAACCTGGTGCTCGCCACGCAGAACCAGGTCGCTCCGTCCGACCTCGGTTCGGCCAGCTCCGTCGTCACCTTCTTCCGTTCCCTGGGCGGTGCGATCGGCGTCTCGGCGCTGGGCGCCGTCATGGCGAACCGCGTCACCCACTACGTCAAGGACGGTCTCGCGGAGCTCGGCCCCAAGGGCGCTGCCATGGGTCACGGCGGCACCGGCGGCGGGGGCATCCCCGACCTGGACAAGCTGCCCGCGCCGTTCCGTACGGTCGTGGAGAGCGCCTACGGGCACGGTGTCGGCGATGTCTTCCTGTACGCGGCTCCGGCCGCGCTGATCGCCTTCCTGATCACGATCTTCATCAAGGAGGTCGCCCTGAAGACCAGCGCTTCGAGCGAGGCCCCGGCCACGGCCACCGAGGCCCCGGCCACCACGGCGGCCGAAGCGGTCGAGGCTCCGGCCGCCGTCGCCGACGCGCCGGTCTCCCGGGCCACGGCCACGGCCACCTCGGTCGACACCCTGGAGGCCCCGGTCGCCACCCTGCACGGCACGTCCGTGCACGGTGTGGTGCGCGGCGCCGAGGGCGCACCCGTCGCCCGTGCCGCCGTCACGCTGATCTCGCTGGCCGGCCGGCAGCTGGGGCGCTCCGTCGCCCAGGCCGACGGCAGCTACGGTCTGGACGCGCCGGGCTCCGGCTCCTACGTCCTGATCGCCTCCGCCGACGGCTTCCAGCCGCAGGCGTCCACGGTGGTCGTCGCCGACGAGCCGCTGGCGTACGACATCCTGCTCTCCGGTACGAGCGGACTGGCCGGCGTCGTGCGGGCCGCGGAGTCCGCCGCACCGGTGGAGGGCGCCATGGTCATCGTGACCGATGTGCGCGGCGATGTGCTGGCCACCGGCAGGTCCGGCGAGACCGGCGAGTTCACCTTCGGTGAGCTGGTGCCCGGTTCGGTGACCGTCGCGGTGAACGCCGCCGGGTTCCGTCCGCTGGCGCTGCCGGTGGAGATCGGCGGCCAGGGCGTCACCAGGGTCGAGGCCGCGCTGCAGTCCGGTGCGCTGGTCCAGGGCACCGTGCGGGCCGGTACCGCGCGGCGACCGCTGCCGGACGCCCGGGTCACACTGGTCGACGCGGCGGGCAATGTGGTCGCCACCTCGACGACCGGGGAGGACGGGGCGTACGCCTTCGCCGACCTGGACGCGGGCGAGTACTCGGTCATCGCGAC
The DNA here is from genome assembly GCF_053593015.1 of Streptomyces sp. NPDC002403. NCBI lineage: Bacteria > Bacillati > Actinomycetota > Actinomycetes > Kitasatosporales > Streptomycetaceae > Streptomyces > Streptomyces sp. NPDC002403. The sequence goes on along the minus strand of NZ_JBSFBQ010000110.1, from coordinate 1,688 downwards.
CGGCTACCCGCCGGTGGCGAGCGCGCTGACCGTGGCCGGCCGCGGGGCCGACGATCACGACATCGAGCTCGCCCACCCCGGCGAGTAACAGACCTCCGGCGGGTCGGCGCTTCGAGCGGAGGCGCCGGCCGGCAGGTGGAAATGGGCCCCGGTGGCGGGGACGGCAGGCAGGGGACGGCCTGCCGTCCCCGCCCCGGGGCCCGACTCATTGAGTCATGGAGCAAGGAGAGAGAACGGGATGGGACTTCGCGCACAGGTACGGACGCGGGACGGCTGGGCGGTCCAGCACGCGGTCGTGACGGTCACCGACATGACCGGCACGCAGGTGCTGCGGGCCACCGCCGACGAGGACGGGGCGGTGCGGACCGACACCCGCCTGGCGGCCGGCGCGTACACGGTGATCGTCACGGCGGTCGGGTACGCCCCCGCCGCCTCCACCGCCCTCGTCACGGCGAGCGGGCGGGTCGAGGCCGGCACGGTGGTGCTGGCCCGCCAGGGCGGTGTGGAGCTGCCGCCGCCGGGTGCCTGGTCGCTGGACCCGGCGCACTCCTCGGTGGCCGCGGTCGCACAGCACCTGGGCATCTCCAGCGTGCACGGCCGGTTCACCGAGTTCAGCGGCCGGATCGAGATCGCGGAGGAGGTCCACCGCTCCCGGGTCGACGCCGTCATCAGCGCGGCGAGCATCGAGACCGGCAACAGCATGCGCGACAAGCACCTGCGTTCGCCCGACTTCCTGGACTCGGACCGGTTCCCGGAGATCACGTACCGCTCGAACGGGCTGACCCCGGCGGGCCCGGACCGCTGGCTGGTCCACGGCGAGCTGACGATGCACGGTGTCGTGCGTCCGGTCGACCTGAACCTGAGCTACCTCGGGACGGGCCCGGACCCGTGGGGCGGCGTACGTGCGGCGTTCAGCGCCACGGCGGAGCTGCGCCGTGAGGACTTCGCCATGAACTACAACCAGGTGGTGCAGGCCGGCATCTCGGCGATCGGTACGACGCTGCGGGTGGAACTCGACATCCAGGCCGTGCAGGGCGAGTCCCTGCCGTCGTAGTCGCCGCGCGGGATGAGTCCCTGCCGTCGTAGTCTGCGGACATGGCACCCAGTATCGCGACGAACACGGCCGTGGAACTCGACGAGTTGCTGGCCTTCGTACGGCCCAGGCACCGGGCGATCCTGCTGACCACCTGGTCCGACGGCCGTCCTCAGGGCTCCCCGCTGACCTGCGGGGTCGACGACGCGGGCCGGATCGTCGTCTCGACCTACCCGGAGCGGGCCAAGACCCGCAACGCGAAGCGGGACGAGCGGGTCAGCGTGATCGTGCTGTCGGACGAGTGGAACGGGCCCTGGGTCCAGATCGACGGCTCGGCCGAGGTGATCGACTCACCCGACTCGGTCGAGCCGCTCGTCGAGTACTTCCGGAACATCTCGGGCGAGCACCCGGACTGGGACGAGTACCGGGCGGCAATGGTGAAGCAGGGCAAGTCGATCATCCGGATCACTCCGGAGCGCTGGGGTCCGGTGGCCACGGGCGGCTTCCCGGCCCGGCTGTCGTCCGACGGCTGACCAGGGACGCCGCCGGGGCGGTGCGGGGCCTCGACGGCCCTGCACCGCGTCGGCGCCCCGGTCCCCGGCGAGTACGTCGACTGGCTGGCGCGTACGGCGCTGCGCCGCGACCCGGACACGCC
>NZ_JBSFBQ010000109.1:0-10212 GCF_053593015.1 Streptomyces sp. NPDC002403 | reverse complement strand
GAGCGAAGCAGCAGGTCAGACGGCGCCCTCGGCTCCTGTACATCCGCACTTCCCAGCACCGCCGTCTGGAGCTGCCGCCTGTCACCCATCTACTACAACGCTTCACGAGAACTCCTGTCCTGATTGCGTCACAAGATCGCTGCAAGATGGAAACAGGGTCGTTGAACCAGTCGGCCCTCGTCGTCGTTCTAGTCATTACCAGAGTCCGAAGGGTAGAAATTCTCGCGAGACTCACCTGTCGGCCGAGAAGGGGGATGACTATAAGGGCCTGTAGATCAATAACACGTCGATTCCGATTCTATGCCTGTGACATGTACTACGAGCCGCTGACCTGCAGTGACGTCGCGCCGAGCAGGTACCAAGGTCGGCACTACCGGGGCGTAGACCCGCGTGTTGTTCGGAGACGCGCCCTAAGAGCTGTCTCGTAATTCTCTAAAGCAGCACGACCGTTGCAGAATCTCGCCGGATTTATGACTGTCCACGCACATTTCGCATGGGGACGTTTCCCTCCCTGTGAACCAGATAGGTGCAGATCCCGGCATGACCGCCCGAATCTCCAGCCTTTCGCTCGCACGTCCGAGAATCATCCCTCAAAGGAGTCAGCATGAACGTCAGACGCGCCATCACTGCCGGATCGGCCGCACTTATCTCTGCACTCGCCCTGGTCCTCGTCAACGGCCCTCAGGCCAGCGCAAGTTTCGATCAGTGCCAGGATGGCAAGTTCTGCATCTGGGCGGACCCAAACTACACCGGCACCATCGGCCAGTCGCAGAGCAGTCAGGGAAACCTGACGAACATGGACAACAGAACCACTTCGTTCTGGAATCGCACGGGGAAGACGGTCGTCTTCTTCAACTACGCAAACTACTACAGCACCTTCAGCGGATTGGGAAACTGGGGCAACACCTACCCCTACTGCGTTACGGTCCTGCCCGGCGCGTCGCACTACGACCTGAAGTCAGTGGACCCTCTGTTCAACGACACCATGTCCTCTTTCTACATTGGGGGTACGTGTGTGGACTCCCCCTCGATCCACACTTTCCAGTGACAAGTCGCCGCCAACGACTGCGACTTCGGCGCGGCTTGCTACCACAGGGATGGGCTGCCGGCATCACGCCACAACCCATCCGGGCAGTTCCGGCACTTCCTGTGCGGACGGCGTGGCCCGTTTGGCGAAAGTAACGTTGTGCGCAATCCGCGAGGATCCTGCGCCGTTGAGGGGACGCTGAATGCCTCAACTCAGCAGCGCAGGAATCTCGTTGGTTTCCTTTCTTGCCCTGATCGACCTTGCCCTAGCCGAAAACGTCATCCATTGAGGTCATGCGGCATGTCGGTACTCGCTGCGAATGCCGCCGAGGCGATCGCGGCGGCGTATGTCGAGGCGGGCGATCTCGTCCGGATCAGTGAACCTTCTCCAACCTCACGTTGACGCGTGATGGAGGACAAGTGCGGCCTGGACGATCACAGGGATGCGGTTGGTGCTGCAGCGGAGCTTCCGTAGGAGGTACCGGTTCTTCAGGGCCGCCATGGCCTGCTCGATCAGGTAGCGGATCTTGGAGTGACTGCTCTGCCAGACGCGTCGTACGGTTAGCCGAAGTAGAGGTCCCAAACGACGTGCGGCAGGGCATCGCCAGGGTCTTCGATGCGGGGCGCGGTCTTCACTCCGCTGCCGGTCGCGAGCATGGATGCGTTTTGCAGGGCTCCCAGAATCGAGCCGAACATGTGGGACATGCTGTCCCACCGTTTCACTCCGTCCAAACCGATGGACGGGTCAACCTCCAGGACCGCCCCGTGGTCACCGCCAGGCCGGTGATCAACAACGAGTTCGCCGCCGGCGTGGTTCCTTGCGACCGGTAGCCACAGCTCGTGCGCCTCCAAACCGACGATGAACTCCTCTTCACCGTCGGCGACGGCCCGCTCCACCTCTTCCACCATGTTCGCCAGCCCCTGCGTCATGCCGGACACACCAAGGAGCGGAAAGTCCGAGGGGACGAAGGCGCCTGCGGGCGGCACCGGATCGCGCTGCGATCCGTCATGCGTGGACAACCAGACCAGCACGTCCTCGTGAACCTGGAAGGCCCCCGCTGTCAGGGCGACAATCCGTGCCGGATCCGCTGGCGGCATCAGCTGCCGGAAGTCGCCCGGAGCATGCTCTGCCAACCAGCGATCGAGGTCGGCCAGGATGCTGCGAAGCTCCACGTGTCGTGCCCTTTCGTCGGGAAGGTGTCAGGGTACGGCCACACTTCGTGGAGCGGCCCGACTCATCGCAGCGATCTAATTCCAACCTGTTGGTGATGTCTGTCAGTTGGGCAGCTCTGCAACGCGAGGAAGCTCCTGGTAGGAGGTGTCACGACCAAGATCCACCGTGCCCCACCAGGAGCTTCGCGTGCTTGTCTACCCGCCGTCGATTGATCTGTCCAGCCGCACCTTGCAGTACCTGAGCGCTCGGCTGCACGCCCGGCGGCGGGAGATCGGGACACGCCGGCGGCGTCTGCCCGCAGGACGACAGGCCCTGCTCGCCCTGGCTCACCTGCGCTGCGGCGATACATATGCCCAGCTCGCCGCCGGGTTCCGCATCGGCATCGCGACGGTCTATCGCTACATACGCGAGGTAATCGACGTCCTGGCCGTCCTCGCCCCGACCCTGACCGAGGCGATGAAGACCATCCGGAGCAAGGCGTTCGTGATCCTGGACGGCACCCTCCTGCCGATCGACCGGATCGCCGCCGACACCCCGTACTACTCCGGGAAACACAAGCGCCACAGCATGAACGTCCAGGTTCTCACCGATCCGTTCGGCCGACTGTTGTGGGCGTCCCCCGCCCTGCCCGGGTCCGTCCACGACCTGACCGCCGCACGGACCCACGGGATCATCGACGCGCTTGCCGCAGCCGAGCTGAAGTGCTGGGCGGACAAGGCATACCAGGGAGCCGGCCACCCCGTCCGTGTTCCGTTCCGCGGTCGTCGGCTCAAGAGGTGGAAGCGCCGGCACAACAGCAGTCACGCCAAGATCCGCTGTTTGGTCGAGCAGGCCATGGCGGTCCTGAAGAGCTGGCGCCTCCTACGGAAGCTCCGCTGCAGCACCAACCGCATCACCGCGATCGTCCAGGCCGTGCTCGTCCTCCATCACGCGTCAACGTGAGGTTGGAAAGGGCTCATTCTCGGCATCCGGACGCCGCTGAGCACAACCTCGATGCTCGCATCGGCGAGGATCGCGTCGAACAAGGCGGGGAACTTCCCGTCCCGGTCCCGGATCAGGAACCGCGCCCGGCAGCGTTGTCGGAGTACTCATGAGAGTGTTCCACCGAGTACAGAGATCAGTGCCGTGGCGCCCAGAATCCGGATCCGCCGACTGCCGTGCTCGATCACTGCGAGCACGTACATCCGTGCCCCGGGCAAGGTGACCGTCTCGAAGAAATCGCACGCCAGCAGGGCGTCGGCCTGCCAGCGCAGGAAATCCGCCCCCGTACTTGAGCTCCGTTGGGGTGACGGATTGATCCCGGCCTCGCCTCCCGCAGGATCTCCCAGACCGTGGAGGGGGCCACCGTCACGCCCAGCACCAGCAGCTCGCCGTGGAGGCGTCGGTAGCCCCACGTGGGATTTTCCCGTGCCAGGCGCAGCACCAGGGCGCGGATGGAGCGCACGGTGCGGGGCCGACCCGGGCGCTTCGGCTTGGACCCGGCGGCGTGACGGCAGGCGACCAGGTCGCGGTGCCAACGTAGCACCGTGTCCGGCCGGGCCAACAGCCGCAGCCTGCGCAGCACGCCCCGCGGCAGCCGGTGCAGCAGCGCCGCCAGGAACGCCCGGGACTGCTGCATGGATAAGTGACACCTGACCTGGCTTGCTGAGAGGCGGCCTGGAAGGATGTTGCAGTGCCCAAGCCGTATCCGAAGGAGTTCCGCGAGGACGTCGTGCGGGTCGCGCGCAACCGTGAACCCGGCGTCACGCTGGAACAGATCGCCGCCGACTTCGGCGTCCACCCGATCACGCTGTCGAAGTGGCTGCGCCGTGCCAACACCGATGAGGGCGGCAGGCCCGCGACAGCGTCGGGTGAGTCGGCCGAGCTGCGCGAGGCCCGCAAGCGCATCCGGCTGCTGGAGCAGGAGAACGAGGTTCTGCGGAGGGCTGCGGCGAATCTGTCGCAGGCGAACCTGCCGTCAAAATGATGTACCCGCTCGTTCGCGAGCTGGCCGCCGCCGCTGCCCCTCACCGGGTGCCGGTGGCGGTGACGTGCCGGGTGCTCGGGCTGGCCCGCCAGCCCTACTGCCGGTGGCTGGCCTCACCGGTCACCGTTTCCGAGCTCGCCGGGGCATACAGGGCCAACGCCCTGCTCGACGCGCATCGCGACGATCCCGAGTTCGGTCACCGCTTCCTTCTCGACGAGGCCCGGGCCGCCGGTGAGTCGATGGCTGAGCGGACCGCCTGGCGGATCTGCAGGGACAACGGCTGGTGGAGTGCCTTCGGCAAGCGCAGGGGCCGTGGGAAGAACGCCAAGGCCGGGCCGCCTGTCCATGATGATCTGGTGCGGCGGGACTTCACCGCAGCCGGGCCGAACCGGTTGTGGCTGACGGACATCACCGAGCACGCAACCGGCGAGGGCAAGCTGTATCTGTGTGCCGTCAAGGACGTGTACTCCAGCCGCATCGTGGGCTATTCCATCGACGTCCGGATGCAGTCCAGCCTCGCGGTGAGAGCCCTTGAATCCGCCGTCGCCCGTCGCGGCCAGGTCGCGGGATGCACTGTTCATTCCGATCGCGGGTCGCAGTTCCGCTCACGGAAGTTCGTGTCCGTTCTCGCACGTCACCACCTGGTCGGCTCCATGGGCCGGGTCGGTGCGGCCGGCGACAACGCGGCAATGGAGAGCTTCTTCGCGCTGCTGCAGCAGAACGTCCTCGACCGCCGTACCTGGGCCACCCGCCAGGAGCTGCGGATCGCGATCGTTACCTGGATCGAACGCACCTACCATCGACGCCGGCGTCAGAGACGCCTGGCCCGATTGACCCCCGTCGAGTACGAGACCATCATGACCCCAGCCGCAGCCCTGGCTGCATAAACCCCGCTGTCACCCAACCCTGCAGCAGTCCCCGTCATCGGACCACGCCCTGGATCACCGCAGTGCAGGTAATCCACCGCTGGTGCCTGGTGAGTTGGGTAAGCCCTGCTGCGCGAGCTGTCTGCGCATCCAGCGAAACGGCCGCCCTGCCGAAGAGCGACGGCCGCGGCGCCCTGGTCGAAGCCGTCCTCCGCGAAGCCGATGGCCGCACCGCTGGGCGCACCGCCCGCTGCGCCCAGAACCGCGCCCGACTCGTACGATCCCTCTACACACGCCTGGACCGCCTCACCGAGGACATTCCCGCCGCTCCTCGGGCCCTCCACAAGCACCTGCACCCATTGTCAGTGCCGGCTGGGACAATAGTTACCATGACTGACTTTTCACTTCATCTCCTGGGATCCCGGCGGCAGTTCCAGGTGGAAGAACTTCCGCCTGCGACCTCGGTCCACACCGGACAACAGTTGCGATGCGTAGAGCTGGAGCTGCGGGTGTCGGGCGATCGGCAAGACGACCTCGAAACCGCGCTCAAGGCCGCTGCGGCCCCCGCCGGACGACCTCTTGAGGGTGAAGGCACAAGGTGGCTGGTTTCGAGCCACAGTTACTCGTACACCGACAACGAGCGGCCGCACGTATACACCCACCGCCTAGAGCTCCAGGAGGTAGAAGAGCTGCAAGCCTCCGCCGTGGAGGTCGAAGGGCTCACTCTCGTTCCGATTCAGTACAACGAGGACGTCGACGAAGGGATTCTCCTGGTATCTCTCGTCACTGACGTTTCCGGCGAAAAAGGTGAGCGTCTTGAGGAACTCATCGCTGCGCAGGAAGACCGGTACTTCAACGTCGTCCGCCGAGGTGTCAGTGAGAGCCCCGTTCGTATGCGCTTCGGCCGTTGCCTGTGGCAACGGGGCGAAGGCGATACCCGACGCCACAACCTGACGCTTGTCGCCGATGAAGGCCAGCCAGATCAGCCTCTCGGTTTCGGGCTGATCAACCAGCCCCAGCTCAGCCGCACCACTGAGAAGGCCATCGCCCACACCAAGGCACTCGATCTGCTCGTGGAGCAACTTCGCTCTCAAGGAGTCCTCACCGACGAGGCCGCCAACAACATCAAAGCTGCCGCACTCCCACACGACCTCACAATCCGAGAAGGACGCGAGTTCTGCCGCACAAGCAAGATCGATCAATACTGGCGCTGAGTTCCTACTTCGCAGAGGACCTCCCGGCTGCCACGCAGCCCGCAGCGGGAGTAGCCCAAGCTCCTGGGACGCGGTACCGCTGGCCCGGGTCAGCGGAAGACCCGTTCGACTTCGACTGACCCGACGACAGCGGGGCCGGAAGGATCAACCCCGCCTGGCCCCGCTGCTCGTTCCCGGCTACTCACCGGCTGAGGCGGATACGCGGCCCCCACGCGAACTCGAGGTCGTCCAGCAGGACGTCCTCCAGCACCTTCTCCCGCCGGCCGCGCAAACCGAACGGCTTGGTCTCCATCCACTCCAGGATGACCAGGGTCTCGGGCTGCCCGACCAGCGCGTACCGGCCATGCGAGGCAGGCCTACTGCCCGGCCCGTACCCGCGCAGCAGCTCCTCCAGGTGGGCGAGATGCTGCTCCACGAACACCTCCAGGCGCTCGATATACCCCTCGCATCCTCGGCACGCACCGCGCTCAGCGAGACGTCCAGGAACTCACCATCCGGCCAGTGACGCTCGCCCGGCGCGGCCAGGGCCCACGTGAACCGCTCCGCGGCCGCCAAGACCTCCTTCACTGGAGCCTCCTCCGGCGCGGGGAGGCTGGCTGCCGGAGGTGGGCGAGCAGCAGGGCACTGGAGGCGGCACGCGCGCTGCGCGTGGGCGGTGGTGTCGGCGATGCGCAGCAGGTAGCTGGCGACATCGCGGACGTCGGCGAACCAGCCGTCCTCGAAACACTCCTCGCACCTGTGCGGGGCGCTGCTCTCGAAGACGCAGGTATGGGCCCCGACCACCACCCCGGCCTCCAGCTTCGACACGATGTCGTCCGCCTGCTCGTGTCCGATGCCGACGGCGGCCAGGACCTGGAAGACCGTGAACCGCGCTGCCGTGGCCTCGCTCTGGTGTTGGCTGATACGGGCCAGCTCCTGGCCGTACGCGTCGGCGTCGTGCTGCTCCGTGCTCATCTGCCCACTCCAGCCCGAGACCAGCCAGCGCGGCGAGCTGCCGCCTCGACCTGCGCCCGCACCTCTTGCATCCCGGGGTCGGCCAGCAGAGCCGAGATGACGTCCTCCGCCTCCGCCGTTTGCGAGGACCCTCCGCAGAGCACTAACTCAAGGACAGCGCACTCGATGGGGAAGCGCTGCTGTGCGGTAAGGTAATGACATGATGCAGTCAACTGAGCCGGTTGCGGCGGGCCGGGACGCGGCGACCGACCCCCTCGACGCTCCGGACGCTTTCAACGTGTTCGCCCGTGATTGCCCCTCGCGCATCACGCTGGAGCACGTCACCGGCCGCTGGGGCGGACTGATCCTGGGCGCGCTGCACGAGGACACCCTGCGCTTCAACCAACTGCGCCGCCGGGTGGACGGGGTGAGCGAGAAGATGCTCTCCCAGACCCTGCACGCTCTGGAGCGCGACGGGCTGGTGTTCCGGGACGCCCAGCCGGGCAACCCGCCCCACGTGGAGTACCGCCTGACCCCGCTGGGCTCCCAGGTCTCGATCCGGCTACTCGCCCTGATCAACCTGGTGGAGGACCGGATGCCCGACGTACTGGCCGCCCGGGCAGCCTACGACTCGCGCGCAACGACCTGAGGCAACGTCGCAGGGACCGGCTCTTCTGCCGTGTCGCACCGGCTACCGCCCGCTGCTCTCCCGCACCACCGCCGACCGAGTCGTACACCGGCGTCCCCTTCGGGACCGCACGGCCCGCGCGCAGGCTCGACGAGCGGTTGCCACCCTGGTGGCGTTCGCCGCGGTGATGCCGCAGGTCGCCGCAGACGAGGCGATCGAGGTGTTCGACCTGGTGATGGGCGACCTGATCCGCTCCTCCAGCACCAAGATGACCAAGCAGCGGCTGCGAACGCTGAAGGACCTGGAAGCTGCGGCGATCCTGCTGCGTCAGGCGTGGATCGCGGTGTGCGGGGCCGCCGCAGATCCCGAGGGCGACATCCGTGCGATGCTCGACGCCATGGACGTCGCCCCCTTCCACGCGGCGGCCGACACGGTCAAGCTGCTGGCGCAGGAGCCCGACGACGGCGCCGAGCAGATGCTGGCCGCCCGCTACAACACCATCGCCCGCTTCCTGCCCGACCTGCTCAAGACGTTCGAGTTCGCCTCCAGCCCGGCCGGCGAGCCGGTGCTGGACGTGCTGGCGTTCGTGAAGTCCCTCAAGGGCCGGCGCCGCCCCATCCAGGGCTGGGAAGTACCGGCGAAGTTCCTCACCTCCGCCTGGCGCCACCTGGTCTTCCCGCCCCCGCCGATGCCCGTGGGCAGCGTCGAGAAGCGCGCCCTGATCGTCGCCTCCACCGAGGCCCTGCGCACTGCCCTGCACCGGCACGAGGTGTACGTGCCGGGCCTGCGCAAGTGGGGCGACCCCAACGCCCGGCTGCTGAACGACACCGCGTGGGAGGTGGTCCGCTCCCAGGTCTGCGAGGAACTCGACCTCGATGTGAAGCCGGACACGATCCTGGCCGGGTGGACCAATCGCCTGGACGCCGCCCATCGGGCGTTCGCGAACGGCCTGGCCGCCAACCCGGCGGTGCGGATCGAGCAGCAGGGCGGCCGGAACCGGATCATCCCCACCGGCCTGGACCGCCTGGACGAGCCCGCCTCCCTGCGCGAGCTCCGCAAGGAGGTCGAGGCCCGCCTCCCGGCTGTGGACCTGCCCGAGATGGTGCTGGAGGTCAACTCCTGGGTGTCCTACCTGGGCGACTTCACCTACGTCTCGGAAGCCAACTCCCGCATGGACGACCTGGAACTGTCCACGGCCGCCGTCCTCACGGCCGAGGCGACGAACGTCGGCGTCGAGCCGATCGTCCACGACGGGGTCGACGCGCTGCTCAGCCGCGACCGGCGCGAGATCGCGGGCAAGCTCGCCTGGTCCGTCGCCGCCAGCCTCGACGGCATCATCGCCACCGAGCACCGGGGTGGGTTTCCCGACTCGGGACACTAGTAGGGCTTGGTCATGTGCGGTCCGTGATGGCGTGTCTTCTTGATCGGTCGTGTCGTTGACCGTGTGTGCTGAGTGAGGAGTTGGCTGCGGGCCGGTGTGATCTGGAGGACTTCGCGGCGGAGATGTTCGAGCCGTTCGCGCGGGCGGACCAGCGGCGGTGGGGCGGGGTCTATCTGCGGGGCCTGCTGCTGGACGGCGGGCGCAAGTCGGTGGAGCCGATGGCCGCCCGTCTGGGCGAGGACGGGAACCGGCAGGCCCTGGCCCACTTCGTCACTTCCAGCCCCTGGGACGCGGCGCATGTGCGGGCCCGGCTGGCCTGGCGCATGCAGCCCGTCATCAAGCCCACCGCGTTGATCATCGATGACACAGGATTCCTCAAGGACGGAGATGCGTCGGCGTGCGTGACCCGGCAGTACACCGGCACCGCGGGCAAGGTCACCAACTGCCAGGCCGGAGTCTCGCTGCACCTGGCTTCCAACGGCGCCTCCGCGGCGGTCAACTGGCGTCTGTTCCTGCCCGGAAGCTGGGACCCCGTCTCGCCCAAGGCCGACCCGGCCAAGGTCGCCCGCCGCGACAAGTGCGCCATCCCCGCCCAGGTGGGCCATGTCGAGAAGTGGCAGCTGGCCCTCGACATGATCGACGAGACACGGTCCTGGGGCATCGAGGTGCCCCAGGTCATCGCCGACGGCGGCTACGGGGACACCGCCGCCTTCCGGCTCGGCCTGGAAGAACGCAGCCTCGACTACATGGTGGGCATCTCGACCACGACCACCGCGCAACCCGAAAACGCACAGACATGCACCCCGGCCTACTCCGGCCGCGGCCCACACCCGGTTCCTGCCTACCCCGAGCCGGCACAGAGGGTGAAGAGCCTGGTCATCGCGGCCGGTAAGAACTCCGCGCGGCCGGTGCAGTGGAGGGAAGGATCACGGCCGGGCAGCGGCCGCAGCGGGTACAAGCGCATGTACTCGCGCTTCGTGGCCCTGCGGATCCGGCCCGCCGGACGTGAGATCCGCAAGGCCAC
>NZ_JBSFBQ010000108.1:0-11903 GCF_053593015.1 Streptomyces sp. NPDC002403 | reverse complement strand
TCGGGCACGAGATCAGCAGACACCCAGAAGATCCTGCCGACACAACACCCAACTGCCAAGCCAACACACCGATCTCATTATGAAACGATCAGTAACTTGACTCCGTCGGGAATCTTGGATGGTCGGGCTCAGGTACCGAGGGTTCGCCAGGACTTCGGTCGGGGGATCTCGTTCTGGTCCAGGAAGGTCTGGAAGGCGGCCGGCGGTCTCGGTGAAGAGGCATCGTCGGTCACTGACCTGCGGCTGAGGCGTTTGATGCTCACGGCGATGGCCGTGAGTACGTGTTGCAGGTCGGCTTTCGGCCGTCCTCGGTAGCGGCAGTGGCGCATGCCGTGTCCGCGGGCGAACTCGTTGATGGTGCCCTCCACTCCGGAGCGGACCGCGTAGCGGGCCTTCCACTCGGGTGTCTGCTGTTCGCTGCGGACACGGACTTGCAGGTCGCGGTGACCGCCAGGCCAACCGAGCGCTGCACACAATCGTGCTGGTCCGCATGCGCCACGACCCACGCACACGTGACTACGTCGCACGACGCACTCTCGAAGGGCTCAAGACGAAGAGCATCTTCAGATGCGTCAAGCGCTTCGTCGCGCGAGAGGTCCACCACCACGTCACGAACACATTCAGCAGCGCACCATCGACGTCCCCAGCGACTTGACGATCTGTAGGAGCTTCAGAATCAATCACACAGACGACGAATCCCTTGCATGACCTGCGAAAACGCTAACTTCCGGCCTTGGGGAAACTTCAACCGACTGGGAGCGGTGGGTCTGCGCCGAGTGTGGCGGCATTCCGCCATGGCCCACATCCGCCTCACTCGGTCCGTTGATCCTGCCCGGACCCAACTGTGAGATTGGCCAGGCGGCTCAGGTGTTCTCGTGTCTGCGGGCTTGGCCGCACGGTGATGTTTCACTCCTTGGTTAGGAGCACGATGAAACGAGGAAGACGAACAGGTGTGATTACCGCGGCGTCGGCCGTGTTGATCGCCGCGACGCTGATTGCGCCTGCGGCCGCAGCCGCCGACCCGACCAGTCCGACTGGCTCCGAGAGTGCTGGTGCGAGCAAGGCCGAACCCGCTGATCCCGACGGGCCACAGGGGCCGGGTCGGTCGCCCGTTGCTGGGCTCGACGACCGGGCCGGGCGTGACACCCCGGATTCGATCTACAGGGCGGGGAAGACCGACGGGTTCCAGCCGCTGACCGACGATTCGCTGTCGGATACTGCGGCCGAGAAGCTGGGCAACGCCGACACCAGGCTGCTGCAGCAGGCGCAGGCGTCGAAGAAGAAGTCTGTCACGGTGTTGATGCTGGCCCGGAAGGGCGCGACCGAGGATGTCGTCGCCGCGGTGGAGAAGGCCGGCGGGACCGTCGGGTCGGTGACCGGAAAGGTCGGCTACGTCCGGGCGACCGTCCCGACCGACAGCGTGACCACCTTGGCCGACCTTCGGTCGGTCGCGGCGATCGACCTGAACCGGACGTACAAGATCCCGGGCCCGGATCTGGGCGCCGCGGGTGCGAGGACGGCGGCAACGAAGGCCGCGGGGCCGACCGCGCCCGGCGCGAACACGCCCGCCGACAACCCGTACCTACCGATCAACGAGACCGGTGCCGAGGCCTTCGTCAAGGACAACCCGGCTTGGGACGGGCGCGGCACGGTCGTCGGCGTGTTGGACACCGGCGTCGACGTCGAGCATCCCGCGCTACGGACGACCAGCGACGGCAAGCCCAAGATTGTCGATTGGGTAACCGAGACCGATCCGGTCACCGACCGCGACGGCAGCTGGGTGCGGATGTCCACCACCAAGACGGGGCCGACGTTCAGCTACCTGGGCAAGACCTGGACGATCCCGGAGGGCACGTTCCAGTTCGGCGTGTTCTACGAGAGTGCGACGGCCGGGAGCGACTTCGAGGGAGACCTCGACCGGGACGGCGACACCCTGGACCTGTACGGGGTTCTGTACGACCCGACCACGCACAGGATCTGGGTCGACGGCAACAACAACCAGGACCTTACCGACGAGACACCGATGACCCCGTTCGCGGTCGACCGTCAGGTCGGCCACTTCGGGAGCGACGACCCCGCAACACCGCGCATCCCGTTCGTCGTCGAGCACCGCGACGACGTCGATCTCTCCCCGCTCGGCGGCAGCAACGTCGGCAAGACCGCGAACTACGTATCCATCGGGTTGCCGGCCGCCTCGCACGGCACCCATGTGGCGGGTATCACCGCCGGCACATCGATGTTCGGCGGCCGGATGCACGGCGCCGCACCGGGCGCGCAGATCGTGTCCGCCCGCGCCTGCACTTTGGGTGGTGACTGTACTCAGGCGGCACTGACCGAAGGCATGATCGACCTGGTCACCAATCGCCATGTCGACGTCGTCAACCTGTCCATCGGTGGGCTTCCCGCGTTGAACGACGGCTCCGACGTGATCGCCGAGCTCTACGACAAGCTGATCGGCCACTACGGCGTCCAGATCGTCATCGCCGCCGGCAACGACGGCCTCGGCACCAACACCGTCAGCTCGCCGGCCGTGGCGGGCAAGGCCATCTCGGTCGCCGCCTCCGTCAGCTCCGACACCTGGTGGGCCGACTACGGGGCGAAGGTCGCCACCAAGCAGGGCATCTTCGGCTTCTCCTCCCGCGGCCCCGCCGAGAACGGGGCGCTGGCGCCGCAGGTGTCCGCGCCCGGCGCCGCCATCTCCTCGATCCCGATGTGGCTGTCCGGTGAAGCCGTCCCCGAGGCCGGGTATTCGCTGCCGGCCGGGTACGGCATGGCCAACGGCACATCCATGGCGGCCCCGCAGGTCGCCGGAGCGGCGGCGCTGCTGCTATCGGCCGCCAAGGCCCATTCGCTGACGGTCGGCTCGGCGGCGCTGAAGACCGCCCTGACCGGCACCGCCGACCCGATCCCCGGCGTCCCGACCGTCGCGCAGGGCGCTGGCATCGTCGACACCGTAGCGGCCTGGAAGCAGCTCAGCGCTGGCATCAACACCAATGAGCTCACTGTGTCGGCTCCCGTCTGCAGTTCGCTGTCCGGCCTGCTCGCGACTCCGAACACCGGCGTCGGCATCTACAACCGTTGTCTGCCAACGGAAGGCGGCCAGGTGACCGGTGTGCACAGGACCTACAAGGTCAGCGTCACCCGGACCAGCGGTGTCGCCAGGAACGTCGTGCACCGGATCGGTTGGATCGGCAACGACGGCACGTTCAGCGCCCGCGCGGCAATGCCCCTGCGGCTCGGAAAGGCGGCCGACATCACGGTCGCTGCGAAGGCGACGACCTCCGGCGTGCACAGCGCGATCCTGACCATTGATGACCCGGCGACGGACGGCATCGACCAGTTCGTCGCCGTCACCGTGCTGGCGACCAAGCCGCTGGCCAAACCCGGCTACGCGGTCACCAGTTCCGGCAAGCTCGGCCGAGCCGGAGCCACCTCGCTGCTGGTGCCCGTTCCCAAGGGCGTCGAAGCACTGCAGCTGACCCTGGGTGGGCTCGCCGACGGCAGCCAGGTCCGCGCATTGCCCATCGACCCCGACGGCATGCCCGCGGACTCCAACGCCAGTTACCACTGCTACACCAACTACACCGACCCGGAGAACTGCAACGCCACCGCACGACCGGTGTACCGACCCAAACCCGGCATCTGGGAGTTCGTGATCGAGTCTCGCAGGACGTCTCCGGTCGAACGGAACCCGTACACAGCGACGGTTTCGCTGCAGGGCATGTCGTTCGATCCGGGGACCGTCACGGTCGACAAGGTGACGATGAACTCGCCGACGAATGTCGGTTCGACGGGGACGAACACCTTTGGCCCCGCTATCGCCCATGTCGCAACCGGCGAGATCGGTGATGTCCGCAATCTGTTCTCGACGGTCTCGCAAGGCGAAATCACGTCCAACATGCTCTATGTTCCGCGTCGGACGACCCGGCTCGACGTGGCGCTGACGCCCAGGGACGCTGCCGATCTGGACTTCTATGTGTACTTCAACGGCAGGCCGATAGGCCAGAGCACCACGACCGGGAACTCGCCCGAGCACATCGTCATCGATGATCCACAGCCGGGTACGTACTTCATCGTGGTCGCGGGAGTCTCCGTGTCCGGAGACAACGTCACGTTCGACTACCACCAAGAGATGTACTCGAAGGGCCTCGGCACGATCACGCCGAAAACCGACGCGAAGCACACGGTTGCCACGGGCCAGTCGATGGCGGTCGACGGGGCAATGATCGTCAGCGCTCGGCAGTTGACCAAGGATCCCATGGTCGGCCGGGTCCGAGTGGCCAACGAGTACGGCACGATCATCGGGGCGGCGGACGTCACGATCGCCACTGTCGATGTCCCCAAACTCGATCTGGTCGCGTGGGCCCCGCCTTTCGTCGGCGCGGCTCTCAATGAGAGCGGCGTAGTCGTGGGGGACCGCCAGTACGACGCCAGGATGACGCCGACCAGCTGGACGGCCACCGACGGGTTCACCAACCTGGATCTTGCCGGGGGCAGGTACGGATCGGCTCTGGACCTGAATGACGGCCAGATCGCCGTCGGTATCGCGACGGACAGTGCATTGCATACTCGTCCCGCCCAATGGGCCAAGGACGGATCGCTCACCGTGCTCGGCGTCCCGGATTGGCGGCCCTATTCCAACGGCTACGCGACCGCCGTGAACAACAAGGAGGTGGTCACCGGATTCTCCGAAGCAATCGTCAAGGAGTCTGACGGCAAGAACCACAGCTACAGCGACGGGTTCGTGCGGACGCCGGATCGGACGTTCAGCAAGCTGGCCCACCTGTCCTCGGATATGACGGTAACCCAGCCGCGCGCTATCAACGATGCCGGGATGATCGTCGGTGCCTCGCACACCGATGACCATGTGCCGCACGCGGTCGCCTGGGATGCGACGTCAGGGGCTATTCAGGATCTCGGCACGCTTCCGGGACAGCATTCGGCCCAGGCGAACGATGTGAACGCCTCCGGGACTGTCGTGGGAACCAGCGGTGACGACGCGTTCGTGTGGACCAAGGCCGGCGGAATGCAGCGCCTTGCCGACTACGGATACAACGCGACCGGCGAGAAAGTCACCGACGACGGGTGGATCCTCGGAACTGTCGAACTTTTCCCGGACGTCGCGGTGTCGGCGATGTGGGACCCGCAGGGACGGCTCTGGGATCTGTCCGGCATGGTGCCGCTCTCTACCGGTGATCGATTCACGCCGACCTACAGCTTCGACATCAACGATCATCACCAGCTAATGGTCTACGGCGAGGGCGGCCCGAACGCCGCCTGGTCCAGCTCGGTGATGCTGAGGATTCCGGCAGGTCTGGGCAACTAGAGCCCGTCTTCGCACTCGCGCCGTCCGGCCCGGACCTGCCCGCGGAGGCCGAGCTGACCGGCGTTGACTCAGGGGTGTCCCGTAATCCGCGGTGGGTCAGCGCGCGGCGTCGGATGCGGTGCATCGCAAGGCGGAGGGGCGTCCGCATACTGGATGGATGTGGACGTTCCGACAACGCGGCGAGGTGCCGTAGCTGTCGTCGCGTGCCCGCCGGGGGGTACGGGACACCCCTTACGACTCGGTACGCGATTGAGGTCGGGGCGTGCTGGCCTGGCGGGTCGGCTGGTGGGTGATCAGCAGGCGGCCTTCCAGGCGGCACGAGTTCGGTGCTCGTGTGCCAACGGGTGGGTCTGCGGGCCGCGCGGTCGGGGACCAGTCCGGCGACGGCGGCGTGGGTTTCGGCGTAGGAATCGCGCCGGCCGAGGTACCGCTGGAGCGGCCGCCACTTCTTCTCCTCGCCGATGGTGCGCTCCACGCAGATCCGCGCGGAGGACTGCCGTCGGCGCGCCTCGCGCCAGGCATAGTTGTTGCTCAGCGGCACTTTGTTCTTCGGCTTGCGTGGCGGTGCCTGGACCTGGTTGGGGAAGTCGTTGGCCAGGCCTTTGTATCCCTCGTCGACCTTCGTCGACCTTCGCCTTGACCTGCGGATGCAGACACAGCTGCTCGGCGATGCCTTCGGTGCGCATCGCGGTCTGGTCGTGCATTCTGCCGGGCCGGTCGGCCCCGGACCACAGCAGGCGTCCCGAGCCGTCGCTGATGGTGGTGGTCTTGGCGGTGTTCTGCTTCTTCTTGCCGGATACGAACCGCCTTGCGGCCGGGGCGGCCGGTCTGGGGGCGGCGGACCTGGGTCTCGGTGCCGTCGATGCGCAGCTCGACACCCTCGGCCTCGGCGTGGGCGAAGACATCGGCCAGGGTGCGCAGGCGGATGCCGGGCCGGTCGGGGGCGGCGAAGCCGCGGACAGCCGGCAGCGGGCGGATCTCGTGGATGGCGCGGGTGACGGTTGGGCGGGAGACGCCGTAGAGCCCGGCCAGTGCTGCATGCGGCAGCTGCAGACGCAGGTGGACCACGGTGACCAGGACCCTGTCGGTGAAGACCAGCTTGTGATCCGGCCCGGCTCCGGCGGCCCGCTTGCGCTCTCCGCCACGACGCTCACGCAACTCGGACTCGCACCGCCCCAGCCAGGGGTCGGCCAACTCCTCGATCAGAACGCCCAGATGTGGACGCGCAAGGCCGCAGAAGGCAGGATGCGACAAGGCCGCACGGGCTCGGTAGTGCGTCACGACATCACCAACCCGTGAGGCCACCGTCACGTCACGGTTCTCCGGCGGCCCGAGCGACGTAGGACTTCGCGACCAGTTCCTCCACCAGAGCGCTCTTCGCCCTCGAGTAGTCCCGTCTGCCCTGGCTGTCGGCGCGGAACCGCTGTGCGAGGGCCACCTTCAACGCGCTGTAGCGCCGGACTTCATCGGGCCGCTGGCGTAGGTAGTCACGGAGCAAGACGTGATCAAGGTGGGGTCTGGAGCCTGCGACCACGCTGTACAGGTGATGCTCGGGAGCCGCAGGAGGGGCTTGAAAGGCCTCCCGCCCCGGAATCCCCAGATCGCCTTCGTGCCGGTAGCCCTGCTCGGTGAGCCGGGAGATCAACGCGGGCATGGTGGCGTCCTCGGCCACCACGATGTCGAGGTCGATGATCGGCTTGGCGGCACATCCGGGCACGGCTGTGCTTCCGACATGCTCGATGGATACAGCCAGGTCCGCGACGTGAGGTGCAAGCCGCTGCCGCAGGTCCTCAAACCGCTCGGGCCATCGGGGGTCATAGTCGCCGACCATGATCATGCCAGTCATGTCAGCAGTCTCGCAGGGTCGCCAGGGCCCATCGAATCGCTCTGACGGCCCTGGCGATCGCGTACCAAGTCATAAGAGCACCCCCG
Source organism: Streptomyces sp. NPDC002403 (assembly GCF_053593015.1). Classification (NCBI taxonomy): domain Bacteria; kingdom Bacillati; phylum Actinomycetota; class Actinomycetes; order Kitasatosporales; family Streptomycetaceae; genus Streptomyces; species Streptomyces sp. NPDC002403. The sequence continues at coordinate 4,645 of NZ_JBSFBQ010000108.1, read as the reverse complement.
GGTGGCGAGGGCCCAATCGTGCGTGCGATGTCGGCTGCGTTCGTGGCAGGATGACGGCATGTTGATCAGAAAGGGCGATGCCGCGTAGGCGCCCGAAGGCCGTCCGTGCTGAGCGGTGGCGGCCTCGCAGACACGTTGTAGTTCGGCGGATCCGGGGCGTTTCCGCGAGGACTCGTGCAGCTGTCCGCCGCGTCGAGGATCAGCGGATGTGGCCTGGCGCGGTTGCTGACGCGCTCGCCCGTTTCGAGTGGGCGTTCAGGCAACCCGGCCGTTATCTGAACGCATCCCAGGTCTGGCAGCCCGGGGCACCGCTCCCTCTCAACAGCCAACACCTCCGACAGAGAGCACCGTGCATGGCCGAGGTCACCTTCCGCCCGCTCCAGCCCTGGGCACTCCTGCCCGACAAACCACGCATCGACCGGGCGGCGGCCCGCGCCGAACGCGACACCTACCAGGAATCCTTCCGCTACATGCACATCCCCCGCCTGCCCGCGGACTGCCCACCCTGGGTCCTGGGCCAGGAACTGGGCTGGAACGTCCGCTCCCCGCTGACCCTCACGATGAAGCCACTGGACGACATCGGCTTCGCCGTCCCCGACCGCGAGGACCCCCACCACACCGGCCGGCGCCTGGGCGGGGCAGGCATGTGGTAGCGCGGCAAGAACTGGATCGCCGCCCGCGACGCGGACTGGCTACACCTCGGCGACCACCAAAGCACCAACGGAGGCTGGGAAGGCATGTTCGTCCCCAACGGACAGGGCACCCTCGAATGGCGCCTGGGCTGGGCCGCCACGATCCCCACCGGAACCTTCCTCATGGTCCTGCCACCTCCCGACCACGCCCCGAACGGACTTCACGTAACGACCGGCGTGATCCCCGCCAAAACCGTCAACGCCATGACAGACCGCGGCGGCATGAGCATCGCCATCCGGCCCGAACACCCCGTCACCGTCCACGGCGGCCAAGAAATCGCCCGCATCATGCTCCTGCACCCCGACTCCCTGCGCGCCACGACCCGCACAGAAACCATTCAGCCGGCCACCATCGCGGCGGACACAGATCAGGCACCCGCACCCCGCCCAGCAACCGCGAATCCAGGCCCCAAAGCCGAACCGGAGGCCCGGAAATCACCACCCCCGTCGCACACAGCCGCCCCGAGAAACCCGCAAGCGCACTCCGCCACCTGATACGACCACCAGTACGCGGACTCCTCACACTCGCCCTCCTCGCCCGTACCACCGCCGCCGTCCTGCCCATCACCCTGCTCCTGGCCCTCGCACAGTTCCACGGCTACGCCCACGCCGCACTCGTGAGCGGCGGCTACACCCTCGTCCTCGCCTTCTGCGCACCCCTCCGCGGCCGACTCCTCGACCGCTACGGCGCCCACCGCATGCTCACCCTGATGGGCGCCACCACCGCACTGCTCCTGGGACTGGTCGCATGCAGCGCCGAGTTCACATGGCCGTGGTTCACGACACTGCCCCTCGTCATCGCCGCCACCCTCTCAAGCCCGCCCCTCAACGCGGCCCTGCGTTCCTCATGGCGGCGCCTGGCGGCCGACGACGCCCAGCTCAAAGCAGTCCACAGCGCCGACTCCATCCTGGAAGAAGCCGGCTTCGTCCTCGCACCACTCACCGCCGGCGCCGCGATCACCCTGCTCGGCCCCCGCCACGCCTACGAAACAGCAGCCGCCACCTTCATCACCATCACCGCCCTCTACCTGACCGCAGCCCGCCGACACCACCTCGGCACCACCCACCCCAGCCCCGCCGTCACCTCACCCCGCCGCCCGCGCCAATGGCTCGGCCCCCTCACCACCCCGGAACAACAACCATCCTCCTGCCGCTGCTCGTGATGGGATGCATCTTCGGCGGCACCGGCATCCTCGTCCCCGCCTACACCCAGACCCAGCACGCCACCCCCTGGCTCGGACTACTCCTCGCCGCGATCAGCACCGGCGGCGTCATCGGAGGCATCCTCTACGCCACCCTCGACTGGAAAGCCGGGCTCTGGCGCAAATACCAGCTCCTGACCCTCGGCTTCACCCTCCCCACCACGCTCCTCTTCCTCGCCCGCCCCCTGTGGCTCCTCGCCACCCTGCTGCTCCTGGCCGGACTGTTCGTCACACCACTGTTCATCAACGCCTTCCTCCTCATCGACGCCACCGCGAACGACGACACCCGAATCGAGGCGAACGCCTGGGTCGGCGCCTCCACCGACATCACAGGCGGCATCATGGCCATCACCATCGGTGCCCTCGCCCAACACCACAGATGGGACACCGCACTACTCACCCTCACCACCTGCGCAGCCATCGGAGCCGTCGGCGCGGTTCTGACCCCCGCCCACCGAACGGCCGCGACCGGGGCCGCTCTGCCCGCAACGCGTCTGCCCAGCCCGCCCGAGGCCCGGCCCGGGAACGCTCAAGAACCGTGGCCCCCGGCCACTATGGCGGATCCGCGCCCATGACCGCCCCGACCGTGAGGGGCGAGTAGCCCCGTCCGCAGCACGCGTGAGAACGGGGTCCGGCGCTGCCGTTTCTCTCGTAGCCTGTCGACGTGACCCGCCGTACACCGCCGCGACCAGTGGACGTTGAGCAGCTGTTTCCCGAGGTGGCGCCCCTCCGGAAAGAGACCGTGCGGCTTCACCCACGTGTGGGGGAGCCGACGTGCCGAGACAGCTCGGTCGGAGGCCCGCTGCTGTGGCCGGCCGCAGAGGCCTGGCCGCTGTGCTTCGAGCACGAGGACTCGCCGATGGTGCCTGTCGTGCAGATCTACCGCACCAGCGTTCCAGGCACCGTCCCGTTTCCCGAGGGGTGCGATCTACTCCAAGTTCTCTGGTGTCCACGGAAGCACAGCGGCCATCGCTGGATCGTTCCGCACGTCCAATGGCGAAAGGCGGGCTCGGTCGGGAAGGCGTTGAAGACTCCGCCATGCCCGGCTGATCTGTGGGAGAACTACGTTCCGCGTCCTTGTGTGGTGCATCCAGAGTTGGTGACGGAGTACCCCTATTGGGATCTTCATGACGACATGTGGGACGCGTTGGAGTTCAGGTTCTTGGACCTGGCCAGGAGACGGGCTGGGACTACCAGAGCCACCTCTCCACCGCCCCCGGGACGAAACTGGTTGGATACCCCGGCTGGCGCCAAGACCCAGAGTGGCCGGAATGCGTCGAATGTGGGAATCGAATGGAACACCTGCTGACGGTGCAGAGCACGGAAGCCGACGCCGTGTCCCGGCGTGCCTGGACCCCCGTCGAAGAACGGCACACTCCCTCCGCAGGTCCGGGCCTGGTGCTGGGCGACCTTGGCGGTGTGTACCTATTCGAGTGCCACGCCTGCCCCGGGCGTCCATTCACGCACCGCTACGACTGCCCGTAGTGCACGAAGCCCGGGCCTGATTCCTGCGAGGTCACGAATCATTCGAGCCCACGGGCCTGCGCAGGGACACATAGGCCAAGTAGTCCGTTCCGGCTCGCTCGGCGTAGCGCATCGCTGCGTCGCCTCGGAACTGCCCAGGCCGAGGCACTGTCCGAGGCCGATACCGTGCCGGTAGAGGGCCATTCCCTCGGCAAGCCGGTCTTTGATGCGGTTGGCATGGCGTACCCGGCCGGGTGGTACCTGGCTCAGCCCAATGAGGTTGGGCGGAAGGGACTTGCGGTCTGGGTGCACGCGTCTGGTGCGTATCCGGCCGTAGGCCGCAGAAGGCGCGGGGCCGAGGATAACCTTCCTGAGAAGGTCTGGACCGCCACGAAACTCTATCCGACGCGCACGCTGCGGCGCCCGGCGCGAACCCGGCACCCGCGACCCCCAAGAAGGCCCTCTGTATCCGAACTGCCTGATCACGGACCCGATCAACCTGCAGCTAAGGGCGAAGGAATACGGTCGACGCCCTGGTGCTGGGGTTCACCGATCCTCGGCTCAGGCCGCATCATCTGGTCTTGGTGGTGGGGGACGAGGGCGGCCCGGCCCGGGTGTCCGCCCGCCTGGAGCCGGTCCTTGCCGCCCGGATCGGCGCCGTAAGTGCACCAGTCCTCGCCTCATGGGCCCTTGATCCTGGATGAATGAGCAGGCGTCTACGATGCCCCATGTGGGGCAATCCGCTGGGGGAGGAGCGATCCGTGGGTGACTGGGTGAGCTTGGTCTGGGGAGGGGTCGTGGGTGCTGGCGCGACAGCTATTGCGCTCGACTATCGGAACGTTGGGCTGCGCGTGTATGACCTGATAGCCCAGCGGTCACCTGGTGGCGGGGTTGATCCAAGGTTCTCGCCCGACATCATGCGAGGCATCTTTGGGGTACTCGGTGTCGTCTTCCTTGCAGCCACTGGGATGAGAGCGTTCGGGATGTTCTGAAGTCCCGGCGGTAGTTTGCCTTTGTCGGTGATCGGCGAAGGTCAAAATGGCCGGTTCAGGATGAGTTGTCGCGTTCGATGGCGGCGAGCCGGTTCTTGAGGCGGTAGCTGGGACCGTTGATGGAGATCACGTCGCAGTGGTGCAGGAGGCGGTCGAGGATCGCGGTGGCCAGCACCTCGTCGCCGAAGACCTGGCCCCACTCATCTGGGGCTGGCATATGTTCCTTTTCATGGATCGCCGCTGCCACCGGCCCGTATCCATCTTCTGCTGTCCTCGTTGGTCTTCATGGTGGTGC
>NZ_JBSFBQ010000107.1:0-11959 GCF_053593015.1 Streptomyces sp. NPDC002403 | reverse complement strand
CGAAGCCGCCCTCGACTGCGCCGCCGGCCTCTACCTCGGCGACCCACCCGCCTGACCGCTCAGACCCCCGAAGGATCAACGCGGTGCTGCACTAGAGACCGCCCGCACACCCGATCACGATGCGGCGGGGGCCGGCGGGCAGGTCGGCGCAGTCGGCGAGGTTGGCGAGCAGCTCGCGGGCGCCGGGGGTGTTCAGGACGACGTCCTGGACGCGCGGGTTGAGGCCGTCCAGGTCGAGGATGTCGCGGGCGGCGGCCGGGTCGCGGATCCGGTCGCGGACGTCCTCGATGCGGTCGGCGGTGGGCGGGGCGGGAGAGCCGTCCGGACCGGTGGGCAGGTGCAGGTAGCCGAATGAGATCAGGCGGATCGGGTGCAAGGAGGTCTCCTGCTCAGTAGTGAATGGCGGGTACACGCAGGCGCCGCGCCCGGCCGGGAAGGGCGGGCGCGGCGCTCCGGGGTGGTTCTACTGGGTGATGGTGTCGGTGACCACGAGGAACTGGTCGCTGCCGAGGTCCATGACGGCCCGGCCGTCGGTGCCCTGCGCTCGCCGGGCGGCGGCGTATTCGCCGGCGGGCCAGGAGCTGCGGGGGTGGCTGGCGGGGAACCGTTCCAGGACGGTGCGCTGCGCGAGGAGGGCGGTCGTCACTGAGAGCCGCCCTCCTCGTAGGCGTTGATGAGGTCGCCGATCGCGTCGGGGGTGGCGGCCTCGCCGGCCCAGCGGCCGGACGCGGTGAACACCGGGACCTGGTTGCGGTCGACGTCGAAGACGACGACGTACATCCCGAACCTCTCCATTACGAGGTCGTAGAGCACGGAGGCCAGGGCCACCTCAAGGACCTCCAGGCCGTCGACGGTGTGACGCGGGCGAGGCCCTGGGGGTCGTCGGGCGGGACCAGGGTGCCTGTGACACGCAGGAAGTCGCCGGGCTGGATCTCGCGCAGCAGCACGTCGGCGATGCGCGGGTCTCCGGTGGTGCAGGCATACACGGTGTCCGGAGTGTCGGAGGCGATCCGGTCCGCATCGGCGGGGGAGTGGATCAGGTCGGGCGCCCGGTGCCGGCCTCGGCTGCTGAGACGGGGCCGGCCCGGGAAGTGGGGCTCATGCCCAGAACGCGTCCGCGTACTGCTGCTCCAGGTCGGCGCGGCCTTCGGGGTCGTCCCGGCCGTGGTCGGTGCAATACGTGTCCGGGTCGGTGGCCAGGCCGCCGGTCAGGGCCCGCAGGAGGTCCGTGGCGTTGTAGACGGGGGCCCACGCCGCGCTCTTGCAGTCGGTAAAGACCGGGCAGGCCATCAGGACTTCGAAGCCGACGTCGCCCTCGCCGTCGATGTCGGTGCGCAGGGCGAGGATGAGGCGGTCGGCGCCGAGCCGGATCTCCGCGGTGCGGTCACCGCCGGCGAGCTGCGAGCCGTCGCGCCACCGCCACATCGGCAGGATCTCGGCACCGAAGCAGCGGCGCGCCAGCAGCAGATCGCCCAGGCCGTCGCCGCCGTCCCAGCCGAGATCCGCACGCTGGGCATCGCTGACGCGTTGGAGTAGCGCCTCCAGTCGGTAGATGTTCTCCGCGACGACGACGTGGTCGAACCCCTCGGCGGGCAGGCCGGGCCACGCGGCGACCATCGCGGCGTGCTGCGCCAAGACGACCGGCTCGGGCACCCGCCGGTTCACGGGCCGGCCTTCCTGGCGTTCGACACACACGGAGGCCGGAGTGGGAACGACCAGCGCGACCGTGGGCACGCCGTGGCGGCGGGCGGTGGCAATCAGGTTGGCGCGCACGGACTTCTCGCAGTTCGTCGCGTCGACCACCGTCATCTTCCGGCGGGCGAGGCGGGCCTCCAGGACGGCCTGGAGCGCGAACACGGCGTCGCCGGTCGCCTCCTGGCAGCCCGCGTCATCACTGACCAGGGCCCGGAACCTGTCGAGCTCCAGGACCTGCGTGGCGCGCCAGGTGGAGGCCCACGTCGACTTGCCCGAGCCAGCCGCTCCGATCAGGCAGACCAGCGACGGTTCGGGGATGGTCGTGTCGACGGGCAGCGCGTTCTTCAGTCGGAGGGTTTTCACTGGTTCTCTCCTTGGGGTTGTTGGGCGGAGGCGGGCACGCGGTCCGGCCGGGCGCGGGCAGGCCGCCTCCGCAGTAAGGGGGCATTGGGGCGCGTGGGCGGCTGCTTATCCGGTGACCGCGAGGACGGCGGCGGCCAGGAGCAGGGCGAGCGCGGCCAGGATCGTGTCGACCGCGCGTTCCAGCCGCTTGTACTTGGTGAAGGCGCTGGTGGAGAGTGCCTCGATGCGGGCAGCGCGGGTGTCAACGCCCGTGGAGGCCCGGATGGCGTCCGCGTCCATACGGGCCCACTGCGGGAACGTTCCGGGCACCGGGGTGCGGCCTCCGAGATTGGGCCGCACGACCAGGAGCAGCAGCACGGCGGCGGCCACCAGGGCGAGGCTGGCGGCGCCGCCGACGATCTGGGCGGGCAGAGGGAGGTCCTTGCCGGCGAGGCTGGCGAGTCCGGCGAGGACCGCGCCATCGAAGGCAAGGAGTAAGGATCCCTTGCTGTCTGTGCGCGCGATCTCGTTGACGACGGAGGCGCAGGCCGCGTCCAGGTTCTTGTCTGTCACGGCGGGATCGGTGCTGGCAGCGGGGTCGGTGTTGAGGGTCATCGTTGGCTCCTTCTCCGGCCGGGCTGTCCGGCTCCCCTTCACCACCCGGTCCGCAGGGGGCGGGGCGGGTGGATCAGGCAGCCGTCAGAGGGCGGGGGTGGTGGACGACGGGGTGGTGCAGGCCGCGGTGGTGGAGGTGGACCTGGTGGCCTCGGCGGCGTAGGCGCCGGGCCAGCAGGTGGGCCGTGACACCTGCGCTTTTCCGGACTAAGGACTCCAGAGCTGGTGGGCGGTCAGAGCCGCTGAGAGTAGAGGTTCTGATCGTGTGAGAATCGCGCCCGTGGAGTGCGACGTGTGCGGGCGTTCGATGTGGCGGTGGCCGTTGGATCCGAACCATTGGGCGGAGGAGATCTGGTCCTGCTGCTGGTGCTATGCGACGGCTCATGTGGGCGGCGAGTGGTTCGAAATCTCCCGTCCGCCGTATGCGCCTGTGGGTAGTCGCTGGGAGACGGCAGTCGGGGAGGAGTTGCCTCCCGGTTCTGCTCACGCCTTCGGTTCCTTCGAGAAGACGCTGTGCGGGATCGAGCTCCCGGGATTGTCCCCGTCCGACTATCTCTGGCTCCCGGAACGCCGGAATGCTTGCGGTGACTGCAGGGAAGCCGCAGTCACCATCGATGAGCGTTGGCCGTGCGAGCTGCGGGACGTTCACGCACGTACCAGCATCGTGAAACAGCTGCCCAAGTAGGCAGCACTCCCCGCCCGGGGCGAGGCCAGCGTGCGTATCCGAACTGTGGCGGCGATCTTGTGGTCTGGCGGGCGCCCCCGTGTTGCCGCGTCCTAAAGGACGGCTATCGTCACGCCATGAGCACGCAGGATCTGGCACCGTTTCTGCTCCAGGACATCGAGTTCGATCCCGGTCACAGCCTTCTCCTCACGGGGTGGAGTGAGTTGATGCCGGTGATCGAGGCTGCGGGTCTGGAGGGGAACGGCTATACCTGGGAAGGCGTCGCGCGACTTCTCGTGGCCCGCCACCTGCCCGACTCGGCGGACCAGTTGGAGCACGACTCCGAATCCGGGATGTTCGCCGTGTACTCGTCGAATCGCGCAGTCCTTGAGGCCCTGGGCGTCCTCATGCGCGACCTGTATCGGTCGCCGGAGCGTTTGGGTGTCCTCCTGACCGAGGTCGATCCAGACTTCTTTGACGACTGACCACGCTCGGGACGGTGCTCGCGCTCTCTGGGTTAGGGAATCGATCATGAAGCGGCCGTCTTCAGCACGCGAGGGAGATGGGCGTGCATGTGCTCCATTACGACGTCACGTCCAAGCTGTCGGACCCGCCCTTGGGGGCGCATGCGAAATCGCCGGCGGGGCAATGAGAGGTGCTTGAGATGTTCGCTGGGGGAACCGCGCGGCTGCTGGTCAGGAACGACGGTGAAGCACCGCTGGAGCTGACCGTGGAGCCGTGGGCAGATGCCTACCAGCTCCTGCCGGGGCAGACCTGCGTCGTTGTTACTCACTCGCCGGCAGAAGACGGTTCTTGGTCCGGAACGCTGCGTGGGGACGAGCCATTCCAGGTCGACCATCGGCGGGATTCGGTCACGGTGTGGGCCAACGGCAACTGCTTCCACCTCAGTGACATGGCGGGCGATGCGATCGATGCGGCCGACTGGCAGTGCCCGGTCCAGGGCAGTGGACCTGAAAAGTAGCTGGGCCGTGACCACGGTAGCGAGAGCGGCCCCGCCTGGGGCGGGGCCGGTGAGCGCTTCGGTGGTGGGAGGTGGTCAGCCTGACAGCCCGGGTTCTCCTGTATCGGTTTGAGGCGGTGGTGCGTTGTCGGTGAAGACGGGCATGCCGAGGTCGACCAGTTGAGGGCGTCCGTCGGCGGGGGTGTTCTTGAGGCTGTTGAGCTTGGCCATCGCGGCGTCGAAAGTGACCTGTAGTCCCTCGACCTCGCCGAGCCAGCCGTTGGCCCGGGCCTCGCGGATGCGTTCGCGGAGGTTCTGGATGATCTCAATAAGGCGGGGTTTCTGGCGGGGGTCCATCTGGAGGACCGGGCAGCGGATGCACGCGTGCTCGTGCTTGCAGGGGGTTCCGTAAGGACGTCCGCAAGTGCCGAGCGAGACCTTGCGGAGTTCGAAGTGCTGCTGGAAGTCGTGCCACTCCTGCTCGGTGGGCTCTCGGTATTCGTCCTGCGGTCGATCGGCCCGGCGGCGGTCGAGGAAGCCGCGGTAGGTCCGCACGAGGTCGTCCTGGAAGACTGCAAGGTATGCCTGGGTGGTGGTCAGGGTTTTGTGTCCGAGGATGCGAGCGGCGATGTGAACGGGCAGTCCGCCGGTGACGGCCTCGGTGGCGAACATCCTGCGGAACTCGTGGGGCGTGTAGTTCAGCGGCTGTCCTGCTTGGTCGCGCAGACCGGTGGCTTCCAGCGTCCGGTCGAGCCTGTGCTTGACCGCGGCCTCGCTCATGACCTGCGGTTGCCAGTACGGCCGTCGTTGGAAGAGGTGAGGCAGCAGCGGGCCGGTGACTCGCTCGTGGGAGTCGTATCGGGCGATGAGGGGGATCTTGCCACCGTTGGCGTCGCGCAGGCGCTTGATGATGGTGGCCAGGACGCTTGCGAGTTCAGGGCTCACCAGCAGGAGCCGTTCCTCGTTGCTCTTGGACGGAACGATTTGAAGCAGTGGAACGACTTCTCTGGTTTCTGGCAGCCGATAGGAGACCAGTGCCAGATGTGTCAGTTCCGTGAGTTCCTCGGCCCGTACTCCGGTGTGACGCAAGGTCTCGATGACTGCCCAGGACCAGAAGGCGTCGTCCTCTACCAGGCTCTGGTTGATGCGGCGGCCGGTGGAGCCGACCGTGCGGATGAAGACGTGCGGCGAGCCGTGGTCCAGCCGGCTGGGAATCTGGTTCACCTTGAGCAGTTCCCGCAGGTAGCTCGTGCCGCCGTGCTCGAAGACTTCGCCGAACGGGGTGGCGCGAGCGGCTTCGAGGAGAGCTGCGGCCTCACGGTGGACTCGTTCTGCTGTCTGGACCAGCAGGGGGAGGTGGGGGAGCCGGTCGCGTACCCGCTGGTGCATGCGGGCCGTGGTCTGCTTGTAGATCTTCTGGTTCCCGGCGCCGTCTCCTCGGGTGATGGGGCTGGGGACGGCCCACTGCGCCCAGAAGGGGTCCTCGTGTGCCCACTCCTGGATGTCGAGATAGAAGCCGCGGACGCGCATCATCACGTCGATGCGGGAACGTCGTTTCTTGACCTCGCCGGACCTGGCATGGACGTAGGTCACGATCCGTTGCTTCCAGCCGTCGATGACGTCGTCAGGGAGCCGGAGGGTGCCGATGCCGGGGTGGTGGGTCTCGATGTCCGCCCAGAAGACGCCGGCCAGTTCGCGTACGAGTCCGCGGAAGGTACCGTAATCGACACCGGGGCGGCGTTCGTCGAGATAGCGCACCAGCACGTTGCGGATCTCGGTGGACTGGATGTTGTAGGAGTCGACCAGTTCGGTCGTCGGCCGTTGTCCGTGCCGCAGCGCGTCCTTGAGGGTGTCCTTGGACTGGATGGCACCGACGCTCCGCAGCAGTTCCCAGGCGCTGTGAGTCCCGACGAATGCCTCGCCCCGCATCCGGCGTCCTCGGGCCCGGACCTGGAAGACGTCCTCGGCAGTCAGTTCGTGCAGGTCGCGTCCGGTGTGCAGAATCATTGAGGAGATCAAGCGCAATCCCTCATCGACGTGCCGGGGCGTCATGCCCAGCCCGGCGCCGTGGTCACGGATGGTTTCCAGGTCCCCGTCGGGAAACAACTGCTGGACCTGCTTGAACAGCAGAAGTGCCTTGTAGCCGCGGAGGAATCCGTATCCCGGCAGGACGATCCGGCTCAGCATCAAGCAGTTGAGTCCCGCAATCACTCCGTCGCGCTGACCATCTGTCTGGTGGTCGCCCAGTACAGCGGTGAGTACGACCTCTTTCCCGCGGTCGGCATCGGTCGCCCGCCAGCGTTCCTGCCACCCATGGTCGGGGTGCTGCTCGAGCCAGTCCAGGATCTTGGTGGCGTTTGCCAACCGCTTGTTCGCGCGGTCGCGGCTGGCCTTGGTGTCACCAGGCGGCCAGAGCGGAGAGGCAGGGAGCAGGGCCAGCACCTCAGCGCGGGTGAGACGGTCGTGTGGTCCGACACGTGCTTCATCGGCCTGCAGATCGTGGTCGATGAACAAGGCTTGTGCCAGTGCCGGTTTCGTTCCCGCCAGCCGGACGGAGTTGGCCCGTCTCGATCCCTTCCTGGTCATCCGCGCTCACCACCGAACAGCACATCCAGGTCGCTCGCCTCATAGCCGGTGGCCGGTGATGCCGGTGGAAGCGCCGCACGTTCCTTGACGTCAGCGAGGTACTCCTGAACGCGGGCGATCACCTGCTCCTCGTCCTCGACTAATGGTGACGTCGGATATTGAAACTGTCCGAATGCCTGGCTGTGGGAGGGCGCGGTCTGGGCCAGGGCACGTCAGCGATGCTCGGGTGGCAACCCCGCGTCTGCGAAGTCGGCGACGGCCTGCTGAAGCTGTTCGAGGAAGTCGACGAAGCTGGGGGCGATCGGTTCGAAGGCGTCGAACCAAGACGCGGTGGTGGACCGATGGACGGTCCCGCTCGGGTCGACGGCAAGGAGGTTGCCTCCGCCGTCGCTTCCGAACACGATTCCGACCGCGTCGTCTGCAACGTGCACGGCGCCGTACTCGGCGAGGTCGTTGAGCACGTGGTCGGGTGAGTGGATGAAGTGCCCGTTGTCGATGTCGGGCAGGGCTGCCTCGGAGATCGTGTCGTAGAACGCGATCAAGGTGGGTGCGGCTGCGGGGTGCTCCTTGAACCGCGAGGCTGCTGATCGGCTGGCGGCATTTGCCAGGATGATCTCGTTGTCGCCAGGCGGGTAGCCGTGGGTGTCCTCGAAAGAGCTGAGCACACGCTGAAGCGACTCGGTGATCTGGTGCTGCCAGACGACGAGCCAGTCCGCGTTGAGCAAGGGAGCCTGCATCTGGATCTCCTATTCCGTGGCTTCTGCTGGCCTTGAGGTTCGGTTGCTGGGGCGTCGGCTGACTTCGGCGGCGTAGGTTGCCCAGTCGCCGGCGGAGAGTCGTTGCCAGGCGACGGCGACGTCGGTGTGGATGCCGAGTGTGCGGGCGAGGATCGCGGCGGGGATCTCGGTGGCGAGCTGGAAGAGAGCGGTGCTGCGGGCCTGGTTGGGCCGGATCCCGAGCTGGTTCAGGCGCTGGGTCAGTTGTGTGGTGCTGATCGGGCGTCCGGGTTGGCCGCCGGGGAAGAGCCATGAAGACGGAGCCAGGGCGCCGATGGTCGCGTGCCCCTTGCGGTTCGCGGCAACAGTGCGGGCCAGCTGGGCGACGGGCTCGGGCAGCTGAACGGGTGCATTACCGAGGTGGAGCCTTACCTCCTGAGCGCCCACCTCTACGTCCTCGATGGTCAGTCGGTGGATCGCCGATGGCCCTTGTGCGTAGAGGAGGAGAAGCAGTCCTGCGAGACGGTCTTCGGGCTTGAGGGTGTCGTCGTGCAGGAGCCGGCGTGCGACGTTCCACCGGTGCTCGTCATCGAGTGGCTGGGTGGGGCCGTGCCAGCGGACAGCGGGGACGTGGACGGTGGTGAGCTTATTGGCGCGAGCCCAGCGGACGAAGTGCCCGGCTGTGTGGCGGTAGGTCGCGGAGTCGTCGGTGAGCCACTGGTCGAGGTTGGCCTGTCGGCACGTCTCCAAGGCGAGGTCGTGAGCTTGAAGCCAGTTAAGGAAGGCGACGGCCGCATGGGTGCGTTGACGCGCGGATGCGAACTGCTGCGGGGTCAGGCGGCGGCCGTTGCTGCGTCGGCGTAGTCGACGGACCAGGTGCCATATCGCGTACTGGTGCAGGACCTTGCGCTGTTCGGGGTCTTGCTGTGATGCGAGAAGGCCAGTGAGGAAACGTTCGAGGCGGAGCATGTACTCGTCCCGCTCAGGCAGGGCACCGACGCCGACGAGGACTTGGCGGAGGTGGGCGAGAGGCGGACTGTCGGGCAGTTCGTCGAGGGCTTCGTGAGTCAGGGCTCGTCTGCCGGCCGCGAGGTCGGCCAGGACCGGAGACACGAACGGCTTGTTCAGCCACCGATTGGCGGTGAGTGGGTGCTCGGTGGTGGCGATGTTGTTCCGCAGGGCTTCGAGACCGGGATGGAGGGCAGCGGACGGAGGGCCCAGGAGCTCGTTGAGGCGCCGATTGATGAGACAACGAGCGCACTGACCGGGGTGCGGATAATCGGGCTCGCTGCAGGTGGGGCAGGTGTGCCAGACCTCAGGCGCGGTGCAGCGCAGGCAAAGGGGCTGGTCGAGAGTGCCGGAGACGACCGCCGCGACGCCGCCGCAGGCCGAGCACGGCGCGGAGTGACGCTGGCAGTCCAGGCACCACGGCCGACCCGTAGTCCGAGAGGTGCCACAGGGTTTCTCCGCGTCGCAGATGCTGCAAGTCGCGGTGGGCAAGGAGGGGCAGCCTTGGCAGAGCGGGCCGGTCGGTCTGCAGGCCCGCGTGCAGCAGCACCAGGCCGCGCCACGGCCAGTTCGCGGGCCTGTTCTCCGGGTTCTTCCCGGCGAGGATGCAGTGGCCCAGGGCTGGCGGATCGTGATGCCACGGATCCAGTCGCCGCCGATGAGGTTGCCCATCACGCGGCACGCTCCAGCAGGGCGGTACCGGGGCGCCCGGCGCGGCGCCCGTTGACCGTCGGCGCGTCCAGGTCCTCGATCTCCGCCCAGCCGTAGCGGCCGGAGTGCTTGGTTCGGTACATCGACACGTCCGCGCCGCGCAGAAGGGCGGGCAGCGTGTGGATGCCGAGGTAGTCCGGGACGGCCGCGCCGACGGAGGCGGCGACGGGCAGCGGGCCGGCCTGCGTGGGCACGGGCTCGTGCAGCACGTCGACGAGGTCCTGGAGGTGCTGCTCGATCCCGTCCTGGCAGCGGGTGGCCACGGCGAACTCGTCGCCCCCGAGACGGCCGACGACGCCGTTCGGTCCGGCCCACCGGGCCAGGCGCTCGCCGGTGGCGGCGAGCGCGGTGTCCCCGGCGGCGTGGCCGTGGGTGTCGTTGAGGCCCTTGAAGTGGTCGAGGTCGACCAGGCAGACGACCGTGTCGTGGCGGTGGCGGGCCAGGAGGCGCCGGGCGCGGCGCTCGAAGGCGGCGCGACGCTGGGCGCCGGTGAGGGGGTCACGTCGTTCGGCGGCCAGGCGCCGGTGGAGCGTGAGCGCGTGGATGGTCCAGCCGGTGAGCGGAAGTGCGAGGGTGGTGATGAGGAGTGCGCGTTGCCCGTTCGGGGTCGCGACGCGCGTGAGCGGGTCCATACTTGGGTCTCCCTCTCGTCTCGTACGGGATGGGTGACCCGGGGCAGGCGGTCGGTTTCCACGCCTGGACGCCTGCCTCGGGGGTGAGCTACAGCGCGAAGTCGTCGCGGCTGTTTCAGCTGCACGGGTTGTTCCAGCGGCCGGCCGTCGCGGCGGGCCACTCAAGTTCCCAGCCGGGCCGCAGCCCGGCCGCTCCCCACCGGTCCGGCTGCTTGCCGGGGTTGGCGCGTCCGGCCGTGTGCGCGGCGAGCGCGGTGTCGTAGACCTCGTGGGCGCGGCGCAGGGCGGTGGTGGGGGAGTCGGCGACGCCGGTGAAGACGTGTCGGCCGCGCCGGGCGGGGTTGGCGGTGTCGTGTATCGGGACGTCGACCTCGTACATCTCGGTGTTCGGCATGACGCCCGTCTCCTTTCCGTGCGGTGTTTGAGGGGCCACCGCGGCCGCCCCGGTCTCCGTCGTACGGAGGCCGGGGCGGCACGGAGAGCCCGTCAGGCAGCGACGGGGGCGGGGGAGTCGAGGCCCACGCCGCGGAGCGCGTCCAGGACGTACGGGTCGAAGCGGTTCTGGTTCGGGAGGTGGCAGTCGGGGCAGCAGTGGGCCCACTCATCCCCGGCCGGGAGGTCGGCCGGGGTGAGCGGGTGCGGGTGCGATCCCTTGGCAGCGCGGCTCATTCGCGGACCGCCGCGGCGTACTGCTCCTCCAGGTCGGCGCGGCCGTAGGGGTCGTCGTCCATGCCGACCGCGTGGTCGTCGGCCTCCTGGTCGACGTCGTCGGGGCCGCCGTGGACGGTGCACACGGCGTCCGGGTGCGGCCGGCTGCTGGTGTGCGCGACCAGCAGGTCGGTCACCGAGTGCACGGGCTGCCAGGCGCGCGCGTCGCACTCGTCGTCGTACGGGCAGCACGTGAGCAGGTCGAAGCCGAAGTCGCCCTCGCCGTCGACGTTCGTGCGCAGGGCGAGCACGAGCCGGTCCTTGCCGAGGCGGATCTCACCGACCCGGTCGCCGCTCGCCAGGCCGCTGCCGTCTCGCCAGGTCCACAGCGGCAGCACGTCGTCGCCGAAGACGCGGCGGACCAGGAGCAGGGAGCCGAGGCCGTCGCTGCCGTCCCAGCCCATGTCGCGGCGGCGGGTGTCGCTGGCGCGTTGCAGGAGCGGCTCCAGGCGGTGGATGTTGTCGGCGAAGACGACGTGGTCGAAGCCCTCGTCGCGCAGCTGGGGGAAGGCGGTGACCATGTCGGCGTGCTGGCGGCGGACGATGTCCTCGGGCACTGCGCGGGCCGGGTCGCGGTCGGCTTGGCGCTGCACGCACACGTCGGCCGGGGTGGGGACGAGCAGTGCGACGGTGGACACGCCGTGGGTACGGGCGGCGTCGAGCAGGCCCTTGCGGATATGGGCCTCGGTGTTCGTCGCGCTGATGACGGTCGTGAGTTTCCGGGCGAGGCGGGTTTCGATCGCGGTGTGCAGAAGGGCAGCCGCGTCCGGGGTGGCCGACTGGTCGCCTTCGCAGCCCGAGACCATCGCCCTGAAGGCATCGAGCTCCAGGACCTGGGTCGGGTGCCAGGTGGAGGCGAGAGTGGTTTTGCCCGCGCCCGCCGGGCCGATGAGGACGATGAGCGCCGGGTCGGGGATGGTCGTGTCGAGGGGCTGCATCGTGCCGGAGAAAGCACGGGTCATGAGTTCTCTCCTTGAGGGGTGAGTGGTCGGCAAGGCGGGGGCGGGCCCGGAACGGTCCGGGCCCGGGGTGGGCGGCGGTGGCCGCGGTGGCGGGAATCGGGGCCGGCGTACGCGGGGTCGTCCAGTCAGCCGATGACGGCGAGGACGGCGGCGGCCAGGAGCAGGCCGAGCGCGGCCAGGATCGTGTCGACTGCCCGCTCCAGCCGCCTGTACTTGGCGTAGGCGCTGGTGGAGAGAGCCCCGATGCGGGCGGCGCGGGTGTCGGCGCTCGCGGAGGCCTGGATGGCGGCCGCGTCCATCTCGGCCCAGTACGGGAAGGTTCCGGGCACCGGGGTGGGGGGGGGGGGGCGGGGGGGCGC
>NZ_JBSFBQ010000106.1:0-12014 GCF_053593015.1 Streptomyces sp. NPDC002403 | reverse complement strand
TGACCAGCCACGAAGTCATCGTCCAGTGCATCTCCGCAACGACCACCCGCACCGGACTGCGCGTCCATGCCGAACTCGACAACAACGCCTACCCGACCGGAGTGCAGATCGGGGACGCGGAGATGGCGGCTCTGCCGCTGACCCGGCATGCCTTCCACAGCGACTGGAACTATGTCCTGCATCCCCGGCAGGCCCCGGCCATCCCGGCGGCCCGGGTCCCGCAGACACCAGCGCCGGAGTGGGACGAGTCCCTGCCCTCCGACCCCGCACTGACCGGCTTGTCCCCGCAGCAACTGACCGACCTCACGCAGGCACTGGCCCAGGACAGGGACGGCCGGAGCGGCCGCCCGCCCCGGCTCGACTTCCCCGACCAAGTCCTGGCCACCGTGCTCCACCTGCACCTCGCCCTGGCAGCGGAACCCCTCGCCGTGCTCTTCGGCAGCAGCCGCACAGCCATGCACCGCACACTCCTGAAGGTCAGGAAACTCCTCAAGGCCCACGGCGTCGTCATCCAACCGGCAACCACCCCGCCCGCCGCCCTCGCACCCCTCCAGGCCCGGGTCCTCGCCCAGAGCAGCGATCCAGAAGGGAAGACCAAAACAACGTGTTAATGATCTGCAAGCCCTTAGACCGTGTCCTATGTGGTGAGTCGGACCAGTCGTTTGTAGCAGCAGAGGGCGGCGGCGAGTCCGAGAAAGGCCAGGTAGTTGCGGGGATGGCGTTCGTAACGGTGGTTGAGCCGGCGGTAGCCGGTCAGCCAGGACATGGTGCGTTCGATGACCCACCTTCGGCGTCCGAGCCGTTCGCTGGATTCGATTCCCTTGCGGGCGATGCGGACGCCGATACGTTTCCCGCGGAGCCAACTACGCAGGTCAGGGATGTCGTATGCCTTGTCGGCGTGGAGCTTGCGGGGTTTGAGGTTCCAGCCGCGGTGGGGGTCGTGTCTCGTTTGGAGACCGGCCACCATGGGCTTCAGACCCTGGCTGTCGTGGGTGTTGGCGGCGGAGATGCCGACGACCAGGGGCAGTCCGTTCGCGTCCGACAGGACGTGCATCTTGGAACCCGGTTTACCCCGGTCCACGGGGCTGGGGCCTGTGAGTTCGCCCCTTTTTTGGCCCGTACGTGGGCGGAGTCGAGGACCACGCGGGTCAGGTCGAGCAGGCCGCACTCCTCGATGAGGTCGAGCACCGCCTCGTGCAGCCGGCCCCAGACACCGGCCCTGGACCAGATGGCGAAGCGCCGGTGGGCAGTAGATTTCGAGACCCCGAAACACGGCGGCAGAGCCCGCCAGGCACACCCGCTCACCAGCACATAGACGATCGCCGCGAACAGGGTCTCATCAGGCGTGTCCTGCGTCCCGCCGCCCTGCGGGCGCACCTTTGACGGCGGGATCAACGGCTTCGCGATCTCCCACAGCCCCTCCGGAACAATCCAACTCCACGTATCCCGCCCCATGAACAGCCCAACGAGCGATCACCACATAGGACACGGTCTTAGTGTCCGAGCTGGGACTACCAGGCTATCTCGGGGGAACCTCATCACGCCGTACGACCCAGGCGTTGCTGAACAACATCTCGACTCGCCAAGCCAGCCTGTGACTTGCTCCCTGGAGCAGCCGGTGGGGAGCACTCTGAGGGATAGGGTGGAGGCTTCGTTCGACCCGTCTGCGGAGGTGCCTGCCCGGTGACCGACAGCTTCGTCCACCTGCACAATCACACCGAATACTCGATGCTCGATGGCGCCCAGCGGCTCAAGCCGATGTTCGCCGAGGTAGAGCGTCAGGGAATGCCTGCCATCGCCATGAGCGATCACGGCAACATGTTCGGTGCGTACGAGTTTCAGCAGGTGGCCAAGGGCTTCGAAAGTGTCAAGCCGATCATCGGGATCGAGGCGTATGTCGCACCGTCCTCGCGCAGGAACCGTAAGCAGGAGTTCTGGGGCCCCGGTGGTGTCCGGGCGATGTCGGACGATGGGGAGGGTTCCAAGGACGTCAGCGGTGGCGGTCGTTTCACCCACATGACGATGTGGGCGCAGAACGTCAAGGGCCTCCAGAACCTCTTCTACATGTCGACAGAGGCCTCCTACACAGGCCAATTCCCGGCAGGCAAGCCGCGCATGGACATGGAGCTGATCTCCGAGCACTCTGAGGGGATCATCGGAACGACTGGCTGTCCCTCGGGGGCCATTCAGACCCGCCTGCGTCTGAACCAGTACGACGAGGCCCGCGACATCGCAGCCCAGTATCAGGACATCCTCGGGAAAGAGAACTACTTCCTGGAACTGATGGACCACGGCCTGGACCTGGAGCGCAACGTTCGGGGGGGCCTGCTTCGTCTGGCGAAGGAACTAGGCATCCCGCTGCTGGCCACCAACGACGCGCACTATGTTCTCGAAGAGCACGCGGACGCGCACGACAACCTGCTGTGCATCGGCGTAGGCAAGGACAAAGCCGACCCGAACCGGTTCCGATTCAACGGCACCGGCTACTACCTCAAAACCGCCGCCCAGATGCGGGAGCTGTTTTCCGAGATCCCCGAGGCATGCGACAACACCCTCTTGATTGCGGAACGCATCGAGTCGTACGCATCAGTCTTCGAGAACGTCGACGAGATGCCGAATTTCCCTGGTGTCCCCGAGGGAGAGACGCAGGAGTCCTGGCTTCGCAAGGAGTGCCTCAAGGGCCTCGCCATGCGCTACGGTGACCCGATCCCGGCCGAGGTCCTCGAACGGTTCGAGACCGAGATGAAGGTCATCGGCCCGATGAACTTCTCAAGCTACTTCCTCGTCGTTGCCGATATCTGCCAGTACGCCCGTGACCAGAAGATCCCCGTCGGGCCTGGCCGTGGGTCGGCAACCGGCTCGATCGTCGCGTACGCCACCCGTATCACCGAACTGTGTCCGTTGGAGCACGGTCTCCTCTTCGAGCGGTTCCTGAACCCCGAGCGCATCAACCCGCCGGATGTCGACCTCGACTTCGACGACCGCCACCGCGACCGCATGGTGCGCTACGTCGTCGACAAATATGGCGACGAGTACACCGCCATGGTGAACACGTTCGGCAAACTCAAAGCAAAGAACGCGATCAAGGACACGTCGCGGCTCCTGGGCTACCCGTTCAGTCATGGCGAGCGGATCACGAAGGCTCTGCCGCCGGATGTGATGGGCAAGTCCATCCCGATCAGCGGAATCTTCGACGACAGCCACCCCCGCTACGGGGAAGCCGGCGAAATCCGGGCGCTGTACGAGAACGAGCCGGATGTCAAGAAGGTCGTCGACGGCGCCAAGGGCGTCGAGGGGCTGATTCGTAATACCGGTGTCCACGCAGCTGCCGTCATTCTTTCGAAGACACGTCTCACTGACCGCATTCCGCTCCACATGCGTGCCAAGGACGGCGTTAAGATCACAGGCTTTGACTACCCCAGTTGTGAGGACATGGGGCTGGTCAAGATGGACTTCCTGGGACTTCGGAATCTGGGCGTGATTGACCATGCGCTGCAGAACGTCCGCGAAAACCGTGGCATCAACATCACCACCGACACGATGCCGACTGACGGCGCCCAGCAGATCCCGCTGGATGACGCGACCACCTTCCAGCTCCTGGCCAGTGGAGATACCTTCGGTGTGTTCCAGCTCGACGGCGGCGGCATGAGGACCCTGCTGAAGCTGATGGAGCCTTCCCGGTTCGAGGACATCGCGGCAGCCCTCGCCCTCTACCGGCCCGGCCCAATGGCCGCGAACGCGCACACGAACTACGCGCACCGTAAGACCGGGCGGCAGGAGATCGAGCCGATCCATCCGGAACTGAAGGAAGCCCTGGATCCGATCCTGGGCAACACCTTCCACCTGCTCATCTACCAGGAGCAGATCATGGCCATCGCCCGGCAGCTCGCTGGGTACACCCTGGGCGGCGCCGACCTGCTGCGGCGTGCGATGGGCAAGAAGAAACCCGAGGTCCTGGCCGCCGAGTGGGACAAGTTCTCCGACGGCATGATGAACAAGAACGGCTATTCCGAGGAGTCCACCAAGGCTCTGTGGGACGTCATGCTCCCGTTCTCGGGCTACGCGTTCAACAAGTCTCACACTGCCGGATACGGGCTCGTCTCGTACTGGACCGCCTACCTGAAGGCGAACTACCCGGCCGAGTACATGGCCGCGCTCCTCACCTCGGTTGGAGATGACAAGGACAAGGCAGCGATCTACCTGGCCGACGCCCGGAAACTGGGCGTTCAGGTGCTCCAGCCGGACATCAACGAGTCCGTCGCCAACTTCACCGCTATCGGCAACGATGTACGGTTCGGGCTCCGCTCGGTGCGTAACGTCGGCGAAGGCGTCATCGACTCCCTGGTCGATTCCCGCAAGTCCAAGGGGAAGTACGTCTCCTTCGCCGACTTCATCGACAAGGTTGACATCGGGGCCCTCAACAAGCGGGCTGTCGAGTCACTGATCAAGGCTGGCGCCTTCGACTCGCTTCAGCACAGCCGCAAAGGGCTGTCTGCCATACACGAAGACGCCATCGACGCGATCATCCCGGTGAAGAAGCAAGCCGCGATCGGTCAGGACGATCTGTTCGGCGACCTTGGCAGCGACAGCGACGAGCCGGCATTTGGCCTGGACTTCCCCATCGACGACAGCGAGTGGCCCCGGAAGCAGTTGCTGGCCGCAGAGCGCGACATGCTCGGACTGTACGTTTCTGCGCACCCGCTGGACGGCACCGAGCACATCCTGTCCCGCAATCGGGACACCACGATCAGCGACCTCCTCGGCTCAGGCCGCACGGAAGGCATCGTTCAGCTCGCCGGCCTCATCACCAGCGTGGACCGCCGGATGACCAAACAGGGAAATGCCTGGGCGATCATCAACCTCGCGGACCGTGACGGCGAAATGGAGATCCTTCTCTTCCCGGCCACCTACAACCTGGTCCAGCATGCTCTGATCGCCGACACCGTCGTCTCCGTCCAGGGACGCCTCAACGACCGTGACGGCGCGGTCAGTATCTACGGGCAGGAGATCCAGGTACTGGACGTGTCCTCAGCAGAGACCGGCGGCCGGCCGCCGGTCACTCTGTCCTTCCCCGCACACAAGATCAACGAGCCGACGGTTGCCGAGCTGAAGCGCATCCTCGCCGCGCACAAGGGCGAGAACCCGGTACGGATGCGAGTTCAGACGCCCGCGAAGACCGTCCTGTACGAGCTGGGCTTCCTGGTAGACCCGACCTCGATCGCCTCCGACATCAAGGGCACATTTGGCGCCGACGCCTGGCAAGGTGTGGCGTGAGAGATGAGGACGGCGGAACCGTTCTACGGCTCGCCGATCCACCGGACTGTGCAGGGTGCGGAGGCCCGGGGCTGCTTCTGGCCCGATTCCCGCACACCTGGCATGAGAGCCGTCCGTGCACCGGCGGGCCCGCTCCACACCTGCGGCCCGTACCAGCTGACACGCCCGGCGACACAAGGCTGCCTGACGCAGGCCATGCCGAAGAGGTGCACAGTATTCGGGAAGCGGTGCTGTGCCCGGTCTGTGATCGCGGCGAGCCAGCCTCGGACAGGCTCCTGGCATTCCTCGTGCTCCACGAGGCACTGGCCACGGCCGAACTCGAGACCCTTCACGTCCTCGTTACTGCCTGGGTAGCCGTCGCGCGTGACCGCCAGGCCGACCAGCACCAGCTCGAAGACGAATTCCAGCGCTGGCGTAACGGGAAACTCTAGACAGCGGTGTGCTGACGGGAACGCTCCTGTCAGCACACCATCAGGCGGGCTGATTACGCCCTGGCGTAGCTACAGTCCTACAGGGCGCTACCGGGTCATGTACTGGCGGCCGTCGTCGCTGTCACCGGTCGGAGGGTTCCCGCCTTGCCCGTCGTCCTCTTCAGGATCCACCGCGAGAGCGATCAGGTCCTCAATCCAGACTCGCATCTGACTGCTTCCTTCCGTTGAGACAACCGACCCCGGGCGGGCGCCCGGATGACACAGCCTGCTGACGCGGGCTACTCAGGACAGGGCGATTGGTCTGTGAGGCGGCGGGACTCCCCGGGGCAGCCGTCGCGGCGCACGATGGTGATGTCCGAGGCCGGCGGCCGGTCGTACGACGGGAGTTCCGGCGCGGCAACGTACGACTGCCCCTTCGGACCGGGCTGCTGACGATGCTTCGACATACCCGGCAGCGTAGCCACCGGCCCAAGCACGCGGCAGAGCGCGAACTGCTGGTGTGGTAGCACACCAGCGCGTGTGTGGTCCTCGCGACCGCATACCTCCAGCACCTGGTCTTCTCCGCTCCCAGCGCGTGGATCGCGGTCAACGCGAGAACGACGCGAAGGATGGGATCGCCTGCGGCCATCTCCCCGGAGCCGCGCGCCCCGTCATGCGGTGATGCGCAGCCGGGCAGGCTGCTGTGGGCGCAGGGAAGCTGTTCCCGCCAGGCGGGCGGACCGCTCCGTACGGGCCCGCCGGAGGGCGGCTGCCTCGGTGGCGGCGGCTTCACGGCGGCGCTGGAGATGGGCAGCGTTGATCTGGGCTGGCGCATCGTCGACAGCAACCTCCGTCTCGGGAAACGCCCTGCGGCTGAGCTCGCGCATCGCCCTGGTCTGCCGCTCGACAGCCTCGGTGATCCCGGGATCCAGCCGCTGCGCGGGCGTGACGGCCTGGTGGGCGGCGAGCGCCTGGCGGAAGCCGGGCGACGCCATCTCGCGCGTCTTCACCGGCGTCTCCGGGACGCCCGCGTGCGGCCGGAGAGGTCGGCATGGGCGGGGCGGTCCGGGGTGCGGGTGCGGCGCCCACGGCCAGGACCCGGGTGCTGCGTACGGCGCCGGTGCCGGCTGACTCGCTGGCCGCGGTGACGATGCGGGCGCTGATCAGCCTCAGCTGGGTGGCGTACGCCGGGGAGTCGGGGCGCAGGTCCAGCTGTCCGGTCTCCGGGTGGAAGGCGACGGCAGCCACGTGGTCGGGCAGCTGCGGCGCGACGGCGGCTGCGATGTCGGGCCAGCGGTCCAGCACGGTTCCGCCGGCGGCGCGCAGCTCGGCAAGCTCCTGCTCGCTCGGCTCCAGCGCGAGGGCCTGGTCGTCGGCGACGTCGCCGAGGTCCTGGCGGCCGCCGTTCGCCGCTTCCCTGACCTGGGCGAACGCTGCCTCCACCTCACTGCGGACCGCGCGGCTGGTGGGAGCATCCCAGTCGCCCTCGTACCGCTCGGTGCGGGCGCGGACCTGCAGGCGGCCGTCGACCAGGCCGCCCTCGCTGCTGGAAGTGCGGTTACCAGGGGCGGAGCTCGGTGGTCAGTTCCTCCCACCATTGATGTTGGTGTTCGTCTTCGGGGCAGGGGCCGAGGGCGAGGACCTGGGCGGTAGAGCAGGACGCGGGTCGCGCACTCGAGCCAGCGTTCGGTGTCTCGTGCTGGTGGGGCCGGGCCGAGGACGGTGGCGAACCAGGCGGGCAGGAGCAGGCGGTTGCTGACGGCGTCGGCCAGTTTGCTGCGTAGCGTCAGGGTCAGCCGTTGCTCCGCGCGCTGGCCGGCGGCGATGGCCGGCTGTTTGTCGGCGGTGGCCGCCCGGTCCGCGGCGAGGGCCGCGGTGGACGTGCGTGCCTCGGAAGCCTGCCGGGCAAGGCCCTGGTGCTCGGTCGCCTCGCGCGCGATGACGGAGCGCAGCTTGGTAGCGGCCTTGGCATGGGGCTGGGTGTTGTAGGGGGTGGAGAGCAGCGTGCCGACCAGGGCGACTGCTTCCTCCCGGGTCGCCTGATGCCGGGCCTGGGCGTCGTGGAAGCGTTGCACCCGGTTCTGGTGGTGGGTACGGAGGTTGCTGGTGAGGAGGACGTCGGCGGCGTCCCACCCGGACTCCATCGTGGCGGCCAGGGCACGCTGGTCCTTGGTGAAGGTGTCCAGGTCCACGGGAGGGACGTTCCCGACAGCCATGATCTGGCCTTCCAGCAGCCGTACGTGCTGGGTGAGCCTCTTCACCGTCCGCTCCGCAGCCTCGGCGCGGTCATCGAGCTCGTCGACCCGGCCGTCGACCTCCTCGGTCGAGGTCTCCAGGGACGAGATGTCGTCGCGAAGGGAACGCAGCTCGTGGTCCAGGTCTTCGGTGTAGCCGAACCGGGACTTCAACCGCTCGTGTGCGCCCTCCAGGTCGTCCAGCCGGCTGTCGAGACCGCTTACCTGTAGGTCGATGTTGCGGACCCGCCGGTCGGTGTCCCGGAACTGGGAGTCCAGAGCGTCGCTCACTTCTCCGCCTCCTGTCCGTCCGCGACGGCTGTGCCCACGAAGGCCCAGCCGATCAGGAAGGCGACGATGAACCAGGGCGGCAGGACGCCCAGGACGACCAGGACGAGCAGCGCCCCCACCGCGTGCAGAGCGATGGACGCGGTGCGGCGGGCGAGATGGTTTTTCACGGTCGCTTCGAGCCGCCAGCCGTAGAAGGTGCCCACCAGGTGCGGCATGACCAGGGCGTACCACCCGTCCGAGTACCCCAGCAGGCGGAAGGCGAGGATCAGAGCGATCGCCACCGCGCTCTGGACCCGCCAGGACCAGAAAATGACCTTCTCGCTGCGCACCCGCTCCGGTTCGGCCAGCAGGGCCGGCATCTGCTTCTCGTACGCCATCAGCGCCTGCGCGCGCTCCATCAGGATCCGAGGGGCGCAGCCGTCGGCCCTTCACTGCGGCGGCCTATCGACAGGCCTCGCCACCGGTCCAGCAGAGCGGTCAGCAGGCCACGCTTCTGGGCACGTTCGACCCTGGTTTCCCACTTCTCGACCGTGCGGGACTGGAGCCCGTCCGTTCGCTGATCTCCAACGGGGAGGTGCCGGCCTCGAGGGCCCGTGCTGTCGCCTCTCGCGCCCGCGCCGTCAGCCGGAGCCCCGCTTCGTAGTGCTGCGTGCGCTGTCGGCCGATCTCGTCGAGTTCGCGCAGCAACTCGTCCCCGTTCGCCTTCATACGCCGATCTTCCCCGGCCGGGCGCCCCGCAACGGGTCGAACGACGAAATCCGGCAGCCCACACCTTCTTCGGCGGGCCTCGGGCCGGACGGCAACCGTCTGACATGCCGGACGCTGGCTGAGGCAGCTCAGCCGGGCGCTGACTGGTCTCCCCGGAACCGGCACACGGCTGCGGCGTGCTCGGTAGCGTGACCGCCATGACGGAACGGGATGAGCTGCGGAGCGGGCCGGAGCGTGGGCGCCTGGGCGGCATCGAGGCGCCGCCGAGCGGCCCTGCCGGCACAGTGCGGGTGATCACCGGCACGCGGGCCCGGCAGGTCAACGACCAGGAAGCCCTCGACTTCGGCATCTCCACCGACCGGGCCTGCCTGGAGGTCCAGCACGTCTTCTACGACGCCGACGACGACGTGCTGCGGCACACGGTGACCGTCGATTACAGCGGCCGCCCCTACATCACTCGGCACGAGCCGACGCCGGAAGAACTGGCACTTCGCGAGTAGGCAAGGCACCGCTAACGAGAGGACACCCCCGACGTGAAGTACGCGGCTGACGACCATCAGTTGGCCCAGGTCCACCTGCAGGCGGCCGTCGCCGAGGCCGCCCTCGGCGAGTTCAAGCAGGCCACTGCCCGCCTGGACGCGGTGCTCGCCCTGCGCGGCTTCGACCTGCTGTCGATGGCCCGCGCGACGGCCGCCTTCATCGACTCGCTCACTTTGGTCACCGGCAACGAGTGGGCTACCGGCAAGCTCGCCTCCAAGGCGCAGGAGCAGACCAAGAGCCTGGACGAGCGGGTGCCACCCGCCCGTGCGCACACCCTTCGGCTGATGTCGGCGTGGTCCTCGAAGGACCCCGCCTCCTTCGAGGCGCTGTTCACCGCGGCAGCCGGCGATGCTGCCGCGTCCCAGCATGTACAGGACCTGTTCGTCTACGCACTGGAGTGGACGCAGAACAAGGCTGTGAACTCGGTGAACCCGCAGACGCTGGTCAAAGCCATCTGCTCGGCGCTGACCGAGCATGGCCCCTCCCACTGGCCGTGGAAGCGCCCAGAGGCTGGGCCGAACGAAACCGGCCGGGGCGGGGGTCGTTGAGCCGGTGTCCGGGCAGCCTCCCGGACACCACGGGACGGGAAGGGAGATGGCTGTGCCGAACGTGGCTACCGCCGAGCAGAGAGCGGCCCAGCGGCGCATGGTCAGCCGCGTCACCTCAAGCGGGGTTCTCAACCGTGACGGGCTGGCGTTCTGGCGCGAGGCTGGCTGCGGGGAGTTCTACGCCGACGCCGACGAGGTCGCCGAGGATCTGGCGGTGCTCCAGGTGCCGTGCGAGATCGTGACGGCCTACCGGTTCCCGCTGGCCAACGCCCACTCCCAGCGGCCCCGCAAGGGCTACGAGGTACGGATCGCGGCCAAGGACCTGCCCTCCCTGGAGGTATGGATGCCCGCGCTGAAGGAATACCGGGCCAAGCTTCCCGAGGACGCCCCCGGCTGGGGCTTCATGTACTTCCAGCCCGCGCCGGGCAAGAGGCTGATCGGATCCGTACTACGCGCGCTTCGAGAACGGCGTCCTGGTCGAACGCGAGGAGACCGTCGCAGCCTGATCAATGCCGAGCATCGGGGTGCGAGCATCGTGATGCGGGCGACGGCCCTCCTCCGAGCGCCATCGCTGACGTCACGTGAAAGGTGTGCCCCTTCCCCGGCTGCCGCAGCGTCAGTGAACCGCTGGGAGACGGCTGGCACCCAGAGGGGTGGTGAGCAAGCGGCCAGCCCGCTCAAGTCCGGCATCCGCCTCGACGACATCGGGCCCAAGTACTACAACAGCCCTGTCCGGCGGCTGACACTGGACGAGGTTGTGGACGATAGGGGGCGATCCGTGAAGCGGCCTGAACGTGTTGCTGTCATCGGAGTGGGCATCCTTGGAGCCTGCGTGGGCTGGAACCTGTCCCGGCACGGCGCCAAGGTGGTCTTCATCGACGCAGGCAAGCCAGGCGAGGGCGTCACCAACTGGTCTTTCTCGTGGGTCAACGCCAGCAATAAGACCGTGCGCAAGTCCTACTTCGACCTGAATGTCGCGAGCATGGCTGCGTACCGTGAGCTCGCCGAGACCTTGGGGCCGGACTCGTGGTGGTATCCCCGCGGGCATCTGCGCTGGGCAGACGATCCCGCGACGGAGGCGAAGCTCCTGGAAACGGCCGCGCTGCTGGCCGACTGGGACTACCGGGTCGAGGCGCTCACGGGGATCGAGGTACGCCGCCGCTTCGAACCAGCTCTGACCTTGCCCGACGAGGTTCCAGTCCTGTTCTATCCCGACGAAGCCTGGGTGCACGGCCGCCATCTCGTCGGCCGCCTAGTTGGCCAGGCCGTCGCATCCGGTGCCGAGCTCCGGTCCGAAACTGCGGTCCGTGACATCGGCACCCGTGCCGACGGGAGTGTCCGAACAGTCGCTCTGTCCGACGGGAGCTGTCTGGACGTCGACATCGTCGTAAACGCAGCAGGCCCCAGCGCTTCCCATGTCGCCGGGCTCGTCGCACGGCACCTGCCGATGTGCAGGGAACCCGGAGCCGTCACGCGGATCAGCTGTGAACGGGTCCCGGTTCACCGCCCCATGCACGCACCTCAGATCGAGATCCGTCCCGACGGAGACGGCTCGGTAGCCCTCCACAGCCGCGAAATCGACGCGCGCATCGACGCTGGCGAACATCCATCGGAACTCGCACGGCTGCTCCGCGAACTGGCACGGCATGTCGTTCCCGAGCTAGGCGACTCCCGCATCACCCAGACACGGGTCTCCAACCGACCTATCCCAGCCGACGGATTCCCCTCGGTGGGGGCAGTGCCGTGCCTACCGGGCTACTACGAGGCCGTTTCCCACAGCGGCATCACACTCGGGCCGCTCATCGGCCGGCTACTTGCCTCGGAGATCCTCAGCGGGAAGAGCGACCAGATGCTTGCGGACTTCCGCCCGGAGCGGTTCCCCGCGTGACAGCTCGGGACGGCGCCGCCACTACCTAGTGCTGTGACCGCGTAGGTTCGCCGGGTTTGCCCGGCCGCCAGTAGCCTCCCGCCCATGGGAGAAGCCGAGGTCCGGGTCGTGGTCCGTAAGT
>NZ_JBSFBQ010000105.1:0-12752 GCF_053593015.1 Streptomyces sp. NPDC002403 | reverse complement strand
GGTCCGGCGAGGCTCGATCCCCCCGAGCCTGCGCCGGACCGGCGTCTTCCGTACTGCCGGAGAGCCTTCCCCCGTGACCTTCGTTCCCCCGTGGTCCCCCGGGCTCTCCTTCGTGCTCCCCCGATCCGGAGGGAGCGCCGCGACCGTTCCGCCGCCCCGTGCCGGCGGTGCGGAGCCGCGCCCCTCTCCGTGCGTCCCACTCTCCCGCGCGCACAAGTGGAAGCCCATCCGCGTACCTACTCATCTCATCGTCTAGGTACGGATACTCAGAGCTGCGCACCCGACCGGGCCCCGGGCGTTGCTCCGTCTGGTTACGATCGCGTCCGTGTCCGTACTCCCCCTGGTGTTCACAAGCGGCTGGGCGAGCGGGATCAACGCCTATGCGGTGGTCCTGCTGCTCGGTGTCTTCGGCGCGACCGGCCTGACCGACGAGGTGCCCGCGTCGCTGCAGCGCACCGATGTCCTCGTCGTGGCCGGCGTTCTCTTCCTGTGCGAGGTGGTGGCCGACAAGATCCCGTACGTGGACTCGGTCTGGGACACGGCGCACACCGTCATCAGGCCGGTCGCCGGTGCCGTCGTGGCCGCGCTGCTGGCCGGCGAGAGCGGTTCGCTGCCGCAGCTCGCGGCCGCGGCGGTGGGCGGTTCCACCGCGCTGATGAGCCATCTGGTGAAGGCGGGCACCAGGATGGCGGTCAACTCCTCCCCCGAACCGTTCAGCAATGTCGTGGTGAGCATCGCGGAGGACCTGGGTGTCGCCGGGATCGTCACCTTCGCGATATTCCATCCGGTGGTGGCCGCCGTCATCGCGGGGACGCTGTTGCTGCTGGGCATCGTCATCGTGGCCTTCCTGGCCTCCAGAATTCGCCGCCACCTGCGCCGCAGGGCTCGGCGGCGGGAGGAGAAACGCCTGGCCGGGACGGGTTCGCGCTGGCCGGCGGAGTGACTGTCGGTGGTGGCCGCTAGGGTCACTGACATGGCACGTATTGCGGTGATCGGCGCCGGGATGGGCGCGATGGCGGCGGCCGCCCGGCTCGCCGTGGCAGGCCACCGGGTGACGGTGTACGAACGGTCGGAGACCTTCGGCGGTTCGGTCGGCCGCCATGCCCATGAGGGCTTCGCCTTCGACACCGGTCCGGCGCTGCTGCATCTGCCCGCCGTCTACCGCGACTTGTTCGTCAAGACCGGCAAGGAGCCGCTGGAGCGGTGCGTCACCATGACGCAGGTCGATCCTTCGAGCCGCCATCTGTTCACCGACGGCACGGCGGTCTCGCTGCCGAACGCCTCACGTGCCGGGGTCGTCTCCGCGCTGGACGGCGCGCTCGGCGGCGGTGCGGGCGCGGTTTGGGGCGGGTTCCTGGACCGGGCGCGGGATGCCTGGGACCGGTCCAGGCGTCCGCTCCTGGAGGAGCCGCTGCGCTCCGACTGGCAGGTGCTGGGCCGTGATCCGTACCCGGCGCCGCGGCAGCGCCGCCTGCTGCGCTCCGCCCGGCAGGCGGGCACGGTCGCGGAGGTCGGCGCGTGGGAGCTGGCGGACCCCCGGCTGGCCGCGCTCCTCGACGGATACGCCCTGTCGTACGGGCTCGACCCGCTGCGCGCCCCGGCGGCGGCGGCCCTGCTGCCGTACATGGAGGAGACGTTCGGCAGCTGGTACGTCTCCGGCGGGATGCGGGCCCTGGCGCAGGCGGTGTACGAGCGGTGCCTGGCCCGGAAGGTGGAGTTCGTCTTCGGCGCCGAGGTGGCCCGGGTCGTCGAGAAGGACGGCCGGGCGGCGGGCGTCGAGCTCATGGACGGCACGGTCGCCGAGGCCGGCCATGTGGTGCTGGGGATCCGGCCGCGGCCGGAGCTGGTGCCCGGTCAGGAGCTGTGGCAGGACGGGGACGTGGCGGTGCAGCCCCGGCCCGGGCAAGGGGTGGTGCCGGGCCGCTTCCTGGTTCTGCTCTCGTTGCGCGGCGCCCGGCCCGCGGATGCCGTGCACCGGACGCTGGTGCATCCGCAGGACGGCGCGGCGGAGCGCGAGGCGGTCTTCGGCGGAAGGCTCGCCGAGCACCCCACGGTGACGGTGCTGCGCCCGGACGACCCCTCGACCCGCCCCGACGACGCGCACGAGGCGGTGACGCTGACGGCGACGGTCGCCCCGCACGGAGCGGTGGACTGGGCGGACCCGGCAGTGCGCGAGCGGTGCGCCGGCACGCTGATCGATACGGCTGCCGCGGCCGTGCCCGGGATACGGGAGCGGCTGCTCCGTGCCGAGGTGCGGACGCCGGCCGAGACGGCCGCCGACACCGGCGCGGAGGGCGGTTCGGTGCCCGCGCCCGCGCTGGCCGGGGCGGGCGGCGCGCATCTGCACCCGGGCAATCGCACCCGGCTGCCGGGGCTCTACGCCGTGGGCGGCTGGTCGCACCCTGGCGGCGGGCTTGCCCACGCGGGCATGTCGGGTGCGCTGGTAGCCGGGCTGATCGTGGAGGGCGACGGCTTCCGGGGCTCCCGGTGACCGGGAGGGCCGCCGGCCGTCGCCGCCGTCAGTAGCGGTACTGCTGCTCGTCGTAGCCGTTGCCGTTGTTGTAGCCGTTCGGGTACGGGGCGGGGTTCGCGGGCGGCTCCGGCGGGGCGACCGGGTACTGCTCGCCCTCGCGCTGCTGAGGCACCCAGACACCGCCCGGCGGCGTCTCGGGGGCGTACTGCTGGGCGTAGGGGTCGGCGTCGTACTGCTGCCGGCCGCCGAAGCTGTCGTAGCCGTTGCCGTTGCCGTTGCCGTAGCTGTCGTACGCGTCGTACTGGGCGGGACCGCCGGTGGTGCCGGTCCCGATGTACGGGTCGGAATACGCGGCGTACTGCTGCCCCTGGGTGCCGTAGTCGTACTGCCCGGCGAGCGGGCCCTGACCGGCGTACGGATCCTGACCTTCCGCCCCGTACCCGGCGGGGGCGGCATAGGGGTCGTACCCGGCGTACTGAGGCTGCTGCTCGGGCTGGCCCGTCTGGCCCGTCCCGTGCTGCTGCGACCGGTGGTGGTCGGAGTAGACGCCGTACTGCCCGGTGTCGTCCGGCATCGGCTCGGGCTCGTAGACCGCGGTCGCCGGAGCCTCGGCGTCCACTCGCTGCGGGGCCTGCTCGTCGTGCGGCGCCATCTCCAGGTCCGACACCTGGAGCGTGGGCCCGCGGCCCTCCCGGTCGCCGCCGCCCCGGCGACGGCGGCTCGCACCGGGCTTGCCCCCTATGGCCCAGCCGGTGGAGAAGCCGCGCCGGAAGGAAAGCGTGACGTAGGTCTGGCCGGTCGCGAAGGCGATCGTGCCGAGGACGATGACGAACACCGACGGAATCAGCACGCCGACGACCACCAGTCCGAAGCCGCCGAAGGCGAGCAGACGCCAGCGAAGGCGCGCCTTGTACTGCAGGAGCACCTCGCCGAGCAGCCACAGCGCGACGATTCCGAACGCGATGTAGAGGACTGTCCAGCCCATGCCCGCCCCCTCCTACGGCCACCGCCCCGGGTCACGGCGGGTACGGCCGGTCACGACTGCTTGTGCAGTCCGAGATTCTCGTAGATTTCGAGCGTCGCCGTCGAGTTGTTGAGCGTGATGAAGTGCAGTCCGGGCACACCCTCGGATCGCAGCCTCGCACAGAACTGCGTTGCGAAGTCGATGCCAATGGAGCGTACAGCGGCGGGATCGTCCTTGGCGGCGAGGATGCGTTCTTTCAGGGACGAGGGGAAAGACGCGTTGCTGAGCTGCGCGAATCTGTCCAGCTGTTTGACACTGGTCAGCGGCATGACCTCGGGGATGATCGGGGTTTCGCAACCCGCAGCGACCACGCGGTCACGCATACGCAAATAGTCCTCCGGATTGAAGAACATCTGGGTGATCGCATAGTCGGCACCGGCGCGGCACTTGTCCACGAAATGCCGGATATCGGTATCCCAGTCGGTCGAGCGCGGATGCATCTCGGGAAATGCCGCGACGCCGACACAGAAATCGCCGGATTCCTTGATGAGCCGGACGAGATCGGCTGCGTACCGCACGCCCTGCGGATGCCTGACCCACTCGCCCATCGGGTCGCCCGGCGGGTCTCCGCGCACGGCGAGGATGTTCCGGATCCCGGCGTCCGCGTACTGCCCGATCATGTTGCGCAGCTCGGCGACGGAGTGGTTGACCGCCGTGAGGTGGGCGACCGGCGTGAGGGTGGAATCGGCCGCGATCTGCTCGGTGGCCTTCACCGTCCCGGCCCGGGTGGAGCCACCGGCCCCGTAGGTCACGGAGACGAAGCTCGGCCGCACCGCCTCGACCCGGCGCAGCGCGTTCCAGAGGTTCCGCTCGCCCTTCTCGGTCTTGGGCGCCCAGAACTCGAACGAGTACGAGGTCTTGCCGGTCGCGAGAAGCTCACGCACCGTACGCGCGTGATCTGTCCTGGTGGATGGTGTGCCAAGGGCCATACGGGCAGGTTAACCAGAGCGCGACTGCCAAAGGACCGGACCAGCGTGAATTGCCCGAATTGACTGGTTGTTTGTCCATCCTTCGGACAGTCGGCCAGATATCGCCTCCGGACGGCCGGATCAGACCGCGGCGCGTGCCCGGATCCTTCCGGCCAGCCCGGCGGTGGCGGCGGCCGGGTCGGCGGCCTCGGTGATCGCCCGTACGACGACGACCCGGCGGGCTCCGGCGTCCAGCACCTCGTCGAGATTGCCGGCGTCGATCCCGCCGATGGCGAACCAGGGGCGCGGCTGGTCGAGCGAGGCGGCGTACCGCACCAGGTCCAGGCCGGGGGCGTGGCGTCCGGGCTTGGTCGGGGTGGGCCAGCAGGGGCCGGTGCAGAAGTAGTCCACGCCGGGCTCGGCGACGGCCGCGTCGACCTCGGACCGGGCGTGGGTGGAGCGGCCGATCAGCACGTCCTCGCCGAGGACGGCGCGGGCCGCGGGCACCGGCAGGTCCCCCTGGCCGAGGTGGAGCACGTCGGAGCCGATGGCATGGGCGACATCGGCCCGGTCGTTCACCGCGAGGAGCTTGCCGTGGCGCCGGCACGCGTCGGCGACGACGGCCAGGTGGTCGAGCTCCTCGGCCGCCTCCATGCCCTTGTCCCGGAGCTGGACGATGTCCACCCCGGAGGCGAGGACGGCGTCGAGGAACGCGGGGAGGTCGCCCTGGCGCCTGCGCGCGTCCGTACACAGATAGAGCCGGGCGTCGGACAGCAGCGCGCGAGGCGTGGACATGGTGCGGTTCCCCCTGGGAGAGCGTTCGTGGTGCGGCCTGCGCCGGACGGTGCGGGGGTGCGGGCCGCGCGGTGTCGCGCGGCCCGCCCCTCACCTGCGGCCGGCGGTCAGACGGCGAGCGCCTGGGCGCGGCGCTTCACCTCCGTGCCGCGATTCTCGCTCAGTGCCTGGGCGGGGGTGCCCGGCAGGGTCGGGTCGGGGGTGAAGAGCCACTCAAGCATCTCTTCGTCGTTGTAGCCGTCGTCCCTCAGGAGCGTCAGGGTGCCGGAGAGGCCCTTGACCACCTTGTCGCCGTCGATGAAGGCGGCAGGCACCTGAAGCGTCCGGTTCTCACCACGTCGTACGGCGATCAGCTGGCCCTCCTTGACCAGCTGCCGCACGCGCGTCACCTCGACATCGAGCATTTCGGCGATGTCGGGCAGGTGGAGCCAGGCGGGGACGAGAGCATCGATCTTTGCGTCAATCTCGGTCACGGGTACAAGCCTGCCATCCCGCACCGACAGCCGATACCCGGACTCAGCCCTTCAGGGCCTCCCGGACCACGTCAGGGACCCTGCAGTGGCTCCGCCGGTCGCCGGTGACCCAGCCGTGCGCGGTCGTCAGGGAGCGCGCGTAACAGGCCCCGGTGTCGGTGGTGCCCCGGTACGTCTCGGACGACGCGCCGTCGGCGGCCCGGACGGCGCCGTTCTCGCGGGCGAGGTTGCCGGTCGAGTCCACGGTGTCGTCCGTGACCGCGTCCGTGCGCCAGCCGTGCCCGGAGCCCGTCCCGGAGGTGTCGAGGAGCACACGGCGCTGGGTGACGGCGGCGTTCAGCTCGTAGTTGTTGTAGTCGCCGTAGAACGGGACATCCATGTCGACGTCGATGGGGTAGGACCAGGCGTGCCGCCGGGCCTCGGTGCGCCCGCCGGTGCCGGTCGTCACGGTGGTGGCGCCGTGGTCGCGCTGGTGCATCGTCTGCTGCCGGCCGGTCCTGGAGACCGTGTCCTCGTTGGTGTACGAGAAGTGCTGCTCGACGGTGGTGGTGACCCGGCCCTTCGAGGTCCGGACGTAGCCCGAGATCCTCCAGGAACGCCCGGTCGACACGGCGACATGGGTGGAGCCGTCGCCGCGCGGGGTCTGGACGGTCCTCACCACCGGCTCGTCGCTGAGGGTGTCGACGGTGACCCTGCCGCTCGTGCGGGCCGCGTGCGCGTCCATGCTCAGGAAGAGCGAACCGTCGACGATCCAGGTGTCGGCCGCTCCGTACGGCGTGATGCTGATGGCGTGCGGCCTGCCGTCGGCCAGTTCACCGGCGAAGGGGGTCAGGTCGATGTCGTAGGCCTCGGTCCTGAACTGGTCGATGGCCGGGACGGGCCGCCACAGGGTCGGGACGATGCCGCCGGAGTAGACCACGGGGTAGGGCTGGGCGAGGCCCGCGGGCCGCCCGTCCACGGCGATCTGTACCTCGCGGTACGGGCCGCCGCCGCAGAGGTAGTCCGGAGCGGTGGCGGCGAGGTCGCTGGGGACCGCGTCGAACCACTGCTCGTCGCAGCCGCCGCCCCGTGCGTACACCTGGAGGCGCGCGGCGGTCAGGTTCTGCGGGAAGGTGACGTCGGTGCTGGTGGAGCCACCCTTGCCGACGCTCATCCAGGGGGCACGGTCGGACCCGGTGTCGCCGAGGGGGACGATCCGGTCGGCGGTCCGCGCGGCCGGGTGGTGCTTGTCGGCCCGGTAGTACGTGATCGTCAGCTTGACCTTGTACACGCCGGTGTAGGTGTCGTTGACAACGTTGCCGAGGTCCAGCTGGAGTTTCTGCGGGTCCTCGAGGAGCGGTGCGAAGTCGGTGATGTCCTTGGCGACGTGCCAGCTGATGCCGTCCTCGTCGGGCTCGGCGGTGCTGGTGCGGAAGATCTCCGCGCCGCCCACGAACACCGCGGCGAGACGGTCGTACTGACGCCCCTTCACACTGGCCGACCAGTCGAGAACGACCTTGTTCCAGGGGCCCTCGCACCTGGCGGGCGGGGTGAGCGCGGTGGTGTACGGCGGCCCGCCGAGGGTGTTGCCGAAGTCGTGCTCGACGGCCGTCACCGCGCAGTGCGCGGTGTCGGGCCGGGAGACCGGCGGCAGCGCGTCGACCGGGTCCTGGTAGTCGACGGCCGGGTTGGAGCCGGGTTTCGGGGCGGTGCCCGCGTTCGCCGGGACGGCGAGCGCGCCGCCGGCCAGGGCGATCGAGGCCGAGACCACGCAGATCCGGCGCAGGGCGCGGACCCATCTGTGTCGGAACATGTACTTCCTCCGGGAGCGGACGAGTGATCCAGAGCATGTACGGTGCACCAATTTCGGCCGCCGTCCAAGAGGTCGCCCGTACTCCGGACGCTCCGCGCGCCCGGCGGCGCGCTACTGACGGATCGCCGACTTCAGCGGTACGGAGGGGTCGGCGGCCCGCGCCGGGTCGAGCCGCGCCCCCGCCTCGATGAGCCTGCGCCCCTGCGCCAGGTCGCGCGGCCGGCCGACGGCGAGCACCGCGACCAGCACGCCGTCGCGCAGCCAGCACACCGACCAGGCGGGCTCGGCCGGATCGCCGCGCCACAGCAGGGTGTCGGCGCTGCCGTGGTGGCCCGCGTACTGCACGAACCGGTCGAACTGCTCGGACCAGAAGTACGGCACGGGGTCGTAGGCCACCGGCGCCGCGCCGTCCCCGGCGAGCGTCCCGATGATGTTGGCGGCGGCGGTGCGCGGGCCCTGGAGGGCGTTGTCCCAGTGGTGGACGAGCAGGCGTTCGCCGTACCGGGCGGAGGGGAACGAGGCGCAGTCGCCGACCGCGTACACATCCGGCAGCGAGGTGCGCAGCGCCTCGTCGGCGGTCACCGATCCGTCGGGGCCGAGCTCGATGCCGGAGCCGGCCAGCCAGCCGGTGGCGGGCCGGGCGCCGATCCCGACGACGACCGCTCCGGCCGGGACCGTACGGCCGTCCGCGAGGACCACCCGGCCCGGCTCGACGCGGTCGACCCGGGCGCCGGTGAGGAGTTCGGCGCCGGTCTCCGCGTACCAGGCGGCCATCGGGGCGGCGACCTCCGCGGGCACCGCACCGGCGAGGGGCCGGTCGGCGGCCTCCACGACGGTGACCGCGCAGCCGGCGGCGCGGGCCGCGGTGGCGAACTCGGCGCCGATCCAGCCCGCGCCGACGACCACGACGCCGTGCTGCTCGTCCAGGACCGGCCGCAGCCGTGCCGCGTCGTCGAGGGTGCGCAGCAGGTGGACACCGGGAACGCCCTCGGCCCCGGGCAGGACGACGGGTTCGGCGCCGGTCGCGATCACCAGGACGTCATAGGGAACGGGGCCCGACGGGGTGTCCAGTTCGTGTGCCGCGGGGCGCACGCCGGTGACCTCGCGGCCCAGTTGCAGATCGATCTCCAGCGCCTCGAAGTCGATGTCGAAGGCGGAGTCCTCGGCCTTGCCGAGCAGCACCGCCTTGGACAGCGGGGGCCGGTCGTAGGGCTGATGCGGTTCGGCGCCGATCAGGGTGACGGGGCCCGTGAAGCCCTGCTCGCGCAGGGCCACCGCGGTCTGCACCCCGGCCATGCCCGCTCCGACGACGACGACGCGGCTTCCTGTCCGCCGGTCCGGCTGCTCTGACTGCTGCTGCTCGCTCACCCGTACACCTTAAGCACCTGACAGATCGTCAAGAAAGGGTGAGTTCCTCGACCGTGCTCGTCCCGCCGCCCTCCTGCGACTCCCACTCCCACCGCTCGTCCAGCCGGACCCGGCCGTCCGCGAGGTCGACGACGGTGGAGAGACAGTGACCGGAGGACGTCGTTCCGTCCTGCTTGAGCTGGACGTACCGGAAGTCGAGCAGGTCGCCGGTCCGGGTGCCGACGAGATGGCCGCGCACCACGTCGCCGCCCGCGTACTCGGCCCAGATCCGGCCGTCCTCCTCGTGGTACGCGAAGCGGGTACGGGTGCCGACCTGTCCGGGCGCCTGGTCGGCCACCGGTGACAGGACGAGTCCGTCGAGCGAACGGGCCACGGCGGCTGCTCCCTTACTGGGCCGGGGGGACGGGGTTTAGGGTGGCCAACGTAAAGCACTCGCGGGAGCCCGGACGCACCGGGCTGAGAGGGAGGCTGGGCGGCCTCCGACCGTACGAACCTGATCCGGGTCATGCCGGCGAAGGGAGGGGCTGGAAGCCCATGCGTTCTTCTCGGAACGGAAACGGATCCGATGTCCTGGTCATCGGGGGCGGGATCATCGGCCTGGTGACCGCCTGGCGGGCCGCGCAACGCGGACTGCGCATCGCGGTCGCCGACCCCGAACCGGGCGGCGGGGCCGCCCGGGTGGCGGCCGGCATGCTGGCCGCGGTCACCGAACTCCACTACGGCGAGCAGCTGTTGCTGGGCCTCAATCTGGCCTCCGCCGCCCGCTATCCGGCCTTCGCGGCCGAGCTGGAGGCGGCGAGCGGGCGGGAGACCGGCTTCCGCGCCTGCGGCACCCTGGCCGTCGCGCTGGACTCCGACGACCGCGCCCATCTGCGGGACCTGCATGCCCTGCAGCGGCGTTCGGGCCTGGAATCGGAGTGGCTCACCGGCCGCGAGTGCCGTCGCCTGGAGCCGATGCTCGCGCCGGGCGTCCGGGGTGGTCTGCGGGTCGACGGCGATCACCAGATCGATCCGCGCCGGCTGGCCGCCGCCCTGCTGACCGCCTGCGAGCGGGCCGGGGTGGTCTTCCACCGCGGCTGGGCGGAGCGCCTGAGCGTGGTGGGCGGCCGGGCCGCCGGGGCGGTGCTCGCCGGGGGTACGGAGCTCGTGGCCGACCAGGTCGTGCTCGCCGCGGGCAGCCTCAGCGGCCGGCTGGCGGGGGTGCCCGACGAGGTCGTGCCGCCGGTCCGGCCGGTGAAGGGCCAGGTGCTGCGGCTGACCGTGCCGGCCCCGTACGCGCCGTTCCTGAGCCGGACGGTACGGGCCCTGGTCCGGGGCAGCCACGTCTATCTGGTGCCGCGCGAGAACGGCGAGCTGGTCGTCGGCGCCACCAGCGAGGAGATGGGCTGGGACACCACCGTCACCGCGGGCGGCGTCTACGAGCTGCTGCGGGACGCCCACGAACTGGTGCCCGGCATCACCGAGCTGCCGCTCACCGAGACCCTGGCCGGCCTGCGCCCCACCTCCCCCGACAACGCCCCGCTGCTCGGCCCCACCGCCCTGCCCGGCCTCCACCTCGCCACCGGCCACCACCGCAACGGGGTGCTGCTCACCCCCGTCACCGGTGACGTCATGGCCGAGCTCCTCACCGGCGGCGAGCCGCCCGAACCGGCCCGCCCCTTCACTCCGCGCCGATTCCCGTCCCCCGCCGTCTCCGTACGTCAGGAGCAGCCCGCATGACCGAGCCCGCACCGCTCTCCGGGGCCAGCGCCCTCTCCGTGTCCGTGAACGGCGAGGTCCGTCGCCTCGCCGGGGGCACCACCCTGGCGGCACTCGTCGCCACGCTCACCACCGCGCACTCCGGTGTCGCGGCCGCCGTCAACGAGACCGTCGTACCGCGCGGCCAGTGGTCCGCCACCGCACTCCTCGCCGGTGACCGCGTCGAGGTCCTGACCGCGGTCCAGGGAGGCTGAACCGTGCCGGACGACCTCTTCGCCCTCGGTGACGCCACCTTCGGCTCCCGGCTGATCATGGGTACGGGCGGGGCGGCCGGCCTCGACGTGCTGGAACGTTCCCTGACCGCCTCCGGCACCGAGCTGACCACCGTCGCGATGCGCCGCCTCGATCCGACCGTGCAGGGTTCGGTCCTCTCCGTCCTGCGCCGGCTCTCCATCCGCGTGCTGCCGAACACGGCGGGCTGCTTCACCGCGGGCGAGGCCGTGCTGACCGCCCGGCTGGCCCGCGAGGCGCTCGGCACCGACTGGATCAAGCTGGAGGTGGTGGCCGACGAGCGGACGCTGCTGCCCGATCCGATCGAGCTGCTGGACGCCGCGGAGATCCTGGTGGACGACGGCTTCACCGTGCTGCCGTACACCAATGACGACCCGGTACTGGCCCGCAGGCTCCAGGACGTGGGGTGCGCGGCGGTCATGCCGCTCGGCTCCCCCATCGGCTCCGGGCTCGGCATCCGCAATCCGCACAACTTCCGGCTGATCGTCGAGCAGGCCCGGGTGCCGGTGATCCTCGACGCGGGTGCCGGGACGGCCTCCGACGTGGCGTTCGCGATGGAGCTGGGGTGCTCGGCGGTGATGCTGGCGTCCGCGGTGACCCGGGCCCAGGAGCCCGAGCTGATGGCCTCGGCGATGCGCCACGCGGTGGAGGGCGGGCGCCTCGCGTACCGGGCCGGCCGGATTCCGCGCCGCCACTTCGCCGAGGCGTCGTCGCCGGTCGAGGGGCGCGCCGTGCTGGACCCGGAGCGCCCGGCCTTCTGAGCCGCCGGTACGGCGTGGAGTGCGTGTTCCTGTCACGGCTCGGCTGCAGTACGGCCCCGGGAGTGCCCCGGCCCGTGGGCCGTGTCCGTGGCGGCTCGTAGACTCGCTGCGTGGATACGACCCTCCAGGACCCTCTTGTCGGGCAGCTGCTCGACGGCCGCTACCGCGTCGATGCCCGCATCGCCGTGGGCGGCATGGCCACGGTCTACCGGGCCGTGGACACCCGGCTGGACCGGGTGCTCGCCCTCAAGGTGATGCACCCGGCGCTGGCGACCGACGTCTCGTTCGTAGAGCGCTTCATCCGGGAGGCCAAGTCCGTGGCCCGGCTCGCGCACCCCAACGTGGTCGCGGTCTTCGACCAGGGCGCCCAGGGGCAGTACGTCTACCTGGCGATGGAGTACGTCGCGGGCTGCACCCTGCGCGACGTGCTGCGCGATCGCGGCGCGCTCCAGCCGAGGGCAGCCCTGGACATCCTGGAGCCGGTCCTCGCGGCCCTGGGCGCGGCCCACCGGGCGGGCTTCGTGCACCGCGACATGAAGCCGGAGAACGTCCTGATAGGGGACGACGGCCGGGTCAAGGTCGCCGACTTCGGACTCGTACGGGCGGTGGGCGCCGTCACCAGTACCACCGGGTCCGTCCTGGGCACGGTCTCCTATCTCGCCCCCGAGCAGATAGAGGACGGCACCGCCGACACCCGCACCGATGTGTACGCCTGCGGCGTCGTCCTGTACGAGATGCTGACCGGGTCCAAGCCGCACGGCGGCGACACCCCCGCTCAGGTCCTCTACCGGCACCTCAACGAGGCCGTCCCGCCGCCGTCGGCCGCCGTCCCGGGGCTCCCGGCCGCGCTCGACGGTCTGGTGGCGAGCGCCACCGCCCGTGATCCCGAGCTCCGCCCGTTCGACGCGGTGGCGCTGCTCGCCGAGACCCGTGAGGCCCGCTCCGGTCTCACCGACGCCCAGCTGGACGCCGTACCGCCGCAGGCCACCGCCGGGGCGCACGACGCCACCGAGGACCGCACCAGCGTGATCCCGCGGCTGCTCCCGGACGGCCAGGGCGTCTCGCACCACACCAGCCGGCCAGTTCGTCCACGGCCGCCGCGGCGCGCTCCGGGTCGGCCGCGGTGTCCCGGACCACCAGCTCCAGCGGCCTGCCGCCGATCCCCCCGG
>NZ_JBSFBQ010000104.1:0-13289 GCF_053593015.1 Streptomyces sp. NPDC002403 | reverse complement strand
GCCCCCCCCCACTGTGTTCCCCTCCCGCCCGCTCTGCGTTTCTCAGCCGCCCGGCACCCGGGCGGGCCCCCGGGAGGGCGCACTCCCGGGGCCCCGCGCGTATGTGGTGCCGGCGGCCGGCGGCCGGGCCGGGTCAGCCGAGCGGCAGGCCCTTGGTGGGCAGGTCCTGGGTGGGCAGGCCGCCCCGGGTCGCGGCGCCGGCGGTGTCGCCGAGGACCTCGCCCGCGCTGCCGGCGGCGCCGCCCGCGGCCTTCTGCACGGCGGGGGCGGTCTCGGCACCGGCCTTGCCGACGGTCTTGCCCGCGGCCGGGAGGGTCGTGCCGACGATCTTGCCGCCGGTCTCGCCCGCCGCCTTGGTGCCCTGCTGGGACGCGCTGTCCACCGTCTTGCCGAGACCGGCACCGTCGACGTTGGTCAGGCCGCCGAGCTCCGGGGCCTGCGGGAGCTCGGCGGCACCCGCGGCTCCGGCCGCACCGACCACGGGGGCCGCACCCGCGGCGATCAGCAGCGCGGCACGGGCGATCCGGCGGGTCAGGGGGAGGGACATGATGCTCCTTCGACGGGACGAGGAATAGGTCTGTCCGTTGATCGGACGCAATGACAACCGTCGAAAGGGCGGGGGAGGTTGCGGTGGGCCGAGGTAAAGAGTGGGTAATGCGTCACATGATCTGCAACGGAGGAACCCGGGCAGACGCGGCATTCCCAAGGTGATTGACGAACCGTCACTTCGCTGTGACGGCAAGGGAATCGAGGTGCCGGGAGGGGGTGGCGGGAAAGGGGCGCGCGAGGGGGCGCTCGAAACGGGCCGGACGACACCTGCGGGCGATCGGGTGAACTAGTGCGCGAGCCGGATGCGGACGTCGGTGGTGCCCGGATCCTTGCCCTCCGTCCGCCAGCCCGACCCGGCCTCCCAGACCCGGCCCGCGTACGAGACCTCCGCCAGCCGGAGCGCCTCGGACTGCGCGACCGCCCAGTGCGCGAGCTCCCAGCCGCGCCGGGCCGCGCCGTCGTCCCCGGCCGCCCGGGCCGCGGGCACCGGCACCGAGACCGTGCCCGACGCCGCCGCACCGGCCGCCGGCCCGCCGTCGCCCGGCGCCGCCGTCACCGCGGGCAGCACGTCCTTGCCGAAGGCGCGCACCAGCTCCGCCCGCACCTTCGCCGGGTCGGGGCTCGCCGCCGTCGCCCGCGGCGGCGCGCAGTTCAGCGAGGCGGGCGTACGACCGGTCAGCGCCGCCGCCAGCAGGGCGGCGTCCGGCTCGTGTTTCGCGTAGGCCTGCGGGAAACCGCTGCGCTGGACCCGCTGCGCGGCGACCGTCAGCGGCAGCCGCGAGTAGCCGGGGACCTCGGCCAGATGCCGGTAGAACTCCCCGGCGGAGTAGACCGGGTCCAGAATCTGCTTCTCGGTGCCCCAGCCCTGCGAGGGGCGCTGCTGGAACAGCCCCAGCGAATCCCGGTCGCCGTGCTCGATGTTGCGCAGCCCGGACTCCTGCAGCGCGGTCGCCAGCGCGATCGTCACGGCCCGCTCCGGCATCCCGCGCGAGGTGCCGACCGCGGAGATCGTCGCGGCGTTGACGGCCTGCTCCGGGCTCATCCGGTACGTACGGCCCTCGCCGTCCGAACCGTCGGCCGATTCGACGACGCACCCGTCGATGATCTTGTTGCCGGTTATGTACTGAACGGTCAGGTAACCGCCGAGTACGGCGAGCACGACAAGGGCGACAGCGATGCGCAGGAGGCGGCTGCGGCCGGTGTGTCGGCGGGCGGGGGAGACGGTCCGGGGCACGCGCCCACCGTACTGGAGTACCCGTCCGGGGCCGAGGGCCCTGTCCCTTAGGGTCGGTTCCATGCCCGAAACCACACTTGACCTCACTCTGGACGGTCCGGCACTCACCGCATGGCTCGTCGACTTCCCGTCGGTCAGCGGTCAGGAGAAGGACCTCGCGGACGCGATCGAGGCGGCCCTGCGGACCCTCCCGCACCTGACCGTCGACCGGCACGGCAACAACGTCGTGGCCCGGACGAACCTGGGCCGCGCCGAGCGGGTGGTGCTCGCCGGGCACATCGACACCGTCCCGATCGCCGACAACGTGCCGTCCCGGCTCGACGGGAACGGGGTGCTGTGGGGCTGCGGCAGCTCCGACATGAAGTCGGGCGTCGCCGTCCAGCTGAGGATCGCCGCGACCGTGCCCGAGCCGAACCGCGACCTGACCTTCGTCTTCTACGACAACGAAGAGGTCGCCGCGCACCTCAACGGGCTCGGCCACATCGCCGACGCCCACCCCGACTGGCTGACGGGCGACTTCGCGGTCCTGCTGGAGGGCTCCGACGCCGAGGTCGAGGGCGGCTGCCAGGGCACCCTGCGGGTCTTCCTCCGTACCGAGGGGGAGCGGTCC
The DNA here is from genome assembly GCF_053593015.1 of Streptomyces sp. NPDC002403. Lineage (NCBI taxonomy): Bacteria > Bacillati > Actinomycetota > Actinomycetes > Kitasatosporales > Streptomycetaceae > Streptomyces > Streptomyces sp. NPDC002403. The sequence continues at coordinate 10,896 of NZ_JBSFBQ010000104.1, read as the reverse complement.
CACTCCGCGCGCGGCTGGATGGGGTCCAACGCGATCCACGCCGCCGCCCCGATCCTGGCCCGCCTCGCCGCGTACGAACCGCGCCGCCCGGTCATCGACGGCCTCGAATACCGCGAGGGCCTGAACGCGGTACGGATCGAGGGCGGCGTCGCCAACAACGTCATCCCGGACGCCTGCACCGTCGTGGTCAATTTCCGGTACGCACCCGACCGGACCGCCGAGGAGGCGCTGGCCCACGTCCACGAGGTCTTCGCGGACTGCGGCGTCGCCGAATTCGTCGTCGACGACCACTCGGGCGCGGCCATGCCCGGCCTCTCCCACCCGGCCGCCAAGGCGTTCATGGCGGCGGTGGGCGGCACCGCCCGGCCCAAGTTCGGCTGGACGGACGTCTCCCGCTTCGGCTCCCTCGGCGTCCCCGCGGTGAACTACGGACCGGGCGACCCGCTGTTCGCCCACAAGCGCGACGAGCACGTGGTGGTCGAGCGGATCACCCACTGCGAGGAACGGCTCCGCTCCTGGCTCACCGGCTGACCCACGGCATTCCCCTGTCCGTAACCTCCATGGATCTACCCTGACCTGACACGGATGGCCATGGGTCCCCGGACCCACCGGCCGTCGATCGTCGTCGGAGGGAGCAGGTCATGGGCAACCCCGAGGGGGCACGCGTCCCGGAGGAGCAGCGGCTCGGACCGGTACTGCGCCGCAGGGAACAGGTACAGCCCGGCACCACCGATCAGCGGTTGCTGGACACCGAGGGCGACTCCGAGTGGGTGCACACCGACCCCTGGCGGGTGATGCGCATCCAGTCGGAGTTCGTCGAGGGATTCGGCGCGCTGGCCGAGCTGCCGAGCGCGATCAGCGTCTTCGGTTCGGCCCGCACCCCGGCCGGCGGACCCGACTACGAGGCGGGCGTACGGATCGGCAAGGCCCTGGTCGAGGCCGGCTTCGCGGTGATCACCGGAGGCGGGCCGGGGGCCATGGAGGCGGCGAACAAGGGGGCGCGGGAGGCGAAGGGCGTCTCGGTCGGACTCGGCATCGAGCTGCCCTTCGAGTCCGGCCTCAACCCGCACGTCGACATCGGCGTCAACTTCCGCTACTTCTTCGTCCGCAAGACGATGTTCGTGAAGTACGCGCAGGGCTTCGTCGTCCTGCCCGGCGGGCTCGGCACCCTGGACGAACTCTTCGAGGCGCTCACCCTCGTCCAGACGGGCAAGGTCACCCGCTTCCCGATCGTGCTGTTCGGCACCGCGTACTGGAGCGGTCTCGTGGACTGGCTGCGGGACACGGTGGTGGCGCAGGGCAAGGCGTCCGAGCACGACCTGCTGCTGTTCCACGTCACGGACGACGTGGACGAGGCGGTCGACCTCGTGACGAAGGAGGTCGGCCGGTAGGAACCGTCCGGGGTGCGGGTCCCGCCGCGGGACCCGCACCCGCCCCGGTCACGCCAGTCCGCGCCGCGCCACGGCCGGCTCGCGGTGCCCCGCGATGGACGCCACCATGTCGAGCACCTGCCGGGTCTCCGCCACCTCGTGCACCCGGTACACCTGCGCCCCGAGCCACGCGGAGACGGCCGTGGTCGCCAGCGTCCCGATCACCCGCTCCTTCACCGGCCGGTCGAGCGTCTCGCCGACGAAGTCCTTGTTGGACAGGGATACGAGCACCGGCCAGCCGGTCTCCGTCATCTCGCCGAGCCGGCGCGTCGCCTCCAGGGAGTGCCGGGTGTTCTTCCCGAAGTCGTGCCCGGGGTCGATCATGATGCCGTCGGGCCGCACCCCGAGCGCGACCGCGCGCTCGGCCAGCCCCACCGTCACCCGCAGGATGTCCGCCATCACGTCCTCGTACGCGATCCGGTGCGGCCGGGTGCGCGGCTCGGCGCCGCCCGCGTGCGTGCACACCAGACCGGCGCCGTGCCGTGCGGCGACCTCCGCGAGCTTCGGGTCGACGCCGCCCCACGCGTCGTTCAGCACATCCGCGCCGGCCTCGCAGACCGCCTCGCCGACGTCGTGACGCCAGGTGTCGACGCTGATCACCACGTCCGGATGGCGGCGGCGCACCTCCGCGACGAAGCCGACCGTGCGACGCGCCTCCTCCTCGGCGGTCACCTCCTCGCCGGGGCCCGCCTTCACGCCGCCGATGTCGACGATCGCCGCACCGTCCGCGATCGCCTGCTCGACCCGGGCGAGCGCCGGCTCGTCCCGGAAGGTCGCCCCCTGGTCGTAGAAGGAGTCCGGGGTACGGTTCACGATCGCCATGATCACCGGCTCGTGCGCACCGAATTCGTGCCGCCCCAGCCTGAGCACACCGCTTCGCATCCCGCGTCTCTCCTCTGGTAGATCGCCCGTGAGTCGCCTGCGACCCTAGCCCGGTGGGCACCGGCTGTCGGTGCCGCATGGCACGATCGGACCCGGACAGGTTTCCGCTCCCGGGGAGATGCGCGTGTTCTGGTTCTTGCTGGTGACGATGGTCGTGGTGGTGGCCGCGGTCACGCTCGCGGTGGTCGGCGGGGGGAAGAGCGCCGTCCTGCAGGACGTGGCGCCCGAGCAGCCGGTCGACCCGCTGCCCGCGACGCGACCGGTCGGCCGCGCGGACATCGACGCGCTGCGGCTCCCGGTGGCCGCGCGCGGCTACCGGATGATGGATGTCGACGAGGCGCTCGACCGGCTCGGCGCCGAGCTCGCCGAGCGGGACGCGCGGATCGCGGAGCTGGAATCGGCGCTGGCCGGCGCGCAGGCGACCGCGGTCGGCGGACCCGGCCTCATCGAGGGACCGGCCGAGCGGCCGGAGCAGGCGTGGGAGCAGCCCGAGGACCACCCGAAGGCGCCGTGGGAGCCGCCGGAGCAGGACCCGCGGCCCACGGAGCACCCCGGAGAGGAGCCCCGGCGATGAGCGGCGGCGCGGAAGCGGCCCCGGACGGCGGACTGCGCTGTCCCTGGGGGCTGTCCACCGAGGACTACCTCACGTACCACGACACCGAATGGGGCCGGCCCGTCCACGGCGACGACGCCCTGTTCGAACGGCTCTGCCTGGAGGCCTTCCAGTCGGGCCTGTCCTGGCTGACGATCCTGCGCCGACGGGAGGGCTTCCGCTCCGCCTTCGCCGGGTTCAAGATCCCCGCGGTGGCCGAGTTCACCGACGCCGACAAGGAGCGCCTCCTCGCCGACGCCGGCATCATCCGCAACCGCGCGAAGATCGAGGCGACCCTCGCCAACGCCAAGGTGCTGGCCGGCTGGGGCGCCGGCGAGCTGGACGGCCTGATCTGGTCCTACGCCCCCGACCCGGCCGCCCGCCCCGCCCCGCGCACCCTCGGCGACGTCCCGGCGGTCACCCCGGAGTCCACGGCGCTGGCCAAGGACCTCAAGAAGCGCGGCGTGCGCTTCGTCGGACCCACGACGGCCTACGCCCTGATGCAGGCGTGCGGCCTGGTCGACGACCACCTGGCCGACTGCGTGGCGCGTGGCGGCGGGGCATAGGACCTCTCGTCCGGATCGGGCCGGGCTCGCGTGCCCCGGCCCGATCCGCACGAAAGACCCTGGGGCCGTACCGCGGGAAGGCGTCCGGGCGGCTACCGGCCGAGGTACTTCGGCTTCTCCTTGTTCAGGAACGCCTGCACCGCGATCGTGTGGTCCTCGGACGCGCCCGCCCGGGTCTGGAGCTCGTCCTCCTTCTCCAGCGCCTCGCTCAGCGTGTGAGCGGCGCCGTACGCCAGGGACTCCTTGAGCGCGGCGTACGCCACCGTGGGGCCGGACGCCAGGGCGCGGGCCACGGCGGCGGCCTCGGCGGCCAGGTCGGCGGCGGGCACCAGCTTGTTCACGATGCCCAGCTCATGGGCGTCCTGCGCGGAGATCGAGCGCGGGAAGAGCAGCAGGTCGGCGGCGCGGCTCTGCCCGATCAGGCGCGACAGCGTCCAGGAGACGCCCGAGTCGGCGGTGAGGGCCACACCGGCGAAGGAGGTGTTGAACGAGGCCGTGTCCGCGACCACCCGGTAGTCGCAGGCGAGCGCGAAGCCGAAACCGGCACCGGCGGCGACCCCGTTGACCCCGGCGACGACCGGCTTGGGCATCCCGGCGATGGCCCGCACGATCGGGTTGTAGTGCTCCCGCACCGTGCTCAGCGCATTGCCGCTGCCCGACTCGCGGGTGCTTTCGAGCGTGGCCACGTGCTCCTTCAGGTCCTGGCCGACGCAGAACGCCCGCCCGGTCGCGGTGAGCAGAACGGCGCGTACGGCGGGGTCGGCCGCCGCGGACTCCAGCGCGTCACGGAGCGCCACCTTGGTGGCGGTGTTCATGGCGTTCATCGCGTCGGGACGGTTGATCGTGATCGTCGCGAGTCCGTCGCTCACTTCGTGGAGCACGCTGTCCGCCATGTGGTCGGCCATTTCGTTGTCCCCTTCGCACCTCGGGCAATGCCTGTCCAGGCAAGCATGGCCGACTCGGGCGGGAGCCGACATGTGACCTGCGTCTAACAATTGGGCCCCGAAGCGGGGGTGCGGGCGGCGGAGTATCGCAGGCCGATTGCCTAATTGGGTGGTTTTGAGAGAGCGCGTTGCGCAAGCGATGCCGACCGATGTTGGTCATCGGGGTCTGTGATGCGGGATAATGGCCTGGAAGCAATGTGTTCGATGCCGGTGACACAGCGCCTGTCATGGGGCCGCCGGTTGCGATGAGCTGGTTTCAGGAAGGGGAACGAGCATGGCGGCCATGAAGCCGCGGACGGGCGACGGCCCGCTCGAGGTGACAAAGGAGGGGCGGGGCATCGTCATGCGCGTTCCGCTCGAAGGCGGCGGTCGGCTTGTCGTGGAGCTGACGCCGGACGAGGCCGATGCACTCGGCGATGCCCTCAAGAAGGTCGTCGGCTGAGCAGAGGCGCCCACACTTCATCACTGCCCCGGCGCGTTGTCCGTGCCGGGGCAGTGATGCGTTCACGACCATGCGCGCCGGGCCGGGCCGGTCCGCCCGGGCCCGGGAGAATTCCCGGCCCCGTGGCGACGGGCCTCAGCCCCGGCGCACCGCGCAGAGCAGCCCGTCGCCCACCGGCAGCAGCGTCGACATCAGCTCCTGGCTCTCGCGCACCGCGCGCAGCAGCTCCCGCAGCCGCAGCACCTCCGCGGGCTGCGCCGCGGAGTCGACGGTACGGCCGTCCGCGAAGACGCCCTCGAAGCAGACCAGCCCGCCGGGGCGCAGCAGGCGCAACGATTCAGCGAGACAGTCCAGGCTCTCCAGCCGGTCGCCGTCGCAGAACACCAGGTCGTATCCGCCGTCCGCGAGCCGGGGCAGTACGTCCAGGGCGCGGCCGGGAATGAAGCGGGCCCGGTTGGCGGCGTACCCCGCGGCCCGGAAGGCCTCGCGGGCGAACTGCTGGCGCTCGGGCTCCGGGTCGACGGTGGTCAGTACCCCGTCGGGCCGCATGCCGTGCAGCAGATAGAGCCCGGACACGCCCGTCCCGGTGCCGATTTCGGCCACCGCTTTGGCGTCCGTCGTGGCAGCGAGCAGGCGCAGCGCGGCGCCGGTACCTGGCGACACCGAGCGGAGCCCCGCCTCCCGGGCCCGGTCACGGGCCCAGTGCAGTGCTTCGTCCTCGGCGACAAAGGCGTCGGCGAACGCCCAGCTCGTCTGCCGGTTGGCGGTAATGACCCTCTCCTGTCCCCGTAGTTGGCGCAACGGTGACTGTATCCGCTGCGCCCGGGAACCCGCAGATGGGACCGGGCGTTATGAAGGGGCAGGGGAGAGCCTGTGGAATCGGCCCGCGGATCGGGTCCGGGAGCCACGGGCCGGCGGTTCCCGGGGCGATCCCCGGCCCCAGCAGGAAAAAGGCTTATCCGGAGCTAACGGGCGAGGTGGCTATGGTAGGGGCTCCACTGGACACCACCAGAGCCGATAGGGGAGGTGCGGCTGCGCCTGTGGATCGGGGAGGAGTGCTGCGGCGCTTTCTCAGGTCGGCGGGTGAGCCGAAATCCGTGACCAACATTGCTGACCGTTCTTCCAACCACTCCGCACCGACCGCGACTTTCGCCTCAGATGCGGAATCCCAGGCGTGGACGCCACCTTCATGGGAAGAGATCGTCAGCACGCACAGCGGCCGGGTCTACCGTCTCGCCTACCGGCTGACGGGCAACCAGCACGACGCCGAGGACCTCACGCAGGAGGTCTTCGTCCGGGTGTTCCGGTCGCTGTCGACCTACACGCCGGGCACTTTCGAGGGCTGGCTGCACCGCATCACGACCAACCTGTTCCTGGACATGGTCCGCCGTAAGCAGCGCATCCGCTTCGACTCCCTGGGCGACGACGCCGCCGAGCGGCTGCCGAGCCGTGAGCCGTCCCCGCAGCAGGTCTTCAACGACACCCACTTCGACGCGGACGTGCAGCAGGCGCTGGACACCCTCGCGCCCGAGTTCCGTGCCGCCGTCGTGCTCTGCGACATCGAGGGCCTCTCGTACGAGGAGATCGCCGCGACGCTCGGCGTGAAGCTCGGCACCGTGCGCAGCCGTATCCACCGCGGTCGCTCGCATCTGCGCAAGGCACTGCGGCACCGTTCGCCCGAGGCCCGTGCCGAGCAGCGCTCGCTGGCGGGCGCGGTCCTGGCAGGGGAGGGCGGAACGGCGTGAGCGGCACAGGTCCGACCCCCGCGGAACAACACCTGGGGGACCGCCTCGCCGCGCTTGTCGACGGCGAGCTGAAACACGACGCCCGCGAGCGGGTCCTCGCCCACCTCGCGACCTGCGCCAAGTGCAAGGCCGAGGCCGCGGCGCAGCGGCGCCTGAAGAGTGTCCTCGGCGTGTCGGCCCCACCGTCGCCGTCGGAGGGGTTCCTCGCCCGGCTGCAGGGCCTTCCCGGGGGGCCGGGAGGTGACGACGACAGGCAGGACAGACCATTCGGCGGCTCCGGGCGCTTCGGCGACGGGCTCTTCCCCGTGATCCAGCCGTCCGGCAGCCGCCCGGAGTCGCCCGGGGACCGCCCGCTCGGCGGCTTCGGCTTCCTCCCGACCCCGCACGGCTCGACGGCCGTGCTGCCGGGGGGCTCCTCCCGTTCCGCCTTCCGGATCCACGAGGTGGGCCGCGAGGGAGAGCGCTCGCCCTGGCGCGGCCGGAGATTCGCCTTCGCGGCGGCGAGTGCCGTCTCGCTGGCGGCCATCGCCCTCGGCGGTGCCCTGCCGACGGGCGCGGGCACCGGCTCCGCGGCCCGGGCCTCGGGTGCCGGAAACGCGGTGACCCCGCTCGACGCGCCCTCGCGCGGGGAGAGCGGTGGCTCGGTCAGCCGTCGCGGCGGCGGCAGCCACGGCACGCTCGCGGCCAGGGGGACGGGCGACCGCTCGACCGCCACGGCCCCGTCGGCCGTGCCGAGCGTCGCACCGGCGGCGCCCTCCGCCACCCCCGCGGTGGTCGCCACCGCGAGCCTCGCGGGAAACCCCTTCGCCGCTCATCTCCTGACCAATGTGTCCGCGCCGCCTCTGATACGCCCGACCGGCACCACCCCGCTCTTCGCCGAGGTGTTCGGGCGGCTCGCCGCGCAGTCGCCGACGCCCTCCGTACCGCCGACCGGGACGCAGTCGTCGCCACCGCCCTGGGCACAGTCCTCGACCTCGGCCGTTCCCACACCCACCGATCGCGGTCTGCCGCTTTCGTCCCGGCACTGACCGGGGCCTGCGCAAGTATTCGCAAACCTGGTTGAATTCCGGGAGCAGTTCCGGGAGGGACGCCCCGGCCGGGGCGTGCAGAGGCCAGTCGCGGCAGTAGCGGGGAGAGCATGGAAGACGGGAAGTCCACCGGGCCGAAGGCGAAGTGGTGGAGCCGGCCCACGGCGGGAAGTACCACCCGCACGGTGCCGGACGAGCCGTCCCCCGCCGAGGACACGGCGCCGGCGACCGACCCGACGGAGCCCAGGACACCCCCGGCCGACGTGCCGCCCCGGTCCCCGGCCCCCGTACCGTCGGCCGCCGTGCCCGCCGAGGCACCGCCCGCAGCACCGGCCGCGCCACCGGTGACGCCGCTGCACGAGCCCGACCAGTACAGCACCCCGCCCTATGGCGGACCCGGCCCCTGGGCACCCGCACCGCCCGTACAGCGGCCGGTCCCGACCCCGGCGCACGGCACCCCCGTACCCCCGCAGTACGCGGGGACGAACGGCGCGGGCATCCCCGCACCGCCCACCCCCACCCCGCCGCCCCACGTGCCCCAGCAGCAGCCCCCGCTCCAGCAGCCCCAGCCGCAGCCCCAGGCGGCGTCGGCGCAGTGGCTCCAGTACGACCCCTGGGGCGCGCCCAGGCAGCCGCTCACCAACCCGGGCCCGCCGCTCGGGGCCGACACCGGCCGCAAGAAGAGCCGGCGCGGCTCCCTCCTCGTCGGCGCCGTGCTGCTCGCGCTGGTGGCGGGCGGAATCGGTGGCGGCATCGGGGCCTACATCGAGCGCAACGGCGGCCTCACCCGGGTCGAGCTCCCGCAGGCCGGCCGCAGCAGCGGCGGCCGGGCCCCCGACAGCGTCGCCGGTATCGCCGCCAGCGCCCTGCCCAGCGTGGTCACTCTCCACGTCAGCGGCGCCACCGAGTCCGGCACCGGCACCGGCTTCGTCCTCGACGGCTCCGGTCACATCCTCACCAACAACCACGTCGTCGCCCCGGCGGGCCGGGGCGGCGAGATCACCGTGACGTTCAGCGGCGGGGAGACCGCGCGCGGCGAGGTCGTCGGCAAGGACAGCGGCTACGACCTGGCCGTGGTCAAGGTCACCGGAGTCTCCGGCCTCAAGCCGCTGCCGCTGGGCAACTCCGACAATGTGCAGGTCGGCGATCCCGTGGTGGCCATCGGCGCCCCCTTCGACCTCTCCAACACCGTGACCTCCGGCATCATCAGTGCCAAGGACCGGCCGATCACCGCGGGCGGCGAGAAGGGCGACGGCAGCGACATCAGCTACGTCGACGCGCTGCAGACCGACGCGCCGATCAACCCGGGCAACTCCGGCGGTCCGCTCGTCGACACCGACGCCCATGTCATAGGCATCAACAGCGCCATCCGCGCCGCCGACAGCGGCTCGGCCGAGGAGGGCGGCCAGGCGGGCTCCATCGGCCTCGGCTTCGCCATCCCGATCAACCAGGGCAAGCGGGTCGCGGAGGAGCTGATCAACACCGGGAAGGCCACCCACCCGGTGATCGGCGTCACACTCGACATGAAGTACGCCGGTGACGGCGCCAGGGTCGGCTCGAAGGGCGCGGCGGGCAAGTCCGCGGTGACGCCGGGCGGGCCCGGGGCCAAGGCCGGGATCAGGCCCGGTGACGTCATCACCGAGGTCGACGGCCGACGGGTGCACAGCGGCGAGGAGCTGATCGTGAAGATCCGGGCGCACCGCCCGGGAGACCGTCTGGACCTCACGTTGACGCGCGGTGGTAAAGACCTGTCCATCTCTTTGACGCTCGGCTCGGCAAGCGGCACGTGACAGCCACGTGACGCTACCGCGCGGACAGTTCCGACGGGTACCGTGGGCGGGTCCGGACCTCGACCGACATGGTCTCGGAGAACACGAGGAGCAACAGGGTGTTCAATGACATAGGCGCACTCGAGCTGGTGACGCTCGCGGTTCTGGGCGTGCTGATCTTCGGCCCGGACAAGCTGCCGAAGGTTATCCAGGACGCCTCGCGCTTCATCCGCAAGATCCGTGAGTTCTCCGAGAGCGCCAAGGAGGACATCCGTACGGAGCTCGGCCCGGAGTTCAAGGACTTCGAGTTCGAGGACCTCAACCCCAAGACGTTCGTCCGCAAGCAGCTCATGGACGGCAGTGACGATCTGGGGCTGAAGGAGATCCGCGAGAGCTTCGACCTCCGCAAGGACCTGGCCGAGGTAACCGACGCGGTGAACGGCCGGGAGAGCAAGGACCTGGAGTCCGCGGACTCCAGGAGCGGCGTGTCGGGTGCCTCGGCGATCACCGCCGCCAATGGTTCCGCCGGTGCTCCGGACCTGCTCAAGAAGCGTGACCAGCCGGGCAAGGACGACCGGCCGCCGTTCGACGCCGACGCCACCTGACCCCCCGCCAATCCCGGCTCGCCCGGACGGTATGGCTATTCTCCATCTGTCCGGTTGTGAGTACGCCCGTTGGGGGGCGGGCCGCTCCGGACCCAAAGGATCGAGGAGGCGGCCGGGCAGATGGAGACGACAAGTCGGGTGGGCGCGGAAGACGCGCCGGGCACAGTCACCGCAGAGGGGGTGCCGGCGGCCCGGCGTATGGTCGACGGCTATCTGGCAGCCACGTTTCCCTGGTACGGACTGGACGAGGCCTTCACCGGGCCGCGCCGGCTGATGCAGGTGGGCACCGCGGCGGACGGCACGGTGCAGCACGGTTCCATCGGACACGGTGACGAACCGTCGGTCCGGGCCGAAGGGGGCGCCGAGAAGCAACGGTTCGCCGTCGTCGTGTCGATGGCCAGCAGCCCGGTGCGGCGCAGCGGTGACGGCACGGGGGTGCTGGACGCGACCACGGTGTCCTCCGCGGCCTGGCTGGCCGGGTCCGGCCTGCTCGCCTGCACATGGCCCCCGCAGATGGACCACGCGCTGCGCGACGACTGGCTGGACCAGCAGACGGAGACGGCGTTCGAGCTCGCCGACGACCTGGAAGGCCCCGCGTGGTCGGTGCTGTCGCTGCCGGTGGACGGGGTCCCGGTGCCGTTCCACTACCGCGAGTCCGAATTCGGCTGGGTACTGGCGGGATCGGCGCGCGGCGGGGTGCACATCGGGGCGTACGGGCGGGGGATGAGCGCGTACGGGCTGGGGTTCTCGGTGATCGACGACATCACGACGTACGCGTAGCACGCGGACGGACACCGAACACGGAGCGGTGACCGGCCCCCGGGCCCGGGCCACAGACGCTAAATATAAGATTATGGCTGGGTGGCTGGCTCCCGCCCTGGCGTCCCGCCGGC